>CAYLSV010000106.1:0-10997 GCA_964386435.1 uncultured Tepidisphaerales bacterium
CCCCGACCGCCGCCCGGACCGCCCCGACCGCGACCACCGCCACCACCCCCACCACCGCCGGGACCACCTCGACCGCCACCGCCCGGCCCACCGGGACCGCGGCCGCGCGGATCACCGCCGGTCGGGCTGGTGCCGTCGGCCGTCTGCCTGCCGTCAGCGGTGGCGGCGGGAGCACTGGCACCGGCGGCAACCGTCTCTTGGTTGGTCATGTCGCCGTGGTGCGGCGTCGGGCTGGTGCCGTCGCTGCTGCTGCCCGACTCGGCATTGCCGGCCATGCTGCCCTGCACCGGGCCGCCGTCCGCCGCCGGGGGCGTGGCGGGGGTTGGGGTGCTGTCGGGGGCGTTGTCCGCCACGGTCACGTCGTTCTTCTCGTCTGCCATGTTGATCTCGTGAGCCGTGTTAGAACTGCAAGCCGCCCTCGCGTGCGGCATCGGCCAGCGCCTTGACGCGGCCGTGGAACCGGTTGCCGCCGCGGTCGAAGACGACCTTCGACACGCCCGCCGCCTTGGCCTTCTCGGCCAGTGCCTTGCCGACCTTGCTCGCCCCGGCGATGTCGCCGCCGTGACCCTCGCTGCCGAGGACTTCGGCCTGCTTGGTGCTGGCGCTGGCGAGGGTCTTGCCGACGAAGTCGTCGATGATCTGGGCCTCGATGTGCTTGTTCGAGCGGAACACCGCCAGCCGCGGCCGATCGCCGGTGCCGGCAACGCTGTTCCGGACGGAGTACTTCCGCCGCTGGAACCGCTTGTTCTTTTTGAGCTGTTCGCTTTTGCGCATGGTGGATGACCGGTTGGCCGAACGATTCCAAACGTGCGGCGGGTCTGGGTGAATGGACTGCTTGCGTTACTTGGCGCCGAACGCCTTGCCGGCCTTCTGGATGACCTTCTCGCCTTCGTACCGAATGCCCTTGCCCTTGTACGGCTCGGGCTTGCGGACATCGCGGATGCGGGCGGCGAACTGGCCGACCGATTGCTTGTCGCTGCCGCTGACCGTCACGACGTTGCTGATCTCCGAGACCTGGCTGCCCTCGATGTTGATTGTCAGTCCGTCGGGGACGTCGAGGGTGATGGTGTTGGCGAAGCCGACGTTGAGGGCGAGCTTCTTGCCCTTGAGCTCCGCCTTATAGCCGACGCCGCGGACCTCGAGCTTCTTCTCGAAGCCCTTGCTGACGCCCTCGAACATGTTGGCGATCACGGCACGGGTGGTGCCATGCAACGCCTTGGCGCTGCCGGTGTCGCCGTCGCGGGTGACGTTGACAACCTTGTCCTCGACGGCGACGCCGACGATTGGCTTGAACTCGAACGAGAGCGTGCCCTTAGGGCCGGTGGCGGTGACGGTGTGGCCGTCGACTTTGGCGGTGACGCCGGAGGGGATGTCGACGGGCTTTTTGCCGAGGCGGGACATGGTGATTCCTTAGATGGTTTCAGGAACGGGCGGGACGAATTAGTTGACGCGGCAGAGGAGTTCGCCGCCGACGTTGTGCTCGCGGGCACTGCGGTCGGACATGACGCCCTTGCTGGTCGAGACGACGGTGATGCCGAGGCCGGCGAGGACGCGGGGCATGTCCTCGACGTTGGAGTAGACGCGGCGGCCCGGCTTGGAGACGCGGGTGATGTCGCGGATCGCCCGGCCGCCGGCCAAGTCGTACTTGAGCTTGACCTTGAGCTGGCCCTGCCCCGTGGCGTCGTCGACCTCCTCGAAGCTGTCGATGTACCCCTCGTTGACGAGGGTGTCGGCGATGCCGCGGCAGATCTTGCTCTTTTTCACCATCACCATGCGCCGCCCGACGCGGTTCGCGTTGCGAATCCGCGTCAGCATGTCGGCGATCGGGTCTTGCATGCTCATCGTGTGCTGTCCTTTGTTCTATGTTCTTTGTCGCTGGTGCCGGTGGGACCAAGGACGAAGGACCAATGACGATCTACCAACTGCTCTTCTTCAGTCCGGGGATGTGGCCCTTGAGGGCGAGCTCGCGGAGCATGACGCGGCTGATGTTGAACTTCCGCAGGTAGCCGCGGCTGCGGCCGGTGATTTGGCAGCGGCTCTTGCTGCGGGTCAGGCTGCTGTCGCGGTCCATGCGGGCCATGGCGGCGCGGTCGCCCTCCTTCTTGAGCTCCTGCCGCTTCTCCCAGTTGCGGTTGATGGTCTCTTGCCGCTTGGCTTGCTTGCTGATCCAGGCTTTGGTGGCCATGTTCGTGTCCTTAAATTACGCGGCGGACCGCTTCTCGTCGGGCTTGCGGAAGGGAAAATTGAAGCCGTCGAGCAACGCCCGGCCCTGCTCGGGGTTCTGGCTGGTGCTGACGAGCGTGATGTGCATGCCCTGCTGGTGCTGGATGTTCGCCGAGTCGATCTCGGGGAACACGCTCTGCTCGTTGAGGCCGAAGGTGTAGTTGCCCTGCTTGTCGAAGCCCTTCTCCGGCAAGCCGCGGAAGTCCTTCACGCGGGGGATGGCGAGGTTGATCAGGCGGTCGAGGAACTCCCACATCCGGGCCCCGCGGAGCGTGACCTTCAGGTGCGTCTCCTGGCCGGCGCGGACCTTGAAGGTCGCCACGCTCTTCTTGGCCTTGATCCGCACGGGCTTTTGGCCGCTGATCTGGATCAGCTCTTTCTCGGCCGTCTCGAAGCGGCCCTTGTCGCCGCCGGTGACGGCCTTGCCCAGGCCCATGCTGATGACGATCTTCTCGAGCTTCGGCACGGCCAAATCGTTCTTGATGCCGAACTGCTCCTTGAGCTTGGGCAGCACCTGGTCCTTGTAGTGCTGCTTGAGCCGGGGGTGGTAGCCGTCGAGCTTGTAGGCGTCGGGCGCTTCGACGTTGTCTTTCTTCTTTGCCATCGTGATCTCCTGCCGGATGAGCCTCGGGTGCCAACCCGAAGGCGGGCTCGGAACTAAATGGTTCGTCAACCAACCCGAAAAGGTTCGGGCCGCCGGCGAATCGGGTTACTTCTTCGTGGTGATACCGTTCTTCTTGACCTCGCCGAGGCTCTCGCCGCTGACGACAGCCACGCGGTGCTTGACGCCGTCGCGGTCCTCGAACCGCACGCGGGTCGGCTTGTTCGTCTTGGGGCAGACGACGGCGACGTTGCTGACGTGAACCGGAGCCTCGACCCGCACCCGGCCGCCCTTTTGCTGCTGGGCGTTGGGCTTGATGTGCTTGGTCTTCATGTTCAGGCCCTCGACCACCACCTGGTGGACGTGGCCGTCGTCGCCGAGGATGATTCGGCGGATCTTGCCCGACTTGCCCTTGTCGCGCCCGGTCACGAGCACCACGTTGTCGCCTGTCTTGATCTTTTGTGCCATGGTTCTTGGTCCTTTGTTCTTGGTCCTTTGTTCTTTGTCATTAGGACAAAGGACGAAGGACAAATGACATCTCGTTACACGGTTTCGCTGGCCAGCGACACGATCTTCATGTACCCTTTGTCGCGGAGTTCGCGGGCGACAGCGCCGAAGATGCGGGTGCCTCGGGGGTTGCCGTCCTTGTCGATGACGACGCCGGCGTTCTTGTCGAAGCGGACAAGGCTGCCGTCGCGGCGGCGGATGGCGTGGCTGGTGCGGACGATGACCACGCGGATGATCTCGCCGCTCTTGAGCTCGCCGTTGGGCAACGCTTTTTTCACCGAGCAGATGATGACGTCGCCGATGCCGGCGGTGCGTCGCTTGAACCCGCCGCGGGCCGTCGAGCCGCCGAGCACACGGATACACATCGCCTGCTTGGCGCCGGTGTTGTCGGCGATGTCGAGATAGGTTTCTTGTTGGATCATGGGGTGGTGTCCTTTGTCGTTGGTCCTTTGTCCTTGGTCCCCGCGTCAGTGACAAAGGACAAGTGACAAATGACAAGTGACGGGAAGCTCACTGGTTCTCGGGGGCCTTCTCAAGCACTTTCACGAGGCGGTGGTGCTTGTGGCGGCTGAGCGGGCGGCACTCGGCGAAGGTGACTTTGTCGCCCTCGCCGGCGTCGCCGTTCTCGTCGTGGACGGCGAACTTGGTACTGCGGTTGATGTACTTGCCGTACTTGGGGTGCTGCGTCTGGTAGGTGACGGTGACGGTAATCGTCTTGGCCGCCTTGGCGCTGGTGACGACACCTTCGATCGTCTTCAGTTCGCTGCGAATGGCCGCGTCGGCGGGTTGGGTGGTGGAGTCGCTCATCGGATTCTCTCGTTACTTCGCAGCCGGTTGTGCCGTTTGGATTTTCCGCTCGGTCAGGATCGTGTGGATCCGGGCGATGTCCTTCTTGGTCTGGCCGAACTGGGTGGTGTCGCTGACCTTCTCCGTCACGCTCTGGACCCGCAGGTCGTAGAGGTGGCGGCGCTTCTCGGCCAGCAGCTTCAGCAGGGCTTCGTCGTTCTTCTCGCGCATGTCCTTGGCGTTCATCTTCATGCTCCTTAAGCGGCGGCGGCCTTGCGTTCGACCAGGCGGCAGCGGACCGGCATCTTGTGGGCGACGCGGGCCAAGGCCTGCTTCGCCAAAAGCTCGGTCACGCCGGCGATCTCGTACATCACGGTACCGGGCTTCACGGTCGCGGCCCAGTAATCGACGTCGCCCTTGCCCTTGCCCATCCGGACCTCCAGCGGCTTGCCGGAGATCGGCTTGTGCGGGAAGATGCGGATGAACAGCTTGCCCTCGCGGCGGAGGAAGTGGCTGACGGCGATGCGGCCGGCCTCGATCTGGCGGGCGGTGATCCAGCCGCTCTCGAGCGACTGCAACCCGTAGTCGCCGAACGCGACGTAGTTGCCGCGGGCGGCGTTGCCGCGGATCTTGCCGCGCTGGCTTTTGCGGTACTTGACCCGTTTGGGCATGCGTGGCATGACAATCTCCTAAGCGGTCGGGAACAGGGGGAACGAGAGGGGAAACTTGCTTTAGCCGCGACGGCCACCGCGACGCGGCGGGCCGCCGGGGCGGACGTCGGTATCCTGGACATCCGAGCCGTAGCGGCCCTTGTAGACCCAGCACTTGACGCCGATGGTGCCGGCCTTGGTGTTGCTGATGGCGTAGCCGTAGTCGATGTTCGCCTGCAGCGTCGTCAGCGGCACGCTGCCGACCGTGAGCTTGTGGCTGCGGGCGATCTCGGCACCGTTCAACCGGCCGCCGATCTGGATGCGGATGCCCCTGGCCCCCGCGTTCATGCTGGCCTCGCACCGCATCTTCAGCACCCGGCGGAAGCTGGCCCGCCGCTTGAGCTGCTCGGCAATGCCTTCGGCCACGAGCTGGGCGTTGAGGTCCGGGTTCTTGATCTCCACGACCTTGATCGGGGCGACCCGGCGGTGGATCAGATCCTCGACGGCCTCGCGGAGCTTGTCGACCTCGGCACCCTTGGGGCCGATGACCAGACCGGGGCGGGCCGTCTTGATGGTGACGGTCACTTCCTCACGGGTCCGCTCGATGACGATGTCGCTGACGGCGGCGAACGGCGGGCGGCGGTTGAGCCGCTCGTCGAGCAGCTTGCGGATTTGGTAGTCCTCAACGAGGAACTCGCCGAAGGCGCTCTTGGGGGCGAACCACTTGCTGCGGTGGTCCTCGGTGATGCCGACGCGGAAGCCGATCGGGTGTGTCTTTTGGCCCATGATTCGTAGTCCTTTAGTTGGCTTCGGCGACGCCGACGGTGATCTGGCTGGTGCGTTTCATGATCGGGTGGGCCTTGCCGCGGTCCTTGGGTTGGAACCGCTTGATGGTCGGCCCCTCATCGGCACGTGCGAGGCTGACAACCAGGTTGCCGCTGCCCTGGGCCGTCTCCTGGTCGTAGTAGTTGGCCACGGCCGACTTGACGACCTTCTCGACGAACATGCTGCCGCGCCGCTTGTTGAACTTGAGCACGGCCAGCGCGTCGTCGATCTGCCGGCCGCGGATCATGTCCAGCACGAGCCGGACCTTGCGCGGCGAGATGCGAGCGAAGCGGTGCGTCGCCGTGTACTCGGTGGTGCCGTCGGAGAGGGTGGTTGCCATCGTCGTGGTCCTTTACTTACGTAACTTTTCGCCGCTGGCTTAGCGCCGCTTGTTGTCGCCGTGGCCCTTGAAGGTACGGGTCGGGCTGAACTCGCCGAGCTTGTGGCCGACCATGTCCTCGGTGACGAACACGCGGATGAACTGGCGGCCGTTGTGGACCTCGAAGGTCTTGCCGACGAACTCGGGGATGATCGTGCAGGCGCGACGCCAGGTCTTGATCGGCCGGCCGCCCTCGCCCTGAGCTTCCACCTTGAGGTAAAGCTTCTCGTCGACGTACGGCCCTTTTTTGCTGCTGCGGCTCATGGTGATTCCTTAGGCGTTGACGGTGACCTTGCGGGGCTGGTGCTTGCCCATCTTGCGGCGGCGCAGGATGAGTTTTTCCGAGTGCTTCTTGCGATCGCGGGTGACGCCGCCCTTGGCGGGGACGCCGGTGCGGCTGACCGGGTGGCGGCCGCCGTTGCTGCGGCCCTCGCCGCCGCCCAGCGGGTGGTCGATCGGGTTCTTGGCCTTGGCCCGGACGTGGGGCTTGATGCCGCGGTGCCGGTTGCGGCCGGCCTTGCCGATGCTGACGTTCTGCCAGTCGGAGTTGCCGACCATGCCGATCGTCGCCCGGCAGCTGCTGAGCACCCGGCGCTGCTCACCGCTGGGCAGCGTGATGACGCAGTAGCGGCCTTCCTTCGCCGCCAGACGGGCCCGGTTGCCGGCCGAGCGGACGAGCTTGCCGCCCTGGCCGGGGTTGAGCTCGATGTTGTGGATCTCTAGGCCCGGCGGGATGTCCGAGAGGGCCATCGCGTTGCCGATCTGCGGCGGGCTGCCGGGGCCGGTCTGCACCGTCGCGCCCACGGCCAAGCCGTCGGGGGCGAGGATGTACATCTTCTCGTTGTCCTCGTACTGGATGAGGGCGATGAAGCAGGTGCGGTTCGGGTCGTACTCGATGGCGAGGACGGTGGCCTTGTCGCCGTCACGCTTGTTACGCTTGAAGTCGACCTTGCGGTACAGCTTCTTGTTACCACCGCCGCGGCCCTGGCAGGTGATGACGCCGTGGTGGTTGCGGCCGGTTGGGCGGCGCTTGCCCTCACACAACGACTTCTCCGGCTCGAACTTCGTGAGCACGGCCTTGTAATCGATCACGCTGCCGTTGCGGCGGCCGGGCGATGTGGGCTTGTAGACTTTGACAGGCATGGCGTAGGGAGTAATGAGTGATGAGTAATAAGTAATGAGTTCCGGACTCGGTGCTCGGTACTTCGTACTCGGTACTCCGGCTAGAACAAATCGATGCGGTCGTCGCCGGCGAGGACGACGATGGCCCGCTTGACGGTCGGCTTGGCGAAGGTGCCGAACTTGTTCCGCTTGCTCTTGCCCTTGCGGACGGCGATGCGGACTTCGGCGACCTTGACGTTGTACAGCTCGCCGATGGCGCGCTTGACGCTGTGCTTGTCAGCCTTGGGGCTCACGTGGAAGACGTAGGCGTTGTGGCGGGCGGCCTGCCAGGTCGTCTTCTCGGTGATAATCGGCTTGACGAGGATTTCGGTGGCGTCCATGGAAGTGTCCTCGGGTTAGGCGGCGGCGGTCGTGTCAGCCGTGCCGTTGACGAACTCGGTGAGGCCGGCCTTGCTGATGAGCAGGGTGCGGCGGTTGAGCAGGTCGCCGGCGTTGAGCTGGCGGGTGGTGGTCAGGTACGTTTTGGGCAGGTTGCGGCTGGCGCGGTAGAGGCCGACGTCGCCGAACTCCTGCTCGTTGCGGCAGTAGAGGACGCTGCCGTCAATGCCCAGCTTGCCCATGACGGCGGCCATGAGCTTGGTCTTGGGCTCGTCGAGCTTGATGCCGTCAACAACCTTGACCTCGCCGCTCTGCAGTTTGCTGAGCAAGGCGTTGCGGGCGGCGAGGCGGCGCTGCTGCTTGGGCATGCGCTGGTCGAAGTCCCGCGGCACCTTCTGGTGGGCGTGGCCGCCGCCGCGGCGGATGGGGTTCCGCTTGGTGCCCATGCGGGCATTGCCGGTGCCCTTCTGGCGGTACATCTTTTTGGTCGAGCCGCTGACTTCGCCGCGGTTCTTCGTCTTGACGCTGCCCTGCCGCTTGTTGGCGTGGTACATCACGACGGCCTGCTTGAGAAGGGCCGGGCGGACCTCGCCGCCGAGCTTGGCCGGGTCGATCTGGATCGACTCGATCTGCTCACCCTGCTGGTTGTACACGGGAACTTCGATCATCGGAGTCTCCTTTGGGGTTCAGGGTGAGGGGTTAGTCGTCGCTGACGGCGGGTTGCTTCATGGAGGCCGACAAGTGGACCAGGCCGTTCTTGCCGCCGGGGACGCAGCCCTTGACGAAGAGTAGGTTTTTCTCGACGTCGTAGCCGAGGATCTGGTGGTTGCGGCTGGTGATCCGCTCGTTGCCCATGCGGCCTGCCATGCGCAAACCCTTCTTGGGCCGGCCGTTGAAGCCGCGGTTGGTGGCCCGGCCGCCGATGCTGCCCGGCGAGCGGTGCTTCCGCTCGGTGCCGTGGCTGGCGGGCTGGCCGCCGAAGTTGTGCCGCTTCATGACGCCGGCGGTGCCCTTACCCTTGCTAATGCCGACAACGTCGACGTTGATGATGCCCTCAAAGACGTCGACCTTGATGACGTCGCCGACGTTCTTGTCGGCGGCGTCCTTCAGGCGGACCTCGCCGAAGTACCGCTTGGGCGACGTGCCGGCCTTGGCGGCGTGGCCGATCATCGGCAGGGTGCTGTGCTTGGGCTTGACGTCGCCGAAGCCGAGTTGGACGGCGTGGTAGCCGTCGTCCTCGCCGCGGACGGCGGTGACGACGCACGGCCCGGCCTCGAGGACGGTGGCAGGGACGTTCTTGCCGTCCTTGTCGTACAGCCGGGTCATGCCGACTTTGGTTGCGAGCAGTGCGGGGGTCATCGGGTCTTACCGGCCAGAGCATCACGGGAGGCTGAGCCTGCCTGTGCTGGGTAGCCGACTCCTTGCGGGGTTCGGTGGCGGTTATCCGCCGACGTACTTTCTCCGGCGGCGTCTCCGCCCCACCCTTTCGGTGCGGGGCGGCGCGGGTTCTGCGTTGAACCCCACGCCTCCGGTGGTGCTTTGCCGGCCGCGGGTGTCTGGTCCGGGCCGGTTGAACTCGTGGAACGGCGGGCAAAACCCGTCCGGCCCATGAAAAAGGCCCCGCCTCGGGGGAGGCTGGGCCATTGAACTACATCATCAGGTGCTGGCCTTGATTTTGACGAACACGCCCGCCGGGACGACGAGGCGGTTGAGCGACTCCACGGTGCGGCCGGTCGGCTCGCTGATGTCGATCATCCGCTTGTGCGTGCGCATCTCGAACTGCTCGCGGGCCTTCTTGTTGACGTGCGGGCTGCGCAGCACGGTCCAGCGTTCCACCCGCGTCGGCAACGGCACGGGGCCGCACACCTTGGCGTTGGTCCGCTTGGCCTGTTCGACGATCTCCTTGGCGCTGGCATCCAGCGCCCGGTGGTCGTAGGCCTCCATGCGAATGCGGATCTTGTCGCCCGTCATCGTTCAGCTCGCTCCCGCGTGCCTTGCGGGCCGCGTCTCGTGGTTCAAGGTCTCACCTGGGTGAGTCGCCGGACCATCCGGCGTCTCATAAAAAGTTGCCGCCCAACAGCGTCGGGCGGCCCGTCGTGTGCCTTGCACATGCGTTGCCGCCAGTGCAAGGTCGGGTAGGATAGGCACGGGCTATTGAGCGTCAACCTGACATCGGTGATTTTCGTCGGTCCGTGGTCGGTTGTCAGCGATCAGTTGCTGTACTCTATCGTGCTTTTGCCAGCGTGAGCTGCGGACCACGAGCAACGGACCACATACCATGTCTCATGCCCTTCGACCCCGGCTCGCTGATCTCCGGCCGCGCCAGGGCGGTCGACTCCAGCGGCATCCGCAAGGTCTTCGATCTGGCGGCGAAGCTGTCGGACCCGATCAACCTGTCAATCGGCTTGCCCGATTTTGACGTGCCCGAGGCGGTGAAGGACGCGGCGGCCGAGGCGGTGCGGGCCGGGTTCAACCGGTACACGCCGACGCAGGGCATCAGCCCGCTGCGCGATCGGCTGCACAGTGACCTGCAGCAGGAACTAAGCCGCGACCCCGGCGACGTTGTCATCACCAGCGGCGTCAGCGGCGGGTTGTACCTCTCGATCCTGGCCCTCATCGACCCCGGCGACGAGGTGCTGTTCCTCGACCCGTACTTCGTCATGTACCGCCACCTCCTGACGATGGCCGGCGGCAAGTCGGTGGCGATCGACTCCTACCCGCACTTCCGGTTCGATGCCGACCAGGTCGAGCGGGCGATCACGCCGCGGACCAAAATGCTGATCCTCAACTCCCCCGGCAACCCGACCGGCGTGACCCTCAGCCACGAGGAGCAACAGGCGGCCATCCGGTTGTGCGAGAAGCACAACCTGATTTTGCTCAGCGACGAAATTTACAACGATTTCCGCTTCGGCGACGCCCCGCCCAGCCCGGCGGCAGAGTACGAGAACACGCTCTTGCTCCGCGGCTTCAGCAAGAGCCACGGCATGACCGGCTGGCGGGTCGCCTACGTTGCCGGGCCCTCGGCCATCGTCCAGCAGATGGCGAAGCTGCAGCAGTACACTTACGTCTGCGCCCCCTCGCCCTTCCAGCACGCGGCCGTGGCGGCGATGGATGTTGACATGAGCGCGCATTTCGCCGCCTACCGCCACAAGCGGGATCTGGTGGTGGACGCCCTCGGTGGGGCGTTCGAGCTGACGCCGCCGGACGGGGCGTTCTACGCCTTCCCCAAAGCTCCGGCCGGCATGACCGGCACCGACTTCTGCACGCAGGCCGTCGGCCGGAACGTGCTGGTCATCCCCGGCGGCGTGTTCAGCGACCGCGACACCCACTTCCGCGTCAGCTTCGCCGCCCCCGACGACAAGCTCATCGAGGGCTGCCAGATCCTCGCCGATCTTGCCCGGAACCCGGTGAGCCATGCCACGCAGTGACCCGTCCCGCACCCCTGACGGCCGCTACATCGTCGTCCGCGGCCGCCTGTGGCGGGCGACCAACCCCAACCTCCCCGCCGACGAAGCCGCGCAGTGGC
>CAYLSV010000106.1:11007-11281 GCA_964386435.1 uncultured Tepidisphaerales bacterium
GCTCGCCCGCGGCGACATCCGCCGGGCGAACTTGACCGATGATGACACCTTGCGCCGGGAAGCCCGCCGCCGCGTCCACGAAGCCAAGCTCGCCCTCGGCGAACGCGGCCCCGTCTGGTGGACTGATGATCAACGCGACTACAACCGTTTCCTGGCGAAGAACACCCCGTACGCGGAGTGGTGGGCGGAACAGGAGAAGTAACGGGCGTTGAACCTTAACATCTCGTGATCTCTTGGGGTAGCCGTCGAGCTTGCTCGGCGCGTTCGGTCGGAC
>CAYLSV010000107.1:0-11277 GCA_964386435.1 uncultured Tepidisphaerales bacterium
CCCCCCGCCCCCACAACAGCGGCCACTTCACCCTCGACGCCTGCGTCACCGACCAATTCGAGCAACAGCTCCGAGCCGTTTGCAACCTGCCCCTGGGCGACCCGGCCCTGCTGCCCGGCGGCACCGCGATGGCCAACCTCCTCGGCGACCTGTGGCAAGCCGGCGAACCCGACTGGCCCGCCGCCCTCGCCGACCCGCGGGTCAAGCTCCACCTCTACGGCAAGACCGAGCCCCGCAAAGGCCGCAAAATGGGCCACCTCACCGCCACCGCCGACACGCCCGACGAGGCGGCCGGGCTGGTCCGCGCTGCTCGCCAAAGGTTGATGACCCGCTGATGCTGCCGCATGACGACGAACTGGCGGCGGGCGTGATCCTGCTCGGCCTCCACAGCGGTCTGCTTGACGAGACGCGGGCTGTGTCATGGGCCGACTTCCACCTACACCTGCTCCGCACGATCGACAAGCTTTCCGCACGAATTTGACGCGAAACCACGCCGTGAATCATCCGACGGCCTCCAACTCAACCCGACGCGGACGCAGAAACAGCGTCTCGACAAGCGACGGCACAAGCAATGCCACGTGATCAAGCGGTTCTTCCGCCGGATCAAGCAGGGTTGACGGGTGCGACGGCGATTTAGCCTACGACCCGGCGGTGCAGCGAATGGCTTCGGCCGGCGGTTCGTATCGTGAGCGAGCGGGGCGATTTGAAACCGCTGCCGGTCGTCGGTGGGGGCGATCCGACGGGGAACAACGGGCGAACCTTTGGAAAAGTGGCGGCAGCGGGTGTCCCTCGCCGGGTGCTTCGCGTAAGTTGATGTGTTCATGGGCCCGACGAACCTCGCGTTGCTGGAACTCTTCGAAGCCGACCAGGCGTTGCGCACGGCCCAGGAGCGGCTCGACGCCGCGACCCGGAGCCTGCGGGTGCAGGGCCGGCGGGTGACGATGGCCGAAACGGCCGCCACCGAGAACAAGCAGGCGTCGATGGCCGCCCGCGGCCTCGCCGACAAGCTGCAGCTGGACCTCTCGGCCCGCGATCAGCACATCGAGAAGCTCCGCGATCAGCAGCAGAACTCGTCCGGCAACAAGGAGTACCAAGCCTTCCTTGTCGAGATCAACACGCAGAAGGAAGACCGCAACAAGGTCGAGGAGCAGGTGCTGGCGGCCATGGGCGACGCCGAAACGAAGCAGGCGGCGCTGGCCACGGCCGAGACGGCGCTTGGCGAAGAGAAGAACAAGCTGGCGGAGTTGGAGGCGACGAACGCGACGCAGGTGGCCGAGCTTCAGGCCGAGGTCGAGAAGCTGCAGCCGCGGCGTGACACGGCCGCCGAGGCCACCCCGGCGGCGGCGCGGCAGGCGTTCGAGCGGCTCGTGGAGCGGTACGACGGCGAGGCCATGGCCCCGCTGGAGATGCCCGACGCCCGGCGGATGGAGTATTTCTGCGGCGCCTGCAACCGCGAGCTGATGGTCGACGCCTACAACCGCTTGGCCGTGCGTGACGCGATGGTGACGTGCCCGAGTTGTGATCGGCTGCTGTTCATCCCGACGAGCCTGACGCCGGAGCAGGCGGTGCCGAAGAAGAAAAAGGCCGTCCGCAAGAAGGCGGCAAAGACGGCGAGCAAGAAGGCGGCCCGCCCGGTGCCGACCACGCTCAAGCCGATCCTCAGCAACGCCTCGGCCGAGTCGCTGCGGGAGGCGGAAGTGCGGGGCACGGAGTCCGTAACGTGCGAAGTCAGCGTCGATGGCAAGGCGGCCGGCGAGTTCGAGGCCGTGTCGAAAGACGACTTCGAGCGCCGCGTCTTGGCGGCCGCCCAGGCGCAGGACGTGGAATCGAAAATCGTCATCACCAGCCGCCAAGCCGGCGATGACGCAACCGCCTCTTGAGACATCCCCGGCTTCGAGACGTCGCCGGTTTTACCGCCAGCCGGCACGGTCCATGAGGCGGACGGCTTCGACATTGTTCTCGCCCAGAGCGGCGGCGTTAACGTCGTCGCCCTTGAACTCGCCGAAGCCTTCCAGCACCGGGTGCAGCGGGACGCCGTCGACGGCCGGGTACTCGAAGTTGCCGCCGGCGAGGATCTGCTGGGCTTCGTCGGAGAGCAGGAATGCCAGGAACTTCTCGGCGTTCTCGCGGTTGGGGGCGCTCTTGACAATGCCCGCGCCGCTGACGTTGACATGGGCGCCGCGACCGTCTTGGTCGGGGAAGATCAGCTGAACTTTCTCGGCCACGGCCCGGTCGGCGGCGTCATCGCTGGCGAGCAGGCGGGCGAAGTAATAGTGATTCGCGACGGCCACATCACCCTCGCCGGCGGCCAGGGCGCGGATCTGGTCGGTGTCGCCGCCTTGCGGCGTGCGGGCGAGATTGTTGACGAGTTGCTCGACAAAGTCGCTTGTCGCGTCCTCGCCAAGCGTCTCGATCATCGCGGCGACGAGGGATTGGTTGTAAATGTTCGAGCTCGATCGGATCAGCACCCGCCCATCCATCGCCGGCTCGGCCAAATCGGCGTAGCTCGTCACGCGGTCGGCCTCCACCCGCTCCGGGGCGATGAAGATCACGCGGACCCGCTTGGTCAGTGAAACCCATAGATCGTCCGGGTGCCGCAGGTGATCGGCGACGCGGCCGGTGACGGCATCGTTCTTGATCGGGGCGAACAGACCCGCCTCCACCGCCTGCTGCAGCCGGCCGGCGTCAACGGTGATGAACACGTCGGCCGCCGACAGATCGCCTTCCCGCCGCAGCCGGGCCAGCAGGGTGTCGGAGTCGCCCTCCAGCACGTTCACCTCGATGCCGGTCTGCTCCGTGAACTTTTCGTGCAGGGCGTCGTCGGTGTCGTAGTGGCGGGCGGAGTAAACGTTCACAACTTCCTGCCCGAGGGCCGGGGCGGCCAGGAGCAGGGCGAACACGAGGGCGAGGGGGCGAAGCATCGGCGGTTCCTTTCGTTGAGATGCCGTCGCAGAATCTAGCGTGAGTCTCGATCGGCGTCAACGCTTGGCACCAGTGCGGCGAATAGTGCGGCGTACTCCGGCCGCGATTGCCGCAGGTAACTGGCCCGCTCGACTTCCCAGTAATACTCCTCCGCTTGTGCGGACTCACTTGCAATGAGGTCTGGCACGTTGTGGACGTGGTCGCTTTCGCAGAAGCACTGCTCCGCGTCACCCGCGGTCGCGGCAGCCCGGATGTTCAGCAGGGCTTGCGTGAGGATGCGGTGATACAGCGCGGAACGGTGTTTCAGCGGCACGGATCATCTTTGCCGCCGCGGGGCCCGCCGGCTTGGCACCGGACTTTCCGGTGCCGGCTTGCGGAAGATCAGCAAATGGTTGAAGCCCCGCAGGTGGTAATTGCCCTCGTCGGCCGCCTGGCGGTAGTTGCCTTGGGCGAGGGTCTTGTTCCGCCGGACCACGGCGACCCAATCGACCGGCTCCAGCTCCGCCGCCCGCAGCATCGCCCACAGCTCGAAGCCCAGGGCGTGGAACGTGCCGCCGGTCTTGTTGTGCTGGTAGCTGTCGGAGACGTAGATTGCCACGTGCCCGCCAGGTGCGGCGACGCGGGCCATCTCGCCCACAGCGTCGTGCATCGCCCCGTAGTACGACCCGTCCGCCGCCGGCAGCTTGCCGATGTCGCGGGGATCGTCCCCATAATCAAGGTGCGTCGAGTAAGGCGGATCGGCGAACACCAGCGCCGCCTTCCCCGTCAACTCCGCCGGCAGGTTCCGCGCATCGCGGTTGAAAATGTCCTTACGAATCGGGTGCACGTCGTACCCGAGCCCCCGCCGATCCAAATCGCGGGCGACATCCAGCGTCGTCCCGCTGCCACAGAACGGATCAATGACAAGGTCCTTCGCCGCCGTGTACTTCTGCACCAGGTTCCACACGACGTAGGAGGGCGTTGCCCCCGCATACCCCTTCACCCCCTGCTGCCGCCCGCCGTAGTCCTGCGAGGGAAAATCCCAAAGCGTCGTGACCTGCCGCGTCGGCATCGCCGGCCGAGGCCGCTTCTTCTTCGCCACTCGGTACTCGCTACTCATCAGTCGCTACTCAACGATTACCCCCGGCCGGACTCGCACAACCGGCGAGTTCTGGGGAAGTTTTAGCACCCGCCGCCGTGGCCGGTGCAGAAACCGGTGCAGATGACGGCCTCGCCGAGGTCGTCGCCAGTTGGCCGGGCCTGCCGCAGCGGGTCCGGCGGTCTGTGTTGCGCCTCGTGCGTCAACGAAAGGAGCCCACATCATGAGCATCAACCAATCGGCCAACCTTGGGGTGGCGGAACATCTGGACGTAAGCCCCGCTGGCGGTCGGTCGGAGTCGCCGACGCGGCCGGGCGACAGTGCGGCGGCGACGGGGACGCAGACCGACCGGCGGCGGGGCGGCCCCACTGGTGGGCGGGAGGAAGAGCCGGAGCGTCCGGCCGAGGACACGCCGGCCAAGCCCCGCCGCATCGGCGTGACCGTGGGTGCCTCCGCGGCCGTCGAGCTCGAACAACTCGCCGAGGCGTCGGGCATGGTGCGGAATCACTTTTTCGCGGCGGCGCTGCTCAAAGGTGCTCGATGGCTCGGGAACGGGTTGAGCGGATGAGGACGACGGATGGTGACGAATGCCCTACCGGCTCGGGGCGCTGTGAGCCGGCAAGAAAGAAGCCCGCTCGGTGTAGACGCACCGAACGGGCTCAACAGAAAGAAGTGCACATGAACCCTACGACAGGTGGTCCAGACGGTCCAGTACTCGCGGGTGCAAGACACCCTCTCTTCGATGGCAATGGGCAGGGATTGAAACAATCCGGGAGTGACCAAGCCCGGCGGCGTGCCCCCGCTTTACGCGGGGGTCGCCGGCGGCAAGGCTCGTCCGTCCTGCCCCCGTCTTCTGCTGCGAACGCAGTTCCCAGACTTGATTCAGAAGAGGATAACGTGACGGCCAAGCTCTCGGCCGCTGTCGATGCGGTGCCCACCGGCAATTGGTACGTGACGCCGCACCGCTGTGACTGCCGCACCTGCCCCGAGTGCTCAAAGCAACTCGGCTTCCGTCTGCGGCGGAACATCATCAGGAAGCAAAAAGCAGAAGACTTCTTCAAGTGTCCCGTCCTCCTGACGCTCACGGTGGACCGCAAAAACTTCCGGCGAGCACCCCAAGCTCACCGGCACATTACAGCAGAACGCCACGTCGCCCGATTGATGCGGCGGCTCGGTATCGAACGGTGGTTCTGGATTCTCGAGTTCCAAGGTAAGACCGGCGAGGGCTGGCCGCACTGGCACGTCCTGATTGATCTGGACGGGCAGGATCTCGGGTTGCTCCGGCAGCGCTCTTGGAGGATCTGGCGGGATGAATGGCGTGTCGGTGGGATTGACCTGCCCCACCCCGACAAGTTCGGCGATGCCGTGCACGCTATCAACTACGCCACAAAGTACGTCATGAAGCAGCCTGACGGCGGCTACCCGCTCTGGGTGCTTAACAGCCGCCGCCGCATCCGCTTCGTGGGCGGCTGCCGGAAGCTCGGCCCGCTGGTGAGCGAGCGGCCGGCAGCCGAAACGCCAGACCAGACGAACGAAGATGTCGACGACAACGGCACAGCAGGTTGCCGCCCGTTGATCGACCGGATGGCCGGCTGCGGCGAGTTCTCCCGCCTCTGGTGCGAGGTGAGCGACCCCGCCACCGGCGAGGTGAAGCTCTCGTACAAGTGCCTGCTGCCTCTGCCCGCCGATGACGTGCTGGCCGCGGCGAAGGTGGACGGCTCGTTCACCGCGAAGATCACGGACCACTTCAACCGCACCTCCCGATTGATCCGCCCGAGAAGGCCTGGATACGTCGGGCTCGATCCCGAGGCGGCCGGCCTCGACCTGCTCGGGTTGCCCCAGCGGCTTGAGCGACGACGGCGGAAGCTCCTGGCGGACAACAAATTTCTCCGTCGGAAGGCAATGGTGCGGGAAAGCGCTTGACGTCGCCTAAGCGGGGCTGTATCTTCCTGCTAAAGTTCCATGCATCAGGAGTAAGCGATGAGCAAAAGCACTAAGTTTCAGGTCGTGCTGGATGACGAGACGGCGGATCGCTTGGAGGCGATGTCCGCAGCGCTTCGGATCCCAAAATCAACGTTGATCGCCTCCCTCGTCGGCGGGGCACTCGACACCCCCGACCTGCTGCAGGCTTGGATGACAGCCGCGTTCCGCCGCATGAAGCAGGAGAGGAACGAGTTGATTGACGAGTGGGCGGAACGCGGCGCACCCGTCGAGGACTTGAACGCCATGGGGCGGGGGGAGATCGACCCGGAGAAGTACGATCCTCGCACGGGGGGTGACTCATGAGTGCTCTACAGGAACCGCTGGCGGTCGATCAACGGGAAGCGGCCCGGCGGCTTGGCGTCTCGGAGCGGACGGTGTTCAACCTCCGGGCGAGCGGGCGGTTGCCGTTCGTCAAGCTTGGGCGGCAGGTACGCTTCCTCGTGGGCGATCTGCGGCGGTTCCTCGAAGCTCACCGGCAGGGGGAGGCGGCGTCGTGAAGGCGTTCAGGGACAAGCACGGCACGTGGTTGGTGCAGCCGGTCGTCGGCGGCCGGCGGCCCACGATCCGGTTCGGCCGGGTGACGCGTCGGCAGGCCGAAACGATGGCGGGGCACGTCGAGCACCTCGTCAACGCGCTGTCGTCGGGGCAGCCGTTGCCAGCTGCGGTCGCGTCGTGGCTGGGGGAGGTTGACGACGTGTTGCACGATCGGCTCGTGCGGGCGGGCTTGGTTGCGCCACGGGCAGCGGCCATTGTGGTTCCGACGCTCGGGGACATGGTCGAGGCGTACATCGACCGCCGCACCGATGTGACCTGGCGGACGCGGGACAACTACCACCAAGCCGGGCGGGCGCTGTGCGAGTTCTTTGGGGAAGGTCGGCAGCTGTCGGAGATCACGGCCGGTGACGCCGACGACTTCAAGCGCTGGCTGCTCAATCGAGGTGCCACGGCGACGGCGGCTCAGCGGATCAAGAAGTGCAAGCTGTTCTTCGCCGACGCGGTGAAGCGTGGGTATCTCGGCCGCAGTCCGATCGCCGACGTGCGGGCACCGTCCGACGCGAACCCGGACCGGCTCGTGTACGTGCCGCTGGCTGACGTGGTGCGTGTGGTTGAGGCCACGGCCGACCCGGTGTGGCGGGCGCTGCTGGTGCTAGCACGGGAAGCCGGCCTTCGCGTGCCGAGCGAGCCGGCGGCATTGCGGTGGGACGATGTCGCGTGGGACGTCCAGCGGTTCACGGTGCGGGCGACCAAGACGAAGAACACGCGGCTCGTGCCGCTTTTCCCGCTGGTCGAGCAGGCGCTCGTGGCGTTGTTCGAGCGGGCCGAGCCCGGCGAGGTGATGGTGTTCCCGCATCTGGGCAGCTCGTCCAACCTGCGGACGCAGCTGGGCCGGCTGCAAGCTCGGGCGGGTGTGCAGCCGTGGGGCAAGCCGTTCCAGAACCTGCGGGCCTCGGCCGAGACGGACCTCGTGCAGCGGTTCCCGGCCCACGTCGCGTGCGGTTGGGTCGGCAACTCGCCGAAGGTCGCGGCGAGGCATTACCTGCAGGTCACTGATCAGCACTTCGACCAAGCGGTGCAGAAACCGGTGCACGAACCGGTGCAGCACCCGCAAGCACCGACCGGCACCGGCGAGAAGGTGAAGCCGGCTTGCGTTGCAGGAACGCCGATTTTGCGGGACGGTGCCGCCGCATGCGGGGCGTTGCCGGCTTCCGAAGTACCCCCGGCCGGACTCGAACCGGCACTGGAGCGATTTTAAGTCGCCTGCCTCTGCCATTGGGCTACGGGGGCGGGGTGTGGCCCGTGGGCTCGGACAGTAGTCGGGCGAGGTGGAGGTCGAGCTTGGTGGTAATTTTGAGGTTCATGTCCTCGCCTTGCACCACCGTCACGCGGCGGCCGGCGAGTTCGAGGAGCAGGGCGTCGTCGGTCACGCGCTCCGGCGGTTCGGGGCAGGCGGCGCGGGCGGCAAGCCAGTCGGCGCGGCGGCAGCATTGCGGCGTCTGGGCGATCCAGAGGAAGCGGCGGGGCAGCGTGCGCATCACCAGAAGCGGCGGGGCGTCCTCGTTGGCGGCCTGCTTGACGGTGCCGGCGGGGCGGGTGCACGGCACGCTGGCGCCGTAGCGGACCGCGGCCTCGAAGCAGCGGGTGATCACCTCTGGCGACGGCAACGGCCGGGCGGCGTCATGGACGGCGAGCCAGGCGTCGGCGTCGTCAATCTGCGCGACCGCGGCGGCGACGGTGTCGACGCGCTCAACGCCGCCCGAGCAAGTGATGAGCTTCTCGTGCGGCGGCAAATGGCCGGGCCGAATGCAATCGGGGGTGGCGACGATGATGCGGCGGACATCGTCCCGGTGGGCGAAGGCGGCGACGGTGGTGGCGAGGACGCTGCGGCCGTGGAGGTCGGCGGCGAGCTTGTCGCCGCCGAACCGCGTGCCATGGCCGGCGGCGGGCAGGATGACGTGGAAAGCGGGCGGCACCCCGCAAGGTTAGCCCCAACCCGCCAGCTCACGCATCTCGGCTGGCGGATCGCACACCCGCGGCGACCGCTTTCGTTGGCGGTGGATTCCCTCGGGCGAAGCGATATCTTCGAAGCATGGCCGCTGACCGCACGTTGAACGTCTGCCTGATCGGGTCCAAGTTCATGGGGCGGACGCATTCCAACGCCTACCTCAAGCTGCCGCGGTTCTTCCCGGACTTGCCGGTAAAGCTGAACATGCACACGGTGTGCGGGCGGGACCGCGACGAGCTGGAGACCTTCGCCGACACGTGGGGCTGGCAAACGGCCAGCACCGACTGGCGGGCGGCGGTGGCGAACCCGGACATTCACCTCGTCGACGTCGGCACGCCCAACCACGTCCACCGCGAGATGACACTCGCAGCACTCGAGGCGGGCAAGGACGTGCTGTGCGAGAAGCCCCTGGCGGCGACGCTGGACGACGCGCGGGCGATGAAGGACGCCGCGGCGAAGCACGCCGATCGCAAGACAATCGTCTGGTACAACTACCGCCGCTGCCCGGCGTTGGCCTTGGCCCACCAACTCGTCAGGCAGAACCGGCTCGGGCGGCTTTACCACGTGCGGTGCTTTTACCTGCAGGACTGGGGCGGGCCGGACACGCCCATGGTCTGGCGGTTCCAGGGCGACGTCGCCGGCAGCGGCAGCTTGGGCGACCTGTGTGCCCACAGCATCGACTCGGCCCGGTTCGTCACCGGCGAGGAGTTCGAGAGCGTCGGCGGGGCGATCCTCGAGACGTTCATCAAGGAGCGCAAGGTCATGTCCGGCGGCGGCGGCGAGATCAGCGGCCACGGGGCATCAGCCAGTGATGAGACGGCCGAGAGCACGGTCGACGACGCGGCCCTGTTTACCGCCCACCTCACGGGCGGGGCGGTGGCAACGTTCGAGGCCACACGCCTGTCCACCGGCGACAAGAACGGCAACCGCGTGGAGGTCCACGGCGAGAAGGGAGCCATCCGCTGGAACTTCGAGCGGATGCACGAGCTGCAGTTTTATGACAACACCGCCGACCCGGCGACGGCGGGTTGGGCGACGATCAACGTCAGCAACGCCGGGGCAAACCACCCGTACGCCGAGGCGTGGTGGCCGACGGGGCACAACATCGGCTACGAGCACAGCTTCATCAACCAGGTGGCCGACGTGGCCAAGCTGCTCGGCGACGAGGAGCCGATCGTGCCGCTGCCCGACTTCGCCGACGCGTGGGAGACGCAAAAAGTGCTCGAAGCCGTCACCCGCAGCGCGACGGACGGGCGTACCGTGAAGCTCGCGGAAATCGAGTAAGCTCTGGCCCCCAACAGCAACGGACCCCGGACCAAGGACAACGGACAAAGCACCATGGATAAGATCAAAATGGCCTTCAGCGGCGCGGGCGCGATCAACCAGCGCCGCCACCTACCCGAAGCCGTCGCCAACGGCCACGTCGAGTTGGTCGGTCTGTTCGACCCCAACGCCGACCGCTGCCGGCAAGTCGCCGAGCAGTTCGGGGTCACCAGCACCTACGACAGCTACGAGGCGATGCTCGAGCACAGCGGCGCCTCGGCCGTGGTCGTCGGCACGCCCAATGCCGACCATGCCCCGCAGAGCATCAAAGCCGCCGAGGCCGGCAAGCACGTGTTGGTCGAGAAGCCCATGGCCACCACCCGCGAGGAGGCCAAGGCCATGATCGCCGCCGCCGACAAGGCCGGCACGTTCCTCATGGTCGGGCAGAACCAGCGGCTGATCCCCGCCCACATCAAGGCCCGTGAGATCGTCCAAAGTGGCAAAATGGGCCGGGTGCTGGCGTTCGAGACGAACTTCAAGCACCCGGGCGCCGACGGCTGGAGCGTCGACGGGGCGAGCAGCTGGTTCTTCAAGAAAAACCGCGCCGTCATGGGCGTCAACGGCGACCTGGGCATCCACAAGTGTGACCTCATGCGGTACATCCTCGGCGAGGAGATCACCCACATCGGCGGCCAGATCGCCACGCTCGACAAGAAGACGCCGGACGGCCAGCTCATCCCGGTGGACGACAACGCGTTCCTCACCGTCCGCACCGACAAGGGCACGCTCGGCTCGATCCACATCAGCTGGACCAACTACGGCCGCATCGAGGACAACGGCACGCTCCTGTTCTGCGAGAACGGCACCGTCCGCGTCGCGATGGACAAGCAATTTGACGTCATGGTCGACATGAAAAACGGCCAGAAGGAACGCCACATGACCGGCCAGATTGCCACGAACGACAAGCAGGTTAGCAGCGGCATCATGGACCGGTTCGTGGAGTCGATCCGGACCAACACCAAGCCGGAGATCGACGGCCACGAGGGCTACCGCAGCCTGATCCCGATCCTCACCGCCGTCGAGGCCGCCGAGCAGGGCCGCACCTTGGAGATCGAGTACTAATGGCCTGGACCACGCTCTGCGAGATCAACGAGCTGCACGAGAAGCACGGCAAGTACGTCGACATCGACGGCCGGCCGCTCGCGGTGTTCTTGCACGAGGGCACGCCGCACGTGATGGACGACCTTTGCCCCCACGCCGGCGGCGAGATGTCCGGCGGCACCGTCGAGGAAGTGCAGGGCGAGATGTGCGCCGTCTGCCCCCTCCACGGCTGGCCGTTCAAGCTCGCCGACGGTCAAATGCCCGGCGGCGGCGAGGGCTTGCGGGTCTATCCCAGCCGCGTCGAGCCCGATGGCGAAAAGCAGTGGGTCCAGGCCAACCTCGACGCCGAGGCGGTTTAGGTGGAGTGATCAACACGTGACCTCGTCGCTACCGAAGAAGCCGAGGGGAGAGCGGAGCGATCACCCGG
>CAYLSV010000108.1:0-10349 GCA_964386435.1 uncultured Tepidisphaerales bacterium
CACGAACTTGTCGATGAGCGGCCGCTGGCGCCAGGTGGCCGAATCGATTTCTGTGGCGAAGGCCATGTCGTGCTCGAAGAGCTGCTCCATCTGCCGGGCGAGGGCGGGGCTTTGGAGGATCGCGCTGCTCTCGAGGTTAAGCTCGATGCTGCGGTAATCGAGATTGGTCGAGCCGATGATGGTCAGGTTGCCGTCGAAGACGATGGATTTTTGATGGAGCAGCGCCTCCCGCCGCTCGAACACGCGGACGCCGGCGGCCATCAAAGTGCTGTAGAAGCTTTGTGCCGCCCACGCCAGCACCTTCGGGTCACCCCGCTGGGGCAGCATCAGCCGCACATCCACGCCCCGGCGGGCGGCGGCGCACATCGCCTCGATCAGGCCGTCGTCGGGGGCGAAGTACGCCATCGTCAGCCACGCCCGGCGGCGGCAGGTGGCGAACATCAACCGCAGCGCCGGTCGCAGCACGCTCATGAAGCTCGGGGCGATCGCCAAAAGCCCGTGGCCGTGGCCGGGGGCAAGGACGTCGGCGGGCTCGTCGGCCCGCGGCGGGTCGTAGTGGCGGGCCTTGCCGAAGCGCCGGCCCTTGGCCGGGCGGGGCAGGCGCAGGTTGCCGGCGAAGAACGTCTGCCGCACCGGCCCGCCGGTTTGGGCGTGCCGCCAGGCGCGGGCGAAGCACCGGATGTACTGCCGCACCGCCGGCCCCGTCAGGCCGACGCCGGCGTCGCGCCACAAGGTCTTCGGGTCAAACTTGGCCAGCCGGGCGACCCACTTGCCGGCGTACCGCGTGCCCAAGTTCAGGCCGCCGATGCCGGCGAACGCATCGTCGACGATGATCAGCTTGCGGTGGTCCCGCAGCCCCGGCCGCCACGCGTGCCGCGTCCGCCACGGCAGCACGGGGTGGAACTCGGCGACGTGCCCGCCGGCCGACTCTATTTTCTCGAACCACGCCCGCGGCGTGAAGAGGCTGCCGAAGGAGTCGTAGAGCAGATACACCTTCACGCCCGCCGCCGCCTTCTCGGCGAGCAACTCGACGAACGCCCGGCCGGTGTCGTCGTTGGCGACGATGTAGCTTTCGACCAGCAACCGGTCGGTCGCCTGCTGGGCGACTTCGTAGGCGGCGGCCAGGCCCTCGCCGTCCTTGTAAAGGCGGACGACGGTGCCGTCCTCAAGCGTGACCGGCGGCGGGGCGTCCCAGCCGTCGTCGTTGCCCGGCCGCAAATTCAGTCCGGCCCGGCTGGCGAGTTCGTCGTCGCCAATGCCTTCGTGCTTGGCCACCCCGGCGGTCGCCGCGCGGGCGTCCACGCGCAGCGGCGGCGGCTCGGGTGGTGCGGCAAGACGGTCCATCCTGCCGGCACTCTAACCGCCGGGCGTACAGTCGCGGCATGGCCGTCTCCGTGGATGATGTGATGAACGCCCTGCGCGGCGTCGAGGACCCCGAGCTGTTCCAGGACATCGTCACGCTCAAGATGGTCAAGGACGTCCAGGTCGACGGCGACGACGTCCGCGTCACCGTCGAGCTGACGACGCCGGCGTGCCCGATGAAGGACGAGATCGAGAGCCGGGTCCGCAACGCGGTGCGCGAGGTGACGACCGGCGACATCGAGGTCGAACTGACCGCCGACACCCGCGGCGGCCGGGCGAGGGGGGCCGGTGGGCAGATGGACGCGCAGGGCCAGCCGCTCACCGGCTCGCCCGACCCGTTGCCGCAGGTGAAGAACGTCATCGCCGTCGGCGCCGGCAAAGGCGGGGTGGGCAAGAGCACAGTGAGCGTCAACCTTGCCGTCGGCTTGCAGCGGACCGGGGCGCGGGTGGGGCTGATGGACGGCGACATCTTCGGCCCCAGCATGCCGACGATGCTGGGCATCAAGGGCAGCGTGCCGAAGGTCGTGGAGAACAGCAAGATCCTCCCGCACCACGTCCACGGCCTGCACGCCGTCACGATCGGCAGCCTGGTCGAGCAAGACAAACCCCTCATCTGGCGCGGCCCGATGGCCCACGGGGCGTTCAAGCAACTGCTGCTCGACAACACCAAGTGGCCGGAGCTGGATTACTTGATCGTCGACCTGCCGCCCGGCACGGGCGACGTGCCGCTGACGCTTTGCCAGGCCTTGCCGCTGACCGGTGCGGTGGTCGTCGCCACGCCGCAGCAGGTCGCCCTCGACGACGCGATCCGGGCCGTCCGCATGTTCCAGCAGCTCGGCTGCCCGGTGCTGGGCCTCGTGGAGAACATGAGCCACCTCGTCACCGACGGCGGCGAAACCGTCGACCTCTTCGGCCGCGGCGGCACCCGCGACTTGGCGAAACAGCTCGACCTCCACTTCCTCGGCGAACTCGCCCTCTACCCCAAGCTGCGCGAGAACTCCGACCGCGGCAAACCCCACGCCAACTACGAACAAGGCGGCGACCTCCGGCAGGATTTGGAAAAGCTCGTCGGCGAGTTAGCGATGGCCGTCAGCCGCCGCAACGTCGACGCGTCGAACGACGGGCCGGTGTTGGAGGTCTCATGAGTCGTCGGCCAATTCGTCGTCCTTCTTCCGGCGTAACGGTGTCCGGACCGCGTCGACGTGCTCTTGAAGGTCTGGCCGAATTGTCTTGAACAATGGGTCGAGGATGAACTCCAATCCTTCCCGCCGGGCCAGCTTGGCGGCGGGCACGAAGTCACTATCGCCGGCGATCAGGACGATCCGGTCTACCTGCTTCTTGAACGCCAGCGACGCGATATCCAATCCGATCCGCATATCAACGCCCTTTTGCCGGGCATCGAGTTGCACGTCCAGTGGCGTGATCTGCGAAAGGTCAGTTTTCCCGGCGAGAAGTTGGCGCTCGGTCTTCGGGTCGCGCAGCTTCCAGCCGGCGTTGCGCTCATCGAGGTAGCCCAGTCGCAGGGCGACGCCGCGACGCTTTTTCAATTCGTCGTGGAAGGCGAAGCGGAACTGCGCCTGCGGCGTCTTGCTGAAGTCGATCGCCTCGCCGCTGATCGGGTTGTGAGCCTTCTTCGTCATCGGCGGGCAGTCGTAGACGAAAATGCGGTAGAGCCGGCACGCGTCGGAGATGGCCCGGTCGGCCCGGTGCCGCTTACTACGCGGTTCGAGGTGGCGCAGCGCGTGCCGCCAGAGCTGTTCGGCAGCCTTCTTTGGCTCGTTGGCCTCGGCTTGATGATGGCGACGATGATGGTGTAGGTAGAACGCCGCATCCACAAGTACGGCTGCACGAATTCGCCACATTGTCATCGGGCACCCCAAAAGAAAAACCCTGGGGCTCGGCCTGCCAAAGATAAAGGCGGCAGGCGTACGGCCCAGGGTGATGCAAAATCGTACCCCTCACGCTGTGTTTCGTCCACTGGCGGCGGAGACGTGAGCGGGCACCTCACCCGCCGATGTCCGTCTGCTGTTGCTGGGTGATCTGCCAGATGATCCAGCCGAACAGCAGCCAGATGCCGGCGTCGATGACGCTCAACCCGGCTTGGGCGTGGCCGTAGCTGATCAAGGCGGCGAAATCCGAGGCTTCGGCGGCGTTCTCGTAGAGATTCTCCAACACGCGGGTCGCCACGCCCGAGAGGATCCACGACAGCCAGAACAACCCGATCAGCCCGACGGCGGGCGGGCTGGTGCGTTGCCAAAGGTCCTTCAGGATCAGGTACGGCATCACGAGGTTGGCGAACGGGATGAACCACCACCCCACGCTCCAGCCGGGGCCGGTGCGGCTGTCGCCGGTGAGCACGCGGACGTTGCTCACGGCCCGGTACTGCCACATCATGTACGACACGAGCCAGCCAATGAGCAGAATCAGGTACAACCCGCTCCACGCGAGCAGGGCCATGACGATCTGGTTGTAATCGGCCTCGGTGAGCGTGCCGGCCTGGGCGGCGCGGGTTTGGGCGACGTCCCACAAATGGATGCCGACACCGGCGAAGCTCATCAACACCATGCCGATGAGGAAGCCGAGGGCGACGCGCGCGAGCGTGGTCACCGGGCGAAGTTCCAGGTTGGTGGTGTCGGGGGTGGCGTAGGCGAGGGTGTCGCGCTGGCCCAGAGGTGGCGGCTGGCTCATGCCCGCGGTGTACCGGCGGGGCGGGCGGCGTGCAAGCGGCGGGGGCGGCGACGGGTCACGGCCGATGCTCTGGCTTGGGCGGCCTACGCTGCGGCCGCTGCTGCTCCGCCGGGTTTTTGCCACACTTGCCATGCTCCTGACCGATGAGGCCGAACGACCCGAAGGGTCCGCCGGGACGCCGATTTTGCACTTCTTTCGCCGGCAGACGGCCAACGCGAAGGACGACACGCTGTCCGGGCTGACCGTGGCGCTCGCGTTGGTGCCGGAGGCGGTGGCGTTCGCGTTTGTGGCCGGGGTGTCGCCGATCATCGGGTTGTACTCGGCATTCTTCATCGGCCTGATCACGGCGGTGCTGGGCGGGCGGCCCGGGATGATCTCGGGGGCGACCGGGGCGATGGCCGTCGTCGTCGTGGCGCTGGTGGCGGAGAGGGGGGTGGAGTATTTGTTCCCGGCCGTGGTGCTCGCCGGGCTCATCCAGATCACCGTTGGCCTGCTGCGGCTGGGCAAGCTGATCCGCATCGTGCCGGCGAGCGTGATGCTCGGGTTCGTGAATGGCCTGGCCATCGTGATCGGGCTGGCGCAGTTGGGCAGCTTTAAGGTGCTGGGCGACGACGGGCTGCTGCACTACATGGGCGGCACGACGCTGGCGGTCATGCTCGGGCTGACGGTGGCGACGATGGCGATCATCTGGGGCTTGCCGAAGCTGACGCGGGCGGTGCCGTCGAGTTTGGTGGCGATCGTGGTGGTGACGCTGGTGGCGCTGGGGCTCAACGCGGCCCAGCCGGGGCTGACGCCGACGATCCGGGACATGCTGGTCACGAACGAGCAGGCCAAGGCCGTGCGCGAGGCCCAAGCGGCGAAGGTCGAGGCGAGCGTGGCGGCGTTCAAGGACGACGTCGAGCAGGAAGGGCTGCGGGTCGTCCCGGCCGAGGACGCGGCGGCGGTCTTGGAGCCAACCGAGGTGGCGGCGGCGATCGAGGGCGTGGACGAGGCGGAGGTCGGCTTGTCGGCCGGGCTGCCGTTGCCGTTCTTTTTGACGCCGGACTTCGAGATCAACACGGCGGCCCTTGAGCCTTACGGTTTGGGCAAGCTGGGCGAGACGCTGGTCATCATCTTCCCGTTCGCGCTGATCCTCGCGGGCGTCGGGCTGATCGAGAGTTTGATGACGTTGACGCTGGTCGATGAGATCACCGAGACCCGCGGCCGCGGCAACCGCGAGTGCGTCGGGCAGGGCGTGGCGAACGTCGTCACGGGCTTCTTCGGCGGCATGGGCGGGTGCGCGATGATCGGGCAGAGTTTGATCAACGTGAACTCCGGCGGCCGGGGCCGGCTCAGCGGCATCGTGGCGGCGTGCGCGCTCTTGCTGTTCGTGCTGGTGCTGGCGCCGCTGATCGAG
This sequence comes from uncultured Tepidisphaerales bacterium, assembly GCA_964386435.1. Lineage (GTDB taxonomy): Bacteria > Planctomycetota > Phycisphaerae > Tepidisphaerales > Tepidisphaeraceae > CAYLSV01. Next base: position 5,447 of record CAYLSV010000108.1, read on the forward strand.
CAGATCCCGATGGCGGCGCTGGTCGGCGTAATGTTCATGGTGGTCATCGGCACGTTCGAGTGGGCGACGCTCAAGATGTGGCGGCGGTTCCCGATCGCCGACTTCGGCGTCATGCTGCTGGTCACCGGCTACACCGTGTTCATGCACGACCTCGCCACCGCCGTCATCCTCGGCGTGGCGGCCAGCGCCCTGGTCTTTGCTTGGCGGCACGCCTTCCACCTCGGCGTCGACATCAAGTACGACGAGGCCGACCGCAAGATTTACCAGCTCCACGGCGCCCTGTTTTTCGGCAGCGTCACCCACTTCGCCGACAGCTTTGACCCCAAGCACGACCCGGCCGACGTGGTGGTCGACTTCTACTTCACCCGCGTCTACGACCAGAGCGGTTTGGAGGCGATCAACAAGCTCGCCGAGCGCTACAAAACCGAAGGCAAGCGGCTGCACCTAACGCACCTCTCGCCCGAGTGCCGCCGGCTGCTGGACAAGGCCGGCGAGTTCGTCGAGGTGAACCTCAGCGAGGACCCACAGTACCACGTGGCGTCGGACCGGTTGTCCTGAGCCGTCCTATCCAGATCATCTGGAGTAGCCGTGGAGCTTGCTCCGCGCGTCCGGGTGTCGCACGACCGGACGCGCGGAGCAAGCTCCACGGCTACCCCAGATGGTGTCGCAACGTCAGATCGTCCAGTCACCAATGCTCCGTAGCACCGGACGCTTGGTGATCGCTGCCGCGTCAACCGGTTTGTTCAGCGTGAACGTCGCCGACTCGCCCGGCAGCAGCGTCTGGAGCTGCCCGCTCGCCTCGGCGGCCGGGTCGAGGCGGTCGGGGAAGAGGCAGACGTCGCGGAGCAGCGTCTGGGCGGTGACGGTGACGACCGTGCCGTCGGCGGTCGCGTCGAAGATCGGCTTGGGCGCGTGGTGGTTGGCGAACCACGTGGCGCGGGCGGCATCGGGCGTGTCGGCAACCAGCAGCTCGCCGGCGTTCAGCGAGTCGATGCGGGTGGGCAAATCAACGCGGGTGTTCGGCGGCACGTCGAGGTCGAGTTCGTCGCGGGCAAGCTCGGTGCCGTCGAAGCTCACTCGGCGGACCACGGTCTGCACCCGCCACAGGTCCGGCGTGTCGTTGCACGCGGCGAGGCGGAGGCGGCCGTCATCAATCGGTTGGAAGGTGAGCAGGCGGTTGGCGAAGAAGTGTTTCGTGGCGTGCCAGAGGAGTTTCTTCCGGCCGTCGCCGTCGACGGCGGCCCAGCTGATGACCGGCCAGCAGTCGTTCCATTGCCAGTAGACCGCCCCCATGCAGTGCGGCCGGCGGCTGCGCCAGTACTCGACGCCCCGGCCGACGGCGCGGCATTGGTAGAGCTGGGCGAGGTAGTGCCAGGTGTCGAAGTCGATCTCGGCGACGTCAACGCCGAACATTTTGGGCAGATGTGCGCTGATCCGGTCCTGCGTGCCGCCTTGGGCACGTTGGTGGTGGTCGAGCAACGGATTGCCCAGTCGCAGGGCATCGTCCGGCAAGGCCCGCTTCAGCGTGGCATAGGTCGGCGGGCCTTGCTGGCCGAACTCGTTGACGAAGCGGGCGTCGGTGTCGCGGTAGCTGTCGGGCGAATAGTCGGCCGGCCACAGGTGAACGGTGCCGCGGCTTGGCTGCTGCGGGTGGTGGTCGCGGTCCTTGCTGAACGGGCTGCCGGGCGTGTAGGTGCGGGTCGGGTCCAGCTCCAGGATCAGGCGGGGCAGCAGTTCGAAGTAGTAGCCCGCACCCCACGTGCGATCTGCCGTCCACTCCGGCCAACCTTTGCCCTCGAAAACCCAATCCTGCTGGCCCCACAGGTTTTCGTTGCAGCCGTTCCAGTGAATGAGCGCCGGGTGGCGGGACAGCTCGCGGATGTTGTGTCGGGCCTCGACTTCGACGCGGCCGCGGAACGGCTCCTCCTCCGGGTAGGCGGCGCAGGCGAACAGAAAATCCTGGGCCACGAGGATGCCGAGTTCGTCGCACATGTCGAGCAGATCATGGTCGGCGTACAACCCGCCGCCCCAGATGCGGAGCATGTTGACGTTCGCCTCCACCGCCTGCTCGATCCGACGCCGCACGCGGTCGGGCGTCGCCCGCGTCGGGAAGCAGTCGTCGGGAATCCAGTTGGCGCCCTTCATGAAAATTTCGCGGTTGTTGATCGTCCACGCGAATCGGCTGCCGGCGTCGTCCTCGGATTGGTCGAGCCGCACCGTGCGGAAGCCGACCCGGCCGTTCCATTGGTCGAGCGTTTCCCGGCCGCGGCCGTCGAGCAACTCGACGGTTAGGGCGTACAGCGGCTGCCCGCCCTGGCCGCGCGGCCACCACCATTGCGGGGCGTCGACGAGCAACCCGACCTGCGCCGCCTCGCCCTCGGCCACCACGTCTTGCCGCGCCACCTCGCGGCCGGCCGGGTCGTGCAGGATTGCCCGCACCGTGATCGCCTCGTTCGACGCCAGATCGACGAAAATGTCGAGTTGCCCGGAGTTTTCATCGATTTTCGTCACCAGCGGGCGGACGTAATCAATCCGGGCGACGTCGAACGCCCGCAGCGTGACCGGCCCTTCGACGCCGCACGTTGGGAGGATCGGGCCCCAGTCCCAGCCCATGCCGCATGACATGCGGCGGATGAAGTGGTGCGGCAACGCCGGGTTCGAGCCGTTGCCCGCGTGCGGCAATCGGCCGATCCGCTCGGCGTGCTCGTAAGCGACCTCCACCGGACTGCGGAAGTCGATCTCCAGCACGTTGTCCGTCGGCCGCAGTTTGCCGGCGACGTCGAAGGCGTGGGGGTGGTGATGGTTCTCGGCGTAACCGATCTCCTCGCCGTTGAGCCGCACCGTGGCGGCGGTGTCGAGGCGGGCGAAAACGAGCTCGATCACCCGCCGCTGCAGCACCTCGCTTGGCACGTCAAACGTCGTCGCGTACCGCCAGTCCGAGCGGCCAATCCAGCGGGTTCGTTTTTCGTTGTCGGCGAGGTACGGGTCGGGCACCGCGCCCGAATCGATCAAGTTGACGAACACGCTGCCCGGCACGGCGGCGGGGCGGGGGGCGAGGTCGAAGTCGGCGGGCGTGTCGTCGCCGCCGCGGAGGAGTTGGACGGTCCAGCCGTCGCCGTGAAGCGGGTGGTCGATGCGGGTCACGCGGTGAGCATACCAGCCTGCATCACGCTCGGCCTCACCGCCGGCCGGCCCAAGCGGTGAGCATGAGCATTGGCACGCCAACCACGGCGGCGGCGAGGGCGGCCCACATGGTGCGGGTGGTGCTCTGCGTCTCGACCTCGACGGCGGGCGAGGGCTTCAGCGGCAGCACGGCGTTGCGGCGGGCGAGCTCGGCCAGTTCCAGGCTCTGGTCCACCTGCCGCTTCTCGTCGTCGAGGGCGAGCCGTTCATCCTGCAGACGTTTGAGCTGCTCGACCATGTTGCCGCGACGCTCGCGGTCGTCGGCGTCCACAAGCTGACTCGCTGCCTCGAAATACGCGTCGCGGGCGGCCTGCTCCTCGGCGCGGGCGGTGGCCAGTTGTGACTCGATGGCGGCCAACTCCTCGCCCTGCTGACGGGCTTGGGCGGCGAGCATGGCGTCCCACTGCTCGGCGAGCATTCTCCGCCGCTCGTCGATCCGCGTCGCCAGCTCCGCCGCCTCGGCCTCGGCCTTGCGGAGAGCGTCGAACGTCTCGGCCCCGTCGGCAAGCTGTTCGCCGGCAAGCTGGCGGCGGGCAGTTGTCACGGCCTCGAGCTGTTGCTCGAACTGCCGGGCGAGATTTTGCTGGGCCGCGGGCAACTGCTCGACGGCGGGCAGGCGGCTGAGCAAATTCTCCTGCATGGTCGCCAGCGTCGCCTCGGTGTCGCGGCGGGCGCGGTCGGCGCTTTTGGCCTGCCGGTCAATTTTGCGCCGCAAGTCTTCGGCCAGGCGGGACAGCTCCGGGTCGTCGCTGATCAATTCCAGCCGGGCATCGAACAGCGTCTGGTACGTCCCGACCTCCTGCCGATACCGGTCGGCCTCGGCGACCTGATTGGCGGCCTCGGCGGCGTTGAGGCGGCGCTCGGCGAGCTTCAGTTTGTCCTCGATCTCCTGCAACTCCGTGTCGCTCCGGCGGGCCTCGGCGCGGCGGCGTTCGACGGTTTCGCGCAAACGGGCCTGGTGCTCCTGCAGCACGGCGTAGCTTTGCTCCTGGCTGCGGAGCAGGTTGTTCGACAAGGTGCGGGCGCTTTGCAGCAGCTCGCGGCTGCTCGCGATGAACGCGGCCAGCGCCGGCTCGACATCCAGGGCGGCGGCGGCGTCGACGGTGCGGGCGAAAGCGTCCATCGCCTGGTCGACCTGCTCCTGCTGCTGGTCCGGTGTGCCGCCGTTGGCCCGCAGGGTCAGGGCGTCGATCTTGCCCCGCAGTGTGGCGAGGTTGTTCTGCATCGCATCGAGCTGCTCGTCCGTCACCGGCGCGGGGGCGTCGGCCGGATCATCGCCGCCCAACTCGCCGGCGGCGGTGCTCGGCTGGGTCGGGACGAACTCGTCACGCAGCCGGCGGAGGTTCACTTCCAGATCCTTCGTCCGCTCAGCCCGCTGAGCCCAAGCCCGGCGGGCTTGGTCGGCGGCGGTGCGGGCGGCCTGGGCTTGCTCGGGCGAGAGCGCCTGCGTCACCTGGCCGTCGGCTTGGGCGATGCGGCCGGTGGTGCGTTGAAGCTCGCCGGTGATTTGCCGCGCGCGATCACGCAAATCTTCATATCGCGTCTCGGCCTGCTTGGCGGCGACGGCAAGGTCGCCGTTGCGCTGGAAGAAGGCGGCGGCCACGGCGTCGAGACGGGCGAGTTGGTGCTCGTCGCCGGCCCCTTCGTGGCGGAGGACAAACGTGCCGGGCTGGCCCGGCAGGGGGTCGAGGGCGAGGTCAGGCTGGCGGCCGGAAAGGGC
>CAYLSV010000108.1:10359-11228 GCA_964386435.1 uncultured Tepidisphaerales bacterium
CCCACGCCTCGGGCCCGGCGAGATAGCCCGGCCCGGCGGCCGGGTCGCGGCTGAGAATGCCGAGGGCCGTCGACCGGGTGGCGTCTTGACGCAGCCGCAGCTCCTGGTCCTGGGCGAAATCGAGCCGGTCACCGTCGGGCAAATCGGTCAGCCCGTCGAACTGCAGCCGGCTTTCGACGGTCACTTGGTCAGGGGCCAGCGACCATGCCGCGGCGGCGGCGGCGGCCGTGAGCAGCAGCGAGGCGGCGAGGCCGGCGGTGCGAAGCTTGCTTTGCTTCGGCTCCTCAACCGGAGCACTCGGCACCTCGGCCGTTGCGGGGACTGAGCCGATGTCGCTGAACGGCGTCGGGATGGCCGCCTTGGGCCGGGCCGGCCCGGCGGCCGGGGCGGCGTCGGCGAACGGGGGGGCGTCGACCGGCTGGCTGAAGACGTCATCGCCCGCGTCGAAGGCGACTTGCTTCGGCTTCTCCGGCCGCTCAGCTCGGGGGCTGGCGGTAAAAGCGGGACCGGCGTCGGCCGGCTCTTCGAGCAAGTCGGCGGCCTCCTCGCCCAGCAGGTGGGAGACGGCGTCGCGGCCTTGCTGGGGCGAATCGAACTCGCCCGCCAACTCCTCGGCCTCGGCCTTGAGGGTGGCCTTGTCATCAACCGGTTCCTCATCGTCAACCGACTCCTCGTCGGCGGCGGCGTCCTGCAACCCCTCGAACGGCGTCAGCTCCGCCTCGTCCTCGGTGGTCGGCTCGTCTTCGTCGAGGGCGTCGAAGTCGATGTTCGAGACGTCGACCTCCTCGACCTGCTCGACCTCGGCGCGCTGCTCGGCTTCGCCGGCCCGCTCGGCCTCGGCGCGGCGGGCGGCCTCCTCGGCGAGCCGG
>CAYLSV010000109.1:0-321 GCA_964386435.1 uncultured Tepidisphaerales bacterium
CCATCACCCGCCGGTGGCGTCGCTGCCGCCTTGGGCGGTGAACAGGGGCGACTCGAAGGTTTCGCCAAGCAAACGGTAGCGGAGCATTTGGAGGGCGGTTTTGGCGGTGCGGTCGCGGACCATCGGGCGGTTGCCGGGGAAGTGGTAGCGGCGGGCGTCGATGCCGTCTGGGCCGGCGACGGCAACAATGTCTGCGCCTCGTTCCTTCATGCGGCCGGGCAATTCGGATTCGATCTGACCTTCACCGGCCCGGGGGTGCTCGACCCCGATCCGGCAGCGGTGGCCTTCGCCCGTGCGCGGGGCGCCACCGTGCGCATCGAG
>CAYLSV010000109.1:331-10726 GCA_964386435.1 uncultured Tepidisphaerales bacterium
CGACGGGTTTCTCCGGCGTGCCGCCGTCGGGGCCGGCGACGCCGCTGACGGCGAGGGACCAATTGGCGTCGCCGCGCACACCCTCGGTCATCGTCGTGACGACCTCACGGCTGACGGCACCGTGTTTTTCCAGCAGATGGACCGGCACGTTCGCCAGCCGCTGCTTGGCGTCGTTGGCGTAGGTGACGAAGCCTTGGCGGAAGACGTGGCTGCTGCCGGGGACGTCGGTGAGCAGCGTGCTGATCAGGCCGCCGGTGCAGCTTTCGGCGGTGGTGACGATTTGCCCCGTCTCGCGGAGCAGGCCGACGACGACCTCGTGCAGCGTGGTGCCGTCGCGGCCGTAGAGCATCGGCCCGAGGCGGGCACGGCAGGCGGCTTCGGCCTCGTCGAGCAGGGCCGCCGCCTTGTCCGGGCCGTCGGCGCGGCAGTTGAGGCGAAGGCTGACGATGCCGTCGCTGACGGTGGTGCCGACGCTGGGGTTGCGGCCGCGCTGGTGCAGCTCACCGAGGAGTGCGGCGACGTCGCTCTCGCCGTGGCCGAAGGTGTGCAGGGTGCGGGCGGCGACGACCGCTCCGCCGGCCTTCTCGCGGGCGAACGGCAGGACGTGGTCAGTGACCATCCGCTTCATCTCGCGTGGCACGCCGGGCACGACGACGACGCGGCAGCCGCCCACCGTCGCCGCGACGCCGGGGGCGGTGCCGACCGGGTTCGGCACGGTCTGCGCCCCAACCGGCAGCAGCGCCTGCTTCTCGTTGGCCGGCTTCATAATCCGGCCGCGGCCCTCGAACCACGTCCGCAGCGTGGCGAGCAGTTCCTCCTGCTTCACCAGCTTGGTGCCCAGCACGTCGGCGAGGGCTTCGCGGGTCAGATCGTCCTCCGTCGGCCCCAGGCCGCCGCTGACGATAAGCAGATCGGTCCGCTCGGCCCACCACCGGATCAGCTCGGCGATGCGGCGTTGGTCGTCGTCGGCCGTGGCGTGGCCGAGGATGTCGCAGCCGACGGCGATGAGTTGCTGGGCGATCCAGGCGGAGTTGGTGTCGACGGTCTGCCCGAGCACCAGTTCGTCGCCCACGCTCAAGATCGCAGCCCGCAACAGCTTCGCCATGCGGCGAGCGTAGTGCGGCGGGAACTCCCTCGGAATGCGAACACCGCTGAAGCCCCCACCGCTGCGGTAGCAGCGGGGCTACGCCCGAACTCCAACTCGCTTGCATCGCGTGTGTAGCCCCGCTGCTACCGCAGCGGTGGGGGCTTCAGCGGCGTGGATCACGCAGCAGGTTCGACCTCGAAGCCACGGCTCTTATCTTGCTTCGGATCGGCCAACAAGTAGCCGAATGGAAAGGCTACGCACCCGCCAACCAGCGACCACCAAGGCCAAGCGAGAATGCCACCGTCGAAGATGACGAACTGGCTGATCGCCGCCGGGAGGACGCACCCGGCGATGAGCATCGGCCACTGCACGAGAAGCCGCCGATTGACGAGGTGCGGCGGGCCGGCCAGTGCCGCGGGCAACCACGAGAGCGCCAGCAATCCGCCGAGCACGCCGAACGTGATCACGGCCTCGGGCGAGTGGAACCGCAACGCCGCGACGCACAACACGCTCAACGGCGCGGCCCAGATTAGCCCGCGGCCGTTGATGCCCAGCGGCAGCCACGCCAGCAGGAACGCCGCCAGCAGCCCGCCCTGCACCCAACTCGCCAGCCCGAGCGCCAACGGCAGAATCGGCAGGTCAAAACGCTCTTGATACCAGTCGATAAAGAAGGCCACGCCGCAGAGGATGATTGCCCAGAAGATGACAAGCATTCGGCTGACGAACACGATGTGCCGTGGATCGGCCCCGGCATCGTCGGCGTCCAGAGGCGGGTCAGCCTTGCCGTCGGCTGGCAGGCCGGAACCGGTGCTTGTGTCGGGTGTCGCCCTATCTGTAGCCGGTTCGAGATCGTCTTGCCGTTGCCGCTTGCGTTTGAGCCACGGGAGGTAGGCGGCGCTGATCGTCGTTTGGGAGAGGGCCGCCAGGATCGAGTCAAAGCTGCTGATCGCCGCCGCGAAGATGCCGGCCAGAATCAGGCCGGTCAACCCGGTCGGAATTGCGTCGGACAGGATAAAGATTGGGAAGATGCGGTCGTTCTTCTCCTCAAACTGCGCCGCCCGCTCCGGCGGCAGCGGGTTAGCCCACTCATCGGCAGGCAGTGCAACGGGATTGGCCACGTATTGGGCCACGCCGTCACCGATGCCGGCAAGGGCAGCAACCAATTCAGCCGCCGCGACATCGTCCGGCTCTTCCCCTCGCGCTTCCATCAGAGCCAGCTCGTCGGCCGACAAGCCGTCGCCCAGTTCGATGATGGCCGAAGTCTCCGACTCCACCGCCGGCTCGCCCTTGTAGTACGCCCACAGGCCGACACCGACCAACAACATCAGGGCTGTGACGCCCGTGCCGAGCCAGCTGGCGATCACCGCCTTCTGGGCCTCGCGTTGGTTGCGGCAGGTGAAGATCCGCTGGGCCAGCAGTTGGTCGGTGCCGTAAGCACCAATGTTGCCGAACAGCGTGCCGATGGCGGCAGTCCAGATCGTGTACTCCTTGACCGGGCTGATCGAGGCGTCGAATAGGCGGAACTTGTTGCCCTCGCTGCCGAGGGTCACGAGCGTCGTCCAGCCGCCGTCGAGGTCGCTGATCACCGCCGCGATGGCGATCAGGCCACCGATGATGAAGATCAGAAACAGCGCCACGTCGGTCCAGATCACCGTCGCGATGCCGCCGATCATCGTCCACGCGACCGAGACCACGCCGATGAGCAGCACCGACCACACCAGCGGCGCAATGCCTGTCGCCTCGGCCAGCGGCCCCAGCACGTCGGCCAGCACCAGCTCCAGGATGATCGCCGTCAAGTAAACCCGGCTCGCCTGCGCCAGCACGCCACCGACGGTGAACAGCGTCGTGACGGCCCCCCGCACGCCCCCGCCGAGTTGGTTGCCCATGTAGTCGTACGGGCTGTAGACCCGCTGCTTGTAGTACGCCGGGACCAGGACAGAGGCGATGATGAACCGCGCGGCCAGCCCACCGATGAGGGCGAGCTGCAGGAACGTGAAGTCGCCGCCAAGGCCGAACATGAAAGCCGGCACGCCGACGAACGTGACGGCCGATATTTCCGTGGCGATCATGCTGCCGGCGACGGCGTACCACGGCATCCGGCCGCCGCCGCGGAAGAAGTCGTCCATTGACTCCTGCTTGCCCGCAAGGCGTTCGCCCACGATGGTGACGACCACGAAGTACCCGATCAGCACCGCCCAATCGACCCACCCCATACCCACCGCGAGGGTCAGCGGCAAAGCGTCCAGCGTCGGCAGCGGCAGATGGGGCATGGCGGGGGCGGTCAATCTTCTAGAAAAGCTGGTCGGGGTAGTGTGCCGCAAACCGCCGGAAGTTGCCACTCCGGCCGCACCCGATCCCGCCGGCGGCCGTACAACCTTTCGCGGCCGCCCAGTTTGCCAGCGGCGCCGGTGGATACGAACGTTGCCGTAAGCCCCCGGGTTGCGGTAACTTCTGACAGGGACGGCTCCGAGGGGCGACTCACAGGTCAACGCATGAACCAGCCCGACGCCCAACCCGATCCGCCCGCCCCTTCATTCGGCGGCGCGCCGGTGCTGCCGATGAGCGACATGACCGCCGTCATCGAATCGCTCAACCGCGTGCTGGTCATGGACGGCGAGCCGCGCGACAAAATCACCGCCCTGCTGGCCGATTTGCAAAAACTGCTCGGCTATGAAGTTGATACCGAGTTGCTGCTGTACGACCAACTTGACCGCCAGCCCGGCCCCCGGCTCATCGACCGCGTTTGGCACGGGCGGACCTTCGACCGGCACGGCGCCCGCACCGCCGAAGAGGCCCAGGCCGCCGTCGATCTGCTCGCCCCGGCTTGGCAGGCGCATTTGCGATCGGCCATGGAGTCCGACCCGCCGCTCTACGTCGGCACGTTCAGCAGCATGCTGCCCGACTCCAGTTGGTTCGAAACGGTGATGCGGCCCCAGTTCCTCAAGCCGATGGGCTGGACCGACGTGCTGACCAGCGTGTGGGTGATCGACCGCCAGCGCGTCGTCTCACTGGCCGCCTTCAGCCGCGACGACCCGCCACCGTTCACACCCGCCGACGAGGCGCTTCTTTCCGTCATGGCCCGCGCCACCGCCCCGCTGATCGATCGCGAACTCTTCGGCCCGCCCGCGATGCACGCCCCGGCGATCATGGAGCAGGTCAACGCCCTGACGCCCCGCCAGCAGGACGTGCTCCAGGCGCTGCTCCGCGGCCTCTCAGAAAAAGAAGTCGCCCGCGAACTCCACCGCAGCCAGCAAACCGTCCACAGCCACGTCAAGCAAATCTACCGCCACTTCGACGTCGCCAGTCGCGGCGAACTCATGGCCGAGTTCATCGACGACCGCGTCCGCAACCGCGTGGCGTGAGTGCTTACAACCCGAGCAAGTGCGTGATCGTCCGGTCCGCCATGCCGGGTAGGTTTTCGTGGCCGAAGTCGGGGTAAAGCGCCATCTCCTTCGGCCCGCCCAGCTTGTTGTAAGCCGCGAACTGGCTGCTCGGCGGGCAGACGTCGTCCATCAGGCCCGTCGCGAACAACACGTCGGCCCGGACCCGGCTCGCGAGGTGTTGCACGTCGATGTAGCCGAGTCGTCGGAACCACTCGGCTTGCCGCTTGTGCGTCGGGTCGAACTTTTTGAAGAACTCCGTCAGCTCTCGATACGCGTGCCGGACGGTGGCGTCCATTTGCCAGACGCGCTGGAAATCGCAGAGGAACGGGTACACCGCCACCGCCCGCTTGATCCGCGGCTCCAGCGCCGCGCACGCGATCGCAAGCGCCCCGCCCTGCGAGCCGCCGAACGCGCCCAGGCGGTCGGCGTCCACCTCATCGAAATCGGCCACGATGCCTGCGAGTTGTGCGGCGTCGAGGTAAATGCTGCGGAACAGCAGCTTTTCGGGCGCATCGAAAAGGCCGCGGATGATGTGGCCGTGGTGCGTGTTGCCGACCACGCCGCCCACGTCCTCGCTGCGGCCGCCCTGCCCGCGGCAATCCATGGCCGCCACCGCCACGCCCTGGCTGACCAGCGGCAGCAGCTCCGCCCATGCCCCGCTGTCCATCGTGTACCCGTGGAACTTCACCGCCGCCATGTGCGGCCCGCCGTCGATGGGTCGGACATACTTCGCGTAAATCCGCGCCCCGCCGACACCGGTGAATGTCAAATCAAAGCACGCCGCCCGCGGCCACCCCAAATCAACCGGCACCAACTCGATTCGCGCGTCCACCGCCCGCGTCTCCGCGAGCCCCGCCTCCCAAAACGCATCGAAATCATCCGGCTTCGGGTTCGTTCCTGCGTAAGCCCGAAGCTCGTCGAGCGGCATGTCGTACTGCGGCATGCCCGAGCTTACTCATGCCCGCCGGGTCCGCGCCTCGGCCGGCTTCTCCAGCTCGAACGCGTCGTGCACGAGCTGCAACGCCCGCGCCGCGTCGGCCCGGCCGATGATGACGCTGATCTTGATCTCGCTGGTCGTGATGTTCTCGATGTTCACGCCCGCGTCGGCCAGCGCCTCGAACATCAGGCGGGCGACGCCGGTGTGGCTGCGCATGCCGACGCCGACGACGCTGACCTTGGCGAGGTCATCCCGGTAGCGGGCCGTGCCGCCGATCTTCTGGATCAGGCGGTTGACCACCGGCTCGACGTCGGCGAGGTCGGCGTCTTCCACCGTGAAGCTCACCGTCGCCGTGCCGTCGTCGCGGATGGTTTGGATGATGTCGTCGACCATGATGTTGGCCGCGGCGATTTCCCCGAAGATGCGGGCGGCTATGCCCGGTTGGTCGCGCACCTCGGCGAGGGTGACACGGATGAGGTCGCGCTTGAGGGCCGCGCCGCTGACGACGATTTGTTCCATGTTCAAGGTCTCCGCGACGACAAGGGTGCCGGGCGAGTCGGTTTGGCTGTTGCGGACGTGGATGGCGATGCCGTGCTTCTTGGCGAACTCGACGGCCCGCGTCTGCAAGACGCCCGCCCCGCTACTGCTCAGCTCGAGCATTTCGTCGTAGCTGATTTGGTCGATCTTCCGGGCGTTCTTCACCACCCGCGGGTCGGCGGTGAAGATGCCGTCGACGTCGGTGTAGTTCTCGCAGACCTCGGCACCCAGGACCACGCCCAGCGCCACGAGCGTCGCGTTGCTGCCGCCGCGGCCGAGGGTGGTGATCTCGCCGGTGTCCGTAATGCCCTGGAACCCGGCGACCACGGCGATCTTCCCGGCGTCGAGCGCTTGTCGGATCACGCTCGCGTCGATGTCGCGGATGCGGGCCTTGGTGAAGCTGGTGTCGGTCCGCATCCGCACCTGCCCGCCGGTGAAGCTGACCGCGTCGTGCCCGGCGGCGTCGATGGCCATCGCGAGCAACGCGATCGTCACCTGCTCGCCGGTGGCCAGAAGCTGGTCCATCTCCCGCTTGGGCGGCCGGTTGCTGACGCTTTTGGCCAGCGCCTCCAGGTCGTCGGTGGTCTTGCCCATCGCGCTGACGACCACGCACACCTGGTGCCCCGCCGCCTTGGCGGCCACCGCGCGGGCGGCGACCCGGTGGATCTTCTCGGTTGTGGCGACGCTGGTGCCGCCGAACTTCTGCACGATGACGGACATGCGGCCGGCAGTCTAAGCCGCTCGCCCGCCGCCGCGCTTTTGAAAGTGGTCACCGGCTAGAATCCGACGCTCATGTCCGTGATCTACTCCGACACCTGCGGCTACGCCATCCACGCCGTCACCCGTTTGGCCGACCTCCAGGACCAACGCACCGAGGTCGGCGGCCCGGCCATCAACGTCGGCGTCGGCGACATCTGCGAGGGCTCGGGCCTCTCCACCAGCTTCACCAGCAAAATCCTCCACCAACTCGCCCGCAGCGGCCTGCTCCGCAGCACCAAGGGCCGCGGCGGCGGCTTCCGACTTAACCGCCCCGCTTCCAAAATCCGACTGCTCGACATCGTCGAGTTTATTGACGGCGTCGACACCTACCGCGCCTGCGCCGTCAGCAGCTTCGAGCGCTGCAACGACAAACAACCCTGCCCCCAACACGAAAGCTTCAAGCCCATCCGCGAGCAAATTATCCGCTACCTCGGCGACACCACCGTCCGCGACCTCGTCGAAGGCCTGCGCATGAAACTCGCCCACCCCACCGGCCCCCGCCGCCGCACCACGCTCCCCCAGACCGAACCCGTCGCAGCAGACGACGCGGAGTAGCTGCGGCCCATCAAGCGGCAACCCGGCCGACTCACCCCGCCGCCACCGCCCGGCGGTACGCCTCGACTTCCCACGTCTCGATGAACCGCCGGTGCCCCGGCGACATCAACCGCACGCCGCCGAGCGAGTCGGCGAGGTACAGAATCTTCGCCGCGTCGACGAACAGATCGGCCGTCGTCTCGGCCAGCTCGTACGTTGCGCGCGCCGCCACCATGCCATTCGGCGACAGCACGACCCACGGCTCGAACCCGTGCTCCGCTTCGTAAGCCGCCCACGCCGCCGGCAGCTCGCCGGGCTCCTTCACCCACACCGGCACGCTGCGGCAATACACGATGTGGTCCGGCGTCAACGCCCCCGCCAACGCCGCCGCCAGCAGCTTCGGCGTGCGGACCAACCGGTCGATGGGCGTCGACAGGTCGCAGTGTGTTTGCACGTCCGGCCGCAGCCGACAAATTGCCGCCTCCAACTCCTCCAAATCGCCCTCGCCGTCATCGGCCGGCAGCGACGTCCAAGTCACCCGCTTCTCGATCGGCTCGAGCACCGCCGCCGTCGCCGCCTCGATCTCCTCGGCTGTCTCGCCCGACACGATCAGGCCGTGATTCTCCAGGAAAATCGCCATCGGCTGCCCGCCAAACGCGCACAAATTCTCCCGCAACGCCCGCGCCAACGTCAGCCCCGGATCGACGTAATGCTGCCACAACACCCGCCCGCCATACCACTCCCGCACCAATCGCTCGCCTTGCTCGCAACACGTCACCGCGTTCACCAGTGTCGGATGCGTGTGCACCACCAACCGCCGCGGCAACAGGTGATGAATTAACGCCTCCACACTCGGCCGCCCCCCATCGGCCTTCACCCGCGCCCCCATCACCCGCTCCACGAACACCCGCTCCCGCCCCGCCGCCTCCGCCGGATACTCCGCATCCAGCATCGCCGCCAGCCGCCCCCGATCGAGCGCGACAAAGCCGCCCGCGTTGATGGTCGCGAGGGCGTGCCCGCTCGCTTTGACGAGAAGCCACGCCGCCGTCTTCAGCGACGTGTTGCCGCCCCCGGCCAGCACGAGCGACGAGTCGCCGCCGTACCGCCGGCTCACGGCAACCAGCTCGTCCAGATCCACCTGTTCATCCATTCAGCCGGCAGCCTACCGGGTGGCGCCCGGCCGGCCAAGCAGTTGATGGCGAAACCCAGCCCTTGAGCAGCGGCCGGGTTTGCCGGTTGTGGAGGTGGCGGGCGTCCGTTAGGGTGCAAAGGTGGTCGACGCCGTCGGCTCAAACCTGATTCTGGAGAACAACGCATGAACCCAACCGCACTGATTGCCGCCGGCCTCGCCGGCACCCTCGCCCTATCCGCATCGGCCGTTTCGGCCCAAACCGTCGAGCTCGACTTCGTCGGCGGCGCCGGCGAGGGCCTCTTGCCCGGCAACGCCCGGCCCGTGGCCAACAACTCCTCGGCCTTCGGCGGCGAAGTCGGCAGCGGCCTAATTCTCGACCGCGACGCCGGCACGCTCGACTTCGCTTTCGACTTCCAGAACCTCTCTGGCGGCCTCGCCGACGTCGCCTCGGGCATCCATCTGCACATCATCACCGACACCGACGGTGATGGCACGGACGACGATGACAGCGACGACTTCGACGTCAACGACTTCTTCGACGCCACTGGCGGCATCGCCTTCAACCTCAACAGCGGCACCGACGCCAACGTGCAGCTCGACACCCCGTTGATCGCCTTCGGCGCCACCGACGGCACCGTCACCGGCACCGTCCTGAACCTGAGCGACGAACAGGAGGACGCCTTCCTCGAAGGCCGTTACTACCTGAACATCCACACCGCCGACTTCAACCCCGGCGAGATCCGCGGCAACGTCGTCGTCCCCGAGCCCGCCACCCTCGGCCTCCTCGCCGCCGCCAGCCTCGGCCTGCTCCGCCGCCGCTAAACCGCCCCGCGACTTCAACTCGTTGCACCACACCGTCGGCCCCGCCCCACTCCGTGGAGGCGGGGCCGATGGGCTATCATCGCAATTTTGCTCCCACCGTTCGGTGGGTTACGCCGAGCAGGTAAGCTGCAACATGTGGGGTCTCCGGCGACACAACAAGGCAGACGCGTGGAAGAGCAAACGGCACGCGGAACTGATCCGCGTTCTCCAGGCTCTGCCGCGCGGACCAGAGCCGAGTTGGAGGTCGGTGGGCGGCCACGCCGTTGGTGGGTTGGAGATGGTCGTGTTCGGGCGTGACGGTGTTCACCTGCTCGTCGCCTCGTCGCAAGGGCGGGGCGTGTTCGACTGCCGCACGGGCGAGCGGGTCGCGAGAGACGCCACCGACGGCGGGTGGTGGAACGCTTCTCAGCCACTAACCTGCCCCGGCATCGGGCCGCTGGCGGGCGAGGCTGTCACGTGCGCCGGCCTTGACGGCGGCGGGCTGCTCACAGGATCTGCCGATTGGAAAGCCGAATTGTTATACCGCAATCTGGTGGACGAGGTCGTAATACTCTCGCCCATCAACTCGATCTGGCAGATGCCGGATCGGTAGGCCGGGTGTGTAAGAATTGAGGGCATCGACAGCACCCGAGCGATGGGCTTCTCGCCCGATGGACAGACGCTGGTCATCGCGATGAGCCACACGCTCGACATCTACCGCAAAGTATGATGTCGCCGCCTCACGCCGCCAGGAGCAGTCGCTCCTCGCGACTGAGCAACGACCGCTCGCTTGGTCGCGAGGGCGCGAGCAACCGCGTCGCGTCATACTTCGGCACCGCCGTCAGAAGGTGGGCGTGCTCCGGGTGATTGATCTGCTCCAGGTACCGATCCCGCAACTCCCGTGCCGCCTCGATCAACTTCGGGTCGCACTTCGGCTTCTCCCGTTTCGGCTCCGGCTCCGCCGCCACGACGACCTCCGTCGACGCCTCGGGGTCCGCCGGTTTGGGAACGGCGAACCGCAACCCGTTGCTCGGCTGCTCTGCCTCGACGGCCGTAATCACCGTCGCCTTCTTCTTCCTCGGCTTCGGCAACGCCTTGGCCCGCTCCTCCTCGAGCCCCATCCCTGGCAACAGCACCGGCTCCACCTCGTCCCACCGCGTCCCCGGCGGGATCGGCAACGCGATCCGGTCACTCCGCAGCGCCCCGCCGTCCGTCTTGCTCGGAT
>CAYLSV010000110.1:0-8956 GCA_964386435.1 uncultured Tepidisphaerales bacterium
TGCCACCACCCGCGGCCGCGCCGACGACGCCTCCGACGCCCCGGCCGCCGCGGCGGTGCTTGATGCCGCCCACGTCCTCACCCTCGCCACCGACGCCGCCGGGGCATGAAATGGTGGGCGCGGTCGGCGTGATCACGGAGCATCGCCGCCATCGGGAAACGTCAGCGGCGGCTCCGAGGGCTGGCGGCCGGCGCGGGGGTTGCAGTCGGCCCCCGGCGGCAGCGGCACGGCTCCGTGGCGGAGGGGGTCGTCGGTGCGAACCATCCAATCGTCGAGCCGCCGGCGGAGGTCGTCGAGCGTGTCGCGGTGCCGGGCGTCGCCGGCGAGGTTGTGGGCCTCGTTCGGGTCGAGGACCAAATCGAACAATTGCTCCCGCGGCACCTCCGCCTCGTGCCAGCCGGCGTCCATCAGCACGTCCTTCGACACCGACGGATCGACGTTCGGCAGGACGGGCCGGGTCCAATCCGGGTCGAAGTGGCGGATGTACTTCCAGCGGGCGGTGCGGACGCTGCGCTTGGGCTCATATGCCGCGTGGTACGTCACCTCGGCGAAGATCGCCTCGTGCAGCGGCTCGTCCCCGTCGCCGTCGAGCAGCGGTTGCAGCGACCGACCCGCCAGCCCATCGGGTGGCGTGAGACCGGTCGCGTCGCAGAGCGTCGGGAACACGTCCAAATGCTGCACCATCGCGTCGACGACCCGGCCGCCGCGCAGGCTCGGGTGGGGGCCGCGCATCATCAGCATGACGCCGGTGCCGTGGTCGGTGAGGGTGCCCTTCATCTTCGGGAACGCCAGGCCGTGGTCGGTGGTGATCACGACGATCGTGTTCCCCTCGTGCCCGGCGTCGGCCAGCGCCCGCAGCACCTGTCCGATCTGGGCGTCGAGCCGACCGGCCGAGGCGGCGTAGTCGGCGAAGTCGCGGCGGACCTCCGGCGTGTCCGGCAGCGGGGCCGGCGGTCGGACGTGGCGCGGACCGCCCAGCGGCGAGTTGTCGCCGTTGTGCCATTGGACGTCGCGGCCGTTGGTGCGGTGGGTTTCGAAGAAGCCGACTTCCAGGAAGAACGGTGCGCCGCCCGGCGGCCGGCGGCGCAACCAACCTTCGGCGGCGTCGGCGGGGGTGCGGGGGCCGGAGGTTTCAAGCACCTCGTCGTAGCCGACAACCTGCTGCGCCGCGTCCCACGGGGCCACATGCTGGATGCCCGCCTGGACCGACGTGTAGCCGTGCCGTTGGAGGAACCGACTGAGATGCTGGTCGTAGTCGGTGAGCCCGAAGCCGCGGTGGCAGAGGCCGAGCATGCCGACCTCGTGGGCGTGGCGACCGGTGAGCAGGGCGGCGCGGCTGGGCGAGCAGGTCGGCGCGTTGGCGTGGGCGTTGCGGAACAGCACGCCCTCCTCGGCAAAGCGCTGCAAATGGGGCGTCGCCACGGCGTGGCCGTAGGGCTGTACGTAGCGGCCCGTGTCGTGGGAGTTGAGGTAGACGATGTTCGGCCGGTTCATGATCGGGTCGCTCGGGTCGTGGGTGGCGGCGGAGGTTATCCGGCCGCCGGGCCGGGTGGCATCGCGATTTTGTTGTTGACGTGGCTTGACGATAAAGCATCTGTGCTTTACCGTTCAATCAATCTGAGGAGGTTCGGTTGGCACAGGTGACGAGCGGCATCCCACGGCAGGCGGTCTCCGCCGCCACGATCGCCAAGCACTGCGGCGTCTCGCAGCAGGCGGTGAGCTACGCGATGAACGGTCGCGGCCGGCTGGCCGAGCGGACGCGGGCCCGCATCCTCACCGCCGCCGAGGAGTTGGGCTACCAACCCAGCGCCGTGGCCCGCAGCATGCGGACCGGCAAGTTCCGCGCGGTGGGGTTGCTCATCGGCTCGTCGACGCCCCGGTTCCTGCCGACCGAGATGGTCATCGGCATGGAGGCCGCACTGGCCAAGCGGGGCGAGCATTTGATTTTCACCCGCATCCCCGACGAGAAGCTGCTGGCCGAGGGGTTCATGCCGCGGGTGCTGGAGGAGTCGTCGGTCGACGGCTTGCTGATCCACTACACGCACCACTTCCCCGACCAGATGCGGGAGCTGATCGACCGTTACCGCATCCCGAGCATTTGGGTCAATACCAAGCTGCCCGACGACTGCATCTACCCGAAAGAGCGCGAGGCCGCCCGCCTCGGCACCGAGCGGCTGATCGAGGCCGGGCACCGCCGGATCGGGTTCGTGAACCTCGCCGGCGGCGGCCACTTCAGTGAGACGGACCGCCGGACCGGGTACGAGAAGGCGATGCGTGCCGCCGGGCTCACGCCGCAGGTGGTCGAGAGCGGGTTGCGGATGCGCGACGTCGACCCCAATGCCGATCCGCGTGCTGGGCTGGCACGGCAAGTACTGTCGCCGAAGAACCGGCCGACGGCGGTGCTGTGTTACGAGCTGACGTCGGCGCTGCCGATGATGTTCGCGGCGGCGGGCCTCGGGCTGGCGGTGCCACAAGATTTGTCGCTGCTGACCTTCGGCCGCGGCGAGCCCAACGAACTGGGCCGCCCGCTGTCGTTGTTGAAGGTGCCGATGGACCGCCTGAGCGGTCGCAGCGTCGAGATGATCCAACAGAAAATCGCCGAGCCGCACGTGCGGCTCAAGGCGGAACAGGTGCCCTACGCACCCCCCACCCCGGCGACCATCACGTCGCCACCCACTTCCCGGAGGAAATGATGAAATCCAATACTGTCACCTGCCTCGCCGCACTGGCGGCTGTCACTGCCACAGGTGCCGCATCGGCTGCGGTTCTCAACGGCGACTTCGAAAGCGGCCCGATCACCCCCGGCGACTTCAACGTGACGATTGCCGACGTCGATGAAGGTTGGCACAGCGGCGGAAGCGGCGCCAACGTTCACTTCGACATCGTCGAGTTCCCGGCTGGCTCGGGCAACAACGTAGGCGCGCTCAATCGCGAAGATCTCAACGGCGTTCGCGGTTTGACGCAGGTCAACACCGATAACAGAGCGACGATCGGCATCAACACCTTCACCGCCGATGTCTTCTCCAACGATCTGCCCACGCCGACCGAAAATAGCGATAATAACGCCTTGTCGTTCGTCGTGCTTGGGTCGAACACCAGCGACTTCGACTTCACTGTCGCCGACACCGACAGCACGATGACCCGCCTGGCGACCATCGTCGCGCCCATCCAAAACGAGGTCGACTTCACCACGTCCGTCAGTGCCGACATCGACTTCGGCACCGGCTTCGACTTCATCGCTATCCGGGCCATCGCACAATTCCAGCCCGGGCAGGGCAACGCCAACGGCGGCCTTGACTACGTCCGCTTCGACAACGTCGACATCACCCCCATTCCCGAGCCCGGCTCGATGCTGGCCGGGACGGCCTTGCTCGGCCTGCTGCTGGGGCGGCGGCGGCGGTGAGTTCCTCCTCCGGCGTGCCGACCCTTGATCGGGTCGGTGCGTCCTATTCCGGTTACGCCCAAGGAGTTCGTCATGAACCGTCATCGCCCGTTTGTCCGTGGCTTCACGCTTGTCGAGTTGCTTGTCGTCATCGGCATCATCGCCGTCCTGATCTCGCTCCTGCTGCCGTCGCTGCAGTCGGCGCGGGCCTCGGCCAAAACGATCGTCTGCCAAAGCACGCTGCGGCAGTTCGGCATTGCCAACGCGATGTACTTGTCGGAGCAGAAAAGTTACTACGTCCCGATCTTTACCGCCGACCCGGCAACGCCGGCGAGCAAGGACTGGTGGTACCAGAACAAGCTCTACCGCAACATGATCGGCTTGTCGATCCCCGACAACTCCGGCGGCCGGCACTACACGCCGAACTTCATCTGCCCCGACGCCGAGGCCGCGTTCACCGACGACGTCGACGGCAACCCCGCCATTGACCGCACCTACGGCATGAACGAAACCAACCTCGTCAACCTGCTCAACCTCACCGGCGGGTTCAACACCTGGACGTTCTACGGCCTACGGAACAACCAAGTCCGGAACGGCGCGGAAGTCATCATGATGGCCGACGGGCTCGACGAGATCATCGCCCGCGGCCAGTCGGCCGACTACACCGGCGAGGGCACCACCGGCATCTTCAAGCAAACCGCCTACCGCCACGGCAGCCAGACCGACCCGCTCAACGCCGGCCGCGGGACCAACGTGCTGTTCTTCGACCTCCACGTCGCCCCTCGCAAGCGAAGCGAGGTCGACCGCGACCTCGCCGAGCGCGAGGCGAACCTGAAACTCTGGCGGCTCGACTAATTCCGCCCAACTGCGGTCTTCTCACCGGGAACTCACCATGTTCACTCGTCTACTCGCCGGCGTTGCCGCCTTGGCGTTCGCGCTCACCGTCCACGCCGCCGAGCCGATGGCGGTGGACAATGCCGACTTCTCCGACGGCTTGACCGGCTGGAAAACCCTGGAGCAGGCCGGCTCGATTGTCGCCGCCGAGGTGGGTGCCGACGGCGCCGCGAGCGGCGTCCGCGTCAACGCCGAAAATGCCGAGAAGATGTGGCATTTGCAACTCCGGCAAATGCTCGACGGCGGGCTCGCCGAGGGCGACCGCGTCGTCATCTCATTCCAGGCACGCAGCCCCGAAGGCCTCGCCGTGGCCGTCACGCTGCAGCAGCACCAGCCGCCGCACCAGACGGCCGTCGCCGGGCGAAAGCAGCTTTCGCCTGAATGGACCCGCCACGAGCACCGGCAAAACGTCCGCCAGACCTTCGAGCCCGGCTCGCTGCAAGTCGCCTTCAACATGGGCAGCGGCACCGGCACGATCGAACTCACCGACCTGCAGATCGTGGTCGAGAAGGCCACCGCCCAGGCACCGCCGAAGGCCGCCGACGCGGCACTCGCCGCCGCCGAACTGCCCAACGCCATCGGTGCCTTGCCGGGCAAGGATCACCTGAATCTCGTCGTCGGCCCCGACGCCGCCACGCTTGTCGGCCCGCAACGCGGCCGGCTCAATGTCGTCGACGTTGCCACCCCGGCCGGCAACACCAAGGCGGTGCGAATGACGACCAATCAGCCGACGCCCAAGCCGTGGAACGTCGGAGCGATTTACGCGGTGCAGGGTCCGGTGAAGGCGGGCGACACGCTGCTGGCCGTCTTCTCCGCGCGCGGCGTCGAGCCGAACCCGCTGGCCAACGCCGTTCGGCTCGGCATGGTGTTCGAGCTGGCCGAGGCACCGAACACCAAGAGCCTCGACTGGGGCATGGGGCTGCCCGTCTCCGACGAGTGGCAGACGTTCGCCATCCCGTTCGAGAGCCTTGAAACCACCGGGCCGGGCGAGGCCCAGGTCGCCTTCCGCGGCGGCTACGGCGAGCAGGCCGTCGAGATCGCCGACGTCACGATCATCAACTTCGGCACGAGCGTCGCCCTCGCCGACCTGCCGCGCACGAGGCAACGCTACGGCGGCGACGAGCCCGACGCCGCTTGGCGACAGGCCGCCGCCGAGCGGATCGAGCAGCACCGCAAAAGCGACTTTACCCTGCGAATCCTCGACGCCAACGGCGACGCCGTGGCCGATGCGCAGGTCGAGGCCAAGCTCGTCAACCACGTCTTCGCCTTCGGCACCGCGCTCAACCAAAAGGTCTTCCCCGGCGGCACCTTCGGCGACGACGACTCGGAGAAGTACCTCGCCAACGCCGAGCAGCTGTTCAACGCCGGCGTTCTGGAGAACGCAATGAAGTGGCCGCTGTTCGTCCTCGACGGCTTCCCCGAGCGGGCCGACCTCGTCGTCGACTGGATGGCCGACCGTGACTGGTACATCCGCGGCCATACCGTCGTCTGGGCCAATTGGCGGCGCAGCCCGGATTTTGTGCGGGAACTCAAGGATGACCCCGCCGCCCTGGCCGCCGCCGTGGACGAGCGGATCACGTCGATCATGACCCGCTACCGCGGCCGGGTTGACGCGTGGGACGTCATCAACGAGCCGTTCGTTAACCGCGAGATCATGGATGTCCTCGGCGACGAGGTGATGGACCACTGGATGCGCCTGGCCCGCGAAACCGACCCCGACGCCAAGCTGTTCATCAATGAGAACGGCTTCCTGTCGAACCCGTCGCCCAAGAACCCGCGCTCTGACTACTACCACGATCTGATCGCCGGCATGAAGTCGCGCGGCGTCCCGGTCGACGGCTTGGGCATGCAGGGCCACTTCACCGGCGAGCTGCCGTCGATGGACCACGTGCTGGCGACGCTCGACCGCTTCGCCGAGGTTGGCATTCGCATTGAGCTGACCGAGGTCGACGTCGACGCCGGCGACAAGGAGCTTGAGGCCCGCTTCCTCCGCGACCTGATGACGGTCGCATTCAGCCATGAGTCGGTGGATGCCTTCATCCTCTGGGGATTTTGGGCCGATCGCCACTGGCGACCGGACGCGGCCCTGCTCAACCGCGACTTCTCCAAACGTCCCACGGCCACGGCGTGGCTTGATCTGCTCGACGAATGGACGACCCGCGCCGAGGCCATCACAGACACCGCCGGCACCGCCGACTTCCGGGGCTTCCACGGCGACTACGAGATCAAGATCACCGCGAACGGCCGCACGCAGACGCACAACGCCCGGCTCACCGCAGACGACGCCGACGCCCGGATCGTTCTGGACTGATCAGGTGCCGTAGGCCCGCATCACGAGATCGACGCAGGACGCGACGTGCTTGCGGATCGTCGCCTTGCTCGGCCGCCCGGCGAGGCCCATTTCCTGCTGCCGCAGCCGCAGGCCCTTGCACATGCACATCAAGTGTTCGGCCACCGCGTCGGCGTCCATCGGTCGCAGCCGGCCCGCCTCGACGCCGCGCCGCAGCAGTCGGCTCACATCCCGCTGCATCCGCCGCGGGCCGTTCTCGAACAGCACCTTCATCAGCTTCGGGAACTGCTCGCGGTGAACGAGCATTGTCCGCTCCATCGCCTGGATTTCCGGGTTCGTCAGAATCGCCAGCAGCCGGTGCCCGAACGATTCCAACGCGGCCCGGAAGGACTCCGCGTCGTCCGCCGCCGGCTCCTCGAGGACCGGGTGGCTCTCGATCTCCGCGAGCATCACCGATTGAAAAAGTGCTTCTTTGTCGGCGAAATGACTGTAAAGCGTCGCCTTCGACACACCCGCCTCGGCGGCGATGGCGTCCATGCTGCTCTGCCCGAAGCCGGTGGTCATGAACAGCCTTCGAGCCGCGGCGACGATGGCGTGCCGCTTCTCCTCGGTCTTTGGCCGGCCACGGTTTTTCTTGATGTCGGGGTTGCCCGTCACGCCCGACAGTGTAGCATACTGAACCGTCCGGTTTAGAAATGGCACCCCCCTCATGTTTTGCATTGCCCTGCAAATGCTCGTCGGCGACACGACGAAGTACGTCGGCCTGATCATGGGCGTGGCGTTCGCGGTTGTGCTCATGGGGCAGCAACTGGGCGTGTTCTTCGGGTTGCTCGACCGCGCCAGCAGCGTGGTGGTTGACGCCCGCGAGGCCGACATCTGGGTGACGGACCCGGCCGTCACCACTGTTGAAGGGCCGTTCCCGATGCGGGACACGGAGCTGGGCCGGGTCCGCGGCGTCGAGGGTGTGGCGTGGGCGGTGCCGTTCTTCCGGGCGAATAGCCAGATTCGCACCCGCGGCGGCACGCTCGACGGCGGGCTGATTCTGGGCGTCGACGACGTCTCACTGATCGGCATGCCGAACGAGTTCATCCTCGGTAGCGCCGAGGATTTGCGGCGGCCTGATTCGATCGCCCTCAACCCGTTCGGCTTCCGCTTGCTGTTCCCAGGCGAGGAGCTCTCCGTCGGCAAAGAGTTGGAGCTGAACGATCGGCGGGCGGTGGTGCGGGCGATCCTCGATGCCTCGCCGAGCTTCGCCGGCAACGTGATCATCTACACGCGGTACAGCCTGGCGCGCGCCTATACGAACAACGGCCGCAACAGCATGTCGTTCATCCTTGCCAAGAGTGCCGACGGCGAAGAGCCGTCCGACGTGGCTACGCGGATCGCCGAGCGGACGAACCTGCGTGCGATGACGCAGGCAGAGTTCAAGATGGACTCGATCTGGTACATCATCGACAACACCGGGATCCCGGTAAGTTTTGGCACCGTCGTCGGCCTGGGCGTGATCGTCGGCATCGCGGTGGTCGGGCTGACGTTCAACCAGTTCATCAGCGAGAACATGAAGCAGTACGCCGCGCTCAAAGCCATGGGCGTGCGCAACGGCCGGCTGGCGCTGATGACCATGGCGCAGGCGTCGTTCGTCGGCGTCATCGGCTACGGCATCGGCTTGTTCCTGGCGGCGTCGTTCTTCCACTTCACCGCGCCCAAGGTCGACGCGCTCAAAGGCTTTTTCATGCCGTGGTGGGTTGCCCTCGCCATCGCCGGGGTGGCGGCGTTGATCGTCGCGGCGGCCACACTGTTTGGTCTGCGGCGTGTCCTGTTCGTCGATCCGGCGACCGTCTTCCGAGGCTGAACATGGAAGAAACACCCAAGAATTTGGCGGTCCGCTGCCGTGGCGTCACCAAGAGCTTTGGCAGCGGCGGGGCGAAGGTGCAGGTGCTGCGCGGCACCGACTTCGACGCGCGGGCGGGCGAGATGACGTTTCTCGTCGGCCCCAGCGGCTGCGGGAAGACGACGCTCATCAGCGTCATCGGCTGCATTCTTTCGGCCGACGATGGGAAGGTCACGGTTCTCGATGAGGACATCCGCCAGCTCTCTGCCGGCAAGGCGGCCGATTTCCGGCTGCGGAATTTGGGGTTCATCTTCCAGCAGTTCAATTTGCTCCCGGCACTTTCGGCCGCGGAAAATGCGGCGGTACCGCTCATCGCGGGTGGCACGTCGGCGCGGGGGGCGAAGGAGAAAAGTGCCGAACTGCTGGACAAACTTGGTCTCGGTGACCACCTGAAGAAGCGGCCGAACCAGCTTTCCGGCGGCCAGCAGCAGCGGGTGGCGCTGGCAAGAGCTATGGTCATAAAGCCTGCGGTGCTCCTGCTGGATGAGCCTCTCTCCAA
>CAYLSV010000110.1:8966-10683 GCA_964386435.1 uncultured Tepidisphaerales bacterium
CAAGTACCCGGGCCAGCTCTCCGGCGGCCAGCAGCAGCGGGTGGCGATCGCCCGGTCGCTGCTGCACGAGCCGCGGCTGGTCATCTGTGACGAGCCGACCGCCAGCCTTGACGCCGCCAGCGGGCACCTTGTGCTCGAGCTGCTCCGCGACGTGGCGCTGCAGGAAGGCCGCAGCGTGATCATCGTGACACACGACAACCGCATCTTCGAGTTTGCCGACCGCATCGCCCACATGGCCGACGGCCGGATCGAAGACATGGACGAAACACCTGAAGAATCCCAGAAAGAGGCCGCCGCATGAGAATTCGAAACGCGTTGTTGATGTGGGGCGTGCCGGCCGTCGGCCTGATCGGGCTGGCGGGCGGGGCGACCATGGTCGCGCTCGATCAGCCAGAGATTCCCAGCGAGGAGCCGGACCGGCTGCCGCCGGTGTCGCCCTCGGCCGGGGCGTTCATCGGCGGGACGGGGCTGGTCGAGCCGTCGAGTGAGAGCATCGAGATCGGCACGCCGGTGGCCGGCGTGGTCGAGGAGTTGGCGGTGAGCGTGGGCGACGCGGTGTCGGTCGGGCAGCCGTTGTTCCGGGTGGAGACGCGGACGGTGCGGGCCGAGCTGGACCGACAGCGGTCCGAGCTTGCGGTGGCCGAGGCGGCGCTGGCGGAGACGCTAGCTGACGTGCCGCCAGCCGAGGCGCGGGTGAGTCAGGCGGAGGCCCAGCTCGCTGCCGCCAACGCGCAGGTCAAGCAGGCGGCGGCCAGCGTCCAGAGTCTGCAGGCGGCCCGAGATGATCGGCAAAACCAGCTGAATGTCGCGGAAAACGCCGGCGGCGCGAAGGCGATTGGTTCGCAGGAGTTGGAGACGCGGCGGGCATCGCTGCGGTCGGCCGATGCGAATTTGGCCGGCGGGCAGAGCGACATCGCCGCCGCCGAGGCGCAGGTGAAGCGGGCCGAGGCACAGCTTGACGAAGCGCGGGCGACGCTTGCTCAGTTGGCCGATGACGGGCCGCGCGTGCGGAGTGCCCGTGCCTCGGTCCGGCGCGCTGAGGCGGCGCTGGCGGCGACGCAGGTGGAGCTGGATCGACGCACCGTGACCGCCCCGGTCGAAGGGCGGGTGCTCCAGGTGAACCTGCGGTTGGGCGAGTACGCCAGCAGCGGCGGCGAGGGCGGCGGCAACAGCGACCCGCTGATGGTCGTCGGCGACGTGACGCCGCTGCACGTGCGGGGCCAGATCGACGAGTTCGACATTGCCCGGTTTAATCCGGCGGCGGCCGCCTATGCCACGCCGCGGGGCGACGGCGACCGGCAGGTGCGGCTGGGGTTCGTCCGCGTCGAGCCGCTGGTCGTGCCGAAGCGGAACCTGACCGGCGGCACCAGTGAGCGGATCGACACCCGCGTGCTGGAGATCGTCTACGCCGTGCCGCCGGGTGAGGAAGGGTTGTTCGTCGGGCAGCAGGTCGACTTGTTCATCGCGGCCGAAGGGGGCGAGTGATGCGGCATTCTTCCCTTGTTCTGGCAACCTTCTTCGTGGGCGGTTGTGCCGTGGGGCCGACGTATGAGGGGCCGCCGGCGGTGCTGGCGGAGGATGCGTTCACCCAGCAGGTGTCGACCGATCGGGCGGATGAGCTGGCGACGTGGTGGGTGCAGTTCGACGACCCGGCGCTGGTGGCGTTGATCGACCGGGCACTAACCGACAACTTCGAACTGGAGGCGGCGGCGGCGCG
>CAYLSV010000111.1:0-6741 GCA_964386435.1 uncultured Tepidisphaerales bacterium
GTGTTCGCCCGCGACGTCTCCTGCCGTGCCGTATGCTGCGACCGTGGGGCGTGTCGCCGACGATGAGCAGGACCCGACCGTGCCCGCCCCCCGCGTCACGCGGGGCGAGTGGGTGGCCGTGCTGCTGCTGACGCTGCTCGGGGCGGCGTTGCGGTTCCTCTGGCTCGATCAACCGCCGGTGTGGGGCGATGAGGCGGCGACGTGGTCGCGGGTGGCCGGGACGTGGCCGCAGTTGCTGGGTGAGCTGCGGCGCGACGGATTCGTGCCGCTGCACTACGTGGCGTACTACGGCTTGCACCACCAGCTCGGCGGCCTCTCGCCGTGGTGGCTGCGGCTGATCCCGGCCGTCTGCTCGACGCTCATGGTGCCGGCGGTGTGGTTCACGCTGCGGCAGCTCCTGCCCCGGCGGGCGGCGCTTTTGGCCACCGGGCTGTGTGCCGTCAGCGCGTACCAACTCGTCTACGGCCGCGACGCGAAGATGTACGCCGCCACCTGGCTG
This sequence comes from uncultured Tepidisphaerales bacterium, assembly GCA_964386435.1. GTDB lineage: Bacteria > Planctomycetota > Phycisphaerae > Tepidisphaerales > Tepidisphaeraceae > CAYLSV01. Next base: position 500 of record CAYLSV010000111.1, read on the forward strand.
TTCACCACGCTCAACGTCGGCTGCCTGCTGTGGCTGCTGCGGACGCGGTCGCTCACGAGCTGGCTCGCGTGGGTCGCCACCGGGGCGATGATGCTCGGGCTGCACTTCTCGGGCCTGCTGATCCTGGGCGTCGGGGCGATCATGGCCGCCACCGCGCCGCGGCGGGTCGAGGTGGTCGACGGGCCACTCGGCGACCGCCTCGCCGTCCGGCTGGGGCTGCGGGTGTGGCCCGTGCTGCTAATGCTCGTCGGCGGCGCGGTGATGAGCGTCGGCATGGTCAAGCACTACGGCGTCGGCGAGCCGGGCGATTGGTACCACGTCGAAGGCCTGAGCAACTTCCTCGACGAGCGGGCCGAGGACGGCGACCTGTTCGGCCTCGGCTGGATCGAGCGCCACAACGCCGAACGCGACGGGCTGGGCAAGCTCGCGTTCACCGGCAGCGCCTACCTCGTCGGCTGGGAGTGGCCGCAGGCGTTCCTGCAGGAGATGAACGGCGTGATCGACCCCGTTTCTCTCCGCTGGCTCGGGTCGGGCGTGACGGCGATCGGCGTGCTGCTCGTCGTCGGCCTGCTGCCGTGGCCGCGGGCTTGGACCGGGTTCCGCCGCGGCTGGAAGCTGCCCGATTGGCTCGGCAATCGGACGGCGGGGCGAGCGCGGGTCATGCTCTGGCTGGGCGTCTGGATCGGGTTGCCGCTAATGGTGTTCTACGCGCTGGGCGCGACCGACCCGACGCCCACCGGCGAGGGCTGGCACGCTCAGCTTTACGGCTGGCTCGCCCCCGAGGGCAGCGGACTGCCCCGGCAACGGGCGGCCAACCTCGTCGCTCGCCTGGCTCAACCCGTGGACCGTGCCGGCCGCCGTGCTGCTGGTTGCCGGCGCGGTGCTGAGTTGCGGGGCGACGTGGGCCGAGCGTCGCCGGAACCTCGCCGCGCTCGCGTTCGCCGGCGGCGGGTTGGTGCTGATCCTGCTGGGCATCAACGCGCTGATCACCGAGCCGGAGACGCAGAGCTTGTGGATGCCGCGGTACATGGGCGTCCTCTGGCCGGCGGCGGTGGCCGTCGTCGCGGTGCTGCTGCTGCGGCTGCCGACCTGGCCGCTGCGATGGGGGGCAATCGCGTTGCTTGTCGCGCTCAACCTCACGCAGTTCGCCTGGCGGCTGACCGCCAGCGAGCCGCCGATCGACGTCATCGTCGCCGACCTCGTCGCCGCCAAAAGCGACCCCACGACCCGCGTCTTCTTCGAGAACCTGGCGGAAAACGACGTCAGCCGGGGTGACCCCGGCCGCGGCTGGATCGGGACGCTGCCGCACCAGTTCTACCTCGCCCACCAAGACCCGGACCTCATCGCCGTCAACGGCAACCCGGAGGACCTCGCCAACTTCGACGTCACCAACACCCGCCGCGGCCGCCCGCTGTTCCGCCGCGACGGCCTGATGCCCACCCGCCTCCGCCAGCGCCGCGGCCGCCGCCAACTCCAACGCCTCGGCGACGACGTCAACCAACTCATCCTCTGGCAAGCCCGCAACCCCGATGCCGAGGTCTTCGACTACGCCCAGGTGCTGGGCGACGACTGGCAACGCACGGACCAGCAACACTGGCGCGTCCACGACCACTGGCGCTGGGTCATCTGGAGCGACACCACCCGCGAAGTGTGGCAGCGAAACAAGTGAGGCCTAATCTTGCTGCTCGCGTCGACGGCGAATCGCGTACAGTTGCGCGAGTGCCTCACGATCCTTGTCACGTCGAATGTACTCCTTGACGCGGATCAAGTCGGCCAATGAGATCGTTCGGACGGCATGGCCATGGAAGTCGAAGGCCTCGCTGCTCTGTTGCAGCTCGTCGTCCCCGCCGATCGGCTCGACCCAACCCAGCAGATCGAACGGCCCGTGTTCCGTGTTGAAGGTAAAGTTGCTGCCAAGGGCGAGCGTGTTCGCGTCGATCTTGAACGGCAGGTCGGGGGGCGCATCCCGCAACGACACATTCAACTCGATCAACGCGGCCGCCAGCCGCTCGAGGTTCTCGCGTGAGCGCCGGTAGCAATAGTCCGTGTCAAAGGTCAAGCGGGCGCTGCCCATCAGATATTCGGCCTGCCCGCCGATGACCAGCGCCTCCACCCCGTGCCGCACAAACACCTCAACGAAAGGCAACAACATCAGGTTCGTGTTGCCTTCCTCTTTCGACGGCGTGGATCGGGTGTTCTCTTCCATCCGCCAAGTAGCTTACCGGATCCGTCGCGCCCGCAGAAGCATGTCGGCTCGCGCACTCATCCGACGGCACCGCTCGTACGGCGTCAGCTTGAGTTGCTCCTCGATGAGCGTCACGTCGACCCCGTTGGTGTCTTGGCGGCCGTAGGGCGTCTCGACGATCGTCGGCCACGGGTCCAGCGTCGGCGGGGCGAGGGCCAGCAATTCCTCCAGCTCCCGCTGCTCAGCGGGCGTGCGGCGGTCGAGTCCGAGGTCGAGCAGCTCGTTGATGCGGGCCTCCATCGCGTCGACTTTAGTCCTTGCCGTCGAAGTCGAACGGGTCTCGCCCCAGCGTCCACGGCCGGTGCTGGCCGACGTTGAGCAGCAAACCGACGAGCATGTAGCTGACCAGCAGGCTGCTGCCGCCGTAGCTGACGAACGGGAGGGTCACGCCGGTCACGGGCATAATCTTCAGGGCCACGGCGATGTTCAGCGTCGCCTGCCCGGCGATCAGGGCGACGGTGCCCACGGCAATTAATCGGCCGAAGGGCTCGCGGGTCGAGAGGGCGATCAGCAGGCCGCCGCCGCAGAGCGTGGCGTAGAGCAGCAGCGTCAGCCCGCAGCCGATCAACCCGAACTGCTCGCCGATGAGGGCGAAGATCATGTCGTTGTGGGCCTCGGGCACCAATCGCCCCGCCGGCACGTCGCCCGGCCCTTTGCCGATCAGCCCGCCGGTGCCGACCGCCGCGCCGGCCCATTGCTGCTGGTAGCCCACGCCCTGCAGCGTCTGCTCGTCGTCGCGGAACATCGCCAGCACGCGGTCACGCTGGTACGTCTTGATCAGCGCCGGCAAGTGCCGGAACCCGGGCGCCTCGGTCCCCGCCAGCCACGCGATCGGCGCGAGCATGAGCAGCGCCCCGGCCGCCAGCGCCAAATGCCGCACCCGCGCCCCCGCCGCGAACAGCACCGCCGCCAGCGTCGGCAAAAACACCAGCGCCGTCCCCAAATCCGGTTGCCGCAGAATCAGCAGCATTGGCCCCACCGCCATCGCCGCCGGCACCGCCAGCCCCCGCAACGTCCGCTGCGTCTCCCGGAACCTGAGGTGCCCGGCCAGCACCATCACGAACCCCGCCTTCACAAGCTCCGCCGGCTGGATCGACAGCAGCGGCAGCCGGATCCAGTTCCGCGCCCCGTTCACCTCCTTCACCAATGGCACGTCGATGAACCGGTCCAGCACCGTGTACGCCACCAACACGAGCCCCCCGACGTAAATCGGCCAAGCCAGCGCGAGCAGCGCTTTGTAGTGCACGAGCTGAAACCCCGCCATGATGGCCACGCCCAGCACAAGGAACTGCGCCTGCTTCGCCGCCGGCGCGTCCACCGCCGCGATGGACACGAGCCCGAGCAATGACAAACAAAGCGCCGCCACCGGCACCGGCCAGGTCCGCCAAAGCTGAAGTTGCCGCCAAAGCGCCCACACCGCCCCCACGGTAGCGGGGCCACCCGGCCGACGCCCGAACCCGACCTGCGACGCGTGGCGTCGCGGCTACCGCAGCCAGCGTTCCTGTGGAGTTGCCCGCGGTAGCCGCGGCACCACGTGCCGCAGGTCCGGGCGAGCAACAACCGCTCAAGGTGCTGTAACCCGAGCGACTTCCGCTTAAGGCACGGTCCCGCCATCACCGCGGCGTCGGGGGCCTCAGCGACGCACGCGGATCGGGACGGTTAAGTACAGTGCGAGCGGCTGTACCATCCGCTGTATGCTCGTCGCCTCGCTCCTATTTGCCGACAGCCCGACCTGGGTGCGAGCGGTTGCCGCCGTGGCATTGGCCGCCATTTCGTTCACCCTCGTCATGGTGCCGCTGTACCTGCTCCCGAAGCTGGCCCAGCGCATCCTCCAACGGTTCTTCCCCGACCCGGCGATGGAGGCCCGGCTCAAGCGCCTCGGCGCGACCACCCGCCAGCGGCAACTCACGCTCCACAGGCGGCTGATGCGGAAGATGCAACGGTTCAACCTGATCGTCGTCGTGCCCATGATCTTCATCGTCGGCATGGGTGGCGGCGTGCTGCTCGCGTGGCCGCTGCATCGCGTTGGCCACGTGATCGATGCATGGCTTCACCCCGCCAAGGTCGCGCTGCGTTGGCCGGTGTTCCCCTACGTGCTGCCGGGGCTCGTCATCGGGTTCGGCCTGATGGTCTACGCCTCCCAGATGGTGTTCGCCCGGCTTCTTACGCCACGAGAAGTGCTGGCGTCTCGGCTTTGCAACTACGCCAAGCTTCGCGTCCGCGAAGAGGTGGCCGCCCACGCGTTGGCCGCCACCTGCTTCCTCATCGCCGTGCCGCTGTTGCTGGCGTTTTGGGGCATGACCTCCCTACGCGTCGACGCCGACCACGTCGCCCGCAGCGGCTTCCTGCACCTCGGCACCGACCGCCGCCCGCTGGGGGAAGTGGTGGCCGTCGAGGTGGTGCCGGGCAAGGGGCAAGACATCCTGCACCTCACCTTCACCGACGGCGAGGTTTGGGAGATCGACCACGGCGGCTTCCTCTACCCACCCGGCGGTGCGGCAGCCGTGGCGGTACAGATTGAGCGGGCGATGGCAAGACAACCGGCCGGACCTCCGTCGCGTGGCGGTGGGGCTGATTCCGCAGTGAAGCCTTCCACAACGAACTCAGCCCCGCCGCCACGCGGCGGAGGTCCGGCCGGGGACGCCGCCGCCGCCCACCGCCAACCGCTTACTCCCGCACCGTCCGACAAACCGTAGCTGCGGCCCGCACCGACTCTCAATGCCGCCGAGTTCGGGCTGTTGATGTTTCGCTGGACGGGTAGCATCTCATCGTGTTTGCCGCCACGCCGCCCTTCGCCGACAGCCCGCCGTGGGTGCGGGCCCTGATCGGCTCGGCCGCGATGCTCGGCGTCGTGGCGCTGCTTTACCTCATCCCGCTCGTCGCCAAGCGGGTGTTGCAACGCCTCGCCCCGGACCCGGCGATGGAGGCTCGACTCGTGCGGCTGGGCGCGACGACGCCCAAGCGGCGGCGACTGCTTCAACGTCGCCTGATGAAGCTGCAGCATTCCCGGCAGCTGATGGCGGGCGTGGTCAGCGTGCTGCCGGGCCTCCTGATCGGGGCGGCGGGATTCGCTTGGGTGTTCTGGCAGCTCGGCGGGCTGTTGCACCGCTGGCCGGAGCCGCCCGACGTGCTGCTACGGACGCCGTATTCGTCGTATCTCATCCCCGCCGCGGCGGCCACCTTCGGCACGCTGTTCTACCTCGCCGCGTGGCTCAACGGCTTCGTGTCGCCGCGCGGGCAACTGATGTCGCGGCTCGCCAACTACGCGATCTACCGCATCCGCGACGACGTGCTCATGCACGCGCTCGGCCTCTCGTGCTTCCTCGTCATGCTGCCGCTGCTGCTGCTGACGTGGGGCGAAGTGTCCCTCCGCGTCGACGCCGACCACGTCGCCCGCAGCGGCTTCCTTCAACTCGGCTTCGACCGCCGGCCGTTGGCGGAACTCGCCCGTGTCGAGGTGGTGCCGGGCGAGGGGCAAGACATCCTGCACCTCACCTTCACCGACGGCGAGGTGTGGGAGATCGGCCACGGCGGCTTCCCCTACCCGCCCGGCGGCGCGGCGGCGCTGGCGGTACAGATCGAGCGGTTGATTGCTGATCCAACGCCGTCGACAGCGTGCGGTAGCCGCGGGGCCTGCCCCGCGCGTCGCTGGCCTCACGTCAGCGGGACGTTCTCGTGCAGCGGGACGGGGCCGCAGGCTTCGCAGAGTTGGGTGAATTTGGGGCCGCGTTTTTGCACCTTCGCCTGGCGGTCGCAGCGGCGGCAGCGTTTGGGCGTCGGGGTGTCCTTGGCACAATCGAGGCAGCGGAAGTAGTAGCCGTAGCCGTGCTGGATGTGCAACGCCGTCGAGCCGCAGTGGCGGCAGCGGTTCTCCGCCGCCGGCCCCGGCTCGGGCGGCTTGGCGTCCGCCACCTCGGCCCCGGCGGCGCGGTAGGTTCGCAACAACTCCGGCAGCAACGCGTCCTGCGCCGACTCGCCCGGCACGGCCGTCAGGACA
>CAYLSV010000111.1:6751-7541 GCA_964386435.1 uncultured Tepidisphaerales bacterium
TGGCCCGCGTTGCCGCGACGTAAAACGCCGCCCGCCCTTGCTCGTCGGCGGCGAAGCGGTCGCAGCCCATCACGACCACCACGGCCGCGTCGTGCCCCTTGCTGCTGGCGACGGTGCTGGCCGTCAAAACGCCCTCCTCCCGCAGCGGCAGGTTCTTGTGCGTCGCGTGCGCGTTGTCCACCGGCCGCACCGTCACGTTCGCCCCCAGCGCCATTTGCAAATCGTCCGGCAGCGTCCGGTATCGCTGGTGCGAGCCGTACAGAATCAGCACGTCGCTCGGCAGCACCTGCTGCTCGCGGACCCACGATCGCACCAGCCCGATCACGCCCGCCGTTTCCGCCGCCCGATCCTCGTACAGCAGCACCCGCGGCACCGGCCCCTCGCGGCGGACGAACTTCACCGCCACGCCGTCGGCCGACTCATCGACCAGATCCCGCTCCTTCAGCCCGACCATGTCGGCAAACCGCCGCGTCTTCACCCGCACGCCCTCGGGCGCGGCCGAGCCGATCAACACGTTGAACGCCGGCTCGACGATTTGCCGCGTGTTCCGCAAGCAGGTGTCGAGGTACTCGGTGCGGCCGACGATGTCGATGCCAAGCCCCGCCCAGGTCGGCGGCTTGGCGCCGTAGATGTTCTGGGCGTTGTCGTAGAACACCACGAACGTGCCGCGACTGCCCTCGGTGGCCGGCTCGGCGAGTTGGCTCAGCAGCCGCAGCTCGTCGGGCTCGAGGTCCTGGGCCTCGTCGACGTACACCGCGTCGAACCGCGCCGCCGCCCGGATGGGGGCCGG
>CAYLSV010000111.1:7551-10680 GCA_964386435.1 uncultured Tepidisphaerales bacterium
CCCCCCCCCCGCCGATCCGGCGGCAACGCTTCGAGCTTGCTCAGCACATCCTGCGCGCGGGCCGGCTTGTCGCGGAAGGTGAACCCGCTCGCCAGCGCCGGCTCGGCCTCGGCGAGCTGTTTGAGCAGCCCGTCGAAATGCGTGACCACCAGCGCCGCCTCCGGCGGCACGTCCCACGTCAGCCGGGTGTACCGCTCGACGATCCGGTCCCGCAAAAAATGCACCAGCGCCCGGTTGAAACACACCACCAGCGTCCGCGGCCCCCGCCCGAGCCGGGCTTGGCGGGCGGCGGCCTCGATCGGGCTCGCCAACTCGTACATTGTGCGGGCGGCCGACAAGGCGAGCATCACCGACTTGCCGCTGCCGGCGACGCCGCGGAACAAGTAGTGGTTGCCGCGCAAATCGCGTGTGCCGATGCGGGCCTGCTGCCTGGTCGGCTCCTTGTCGGCGAGTTCGAGCTCCTCGATTTGCCGGCCCAGCGTCGGCTCCTCCCGCCGCGCCACCCGGCCGGGGCGGGCCAGCGCGAGAAACGTCTTGCCGGCTATCACGCGGTGCACCTCGATGCCGCCGTCAATCGACCATGGCCGCTGAATGCCCGACCGCTGCATGCCCCGCTGGGCCACGGCCGTCAGAGCCGCGGCGAACGCTTCGTGCGTGGCACACTCCTCGGCAAACAGTGTGTGTCGCGGCAGCGCTTCGCCGAAGCGTGCCTCGAACACCGGCCGCAGGACGCGCGGCAGGGCGGCGGTGTGCGTCACGAGCGGCCGCCCCGTCGCCAGCCGCCGACCGAGCAAATCGCCCAGCCGCAGGGCGACTTTCTCTGCCTGGTGGTGCGGGTCTTCCCGCGAGGGTCGCCCGTCCCGCAGCAGCTCCAGCGCGCCGCCGTCAACGGTTTGGATGTCGTTGATCGCCACGCCTTTGACCTCGACGACCACGACGCCGAGCCGCGGGTGGACGACGATCAAATCCGGCCGCGGCACGTTCCCCTGCGGCGGCAACACCTCCACATACACCGCCGCCCGCGGTTCATCGCCGAATGCCCGCAACGCCAGCGCCACAACCCGGCCGTGCCCGGCGTGCTCGATTTTCTCCACGCCCTCCGCCCGGCACCTCGCCGACCGGGCCAGCGCGTGAAGTTCCTGCTGCCAATCCGCCATGTCCCCGTGGCTCATGCGGCGAGTATTCCCACGGCCTTGGGAGTTTGCAACGTATCAAGAGCAGCTCGCACAATCACTGCCTCAACCCGGCCGGCGGAAGACCAAGGCCGCGTTCTGGCCGCCAAGGCTGGTGATGCTCGTGAGGGCGATGTTGCCTGGCAAAGCGCGGGATTTGGCGGACGTGTTGAGTGCGTCGTGCGTCGTGTGGATTGCCGGCGGGGCCTTGCCGTGGTGCAGGGCGAGGACGGCGGCGCAGGCGTCCTGGCCGTTGCCGGCGTGCAGGTTGCCGGTCTGGGCCTTGGGGGTGGCGAGCATCGGCTTCGCCAGATCGTCGCCGAAGGCGAGACGGAGGCCGGTGAGTTCGGCGTCGTCGCTGGGCTTGTGACCCACGCCGTGGGGGATGAGCAGGGCGACGTCGGCCGGCTTGGCGTTCGCCTCGCGCAGGGCGTTCCTCACCGCCGCGGCGTATGGCTCGCCGTCGGGGTCGGCGTCGATCGTGGCGTAGGCGTCCTGACTCGCACCGAAGCCGGCGACTTCGGCGTAGATCGTCGCGCCGCGCCGCTCGGCATGGTCGCGTTCTTCGAGGATGAGCAGGCCGCCGCCCTCGCCGTGGACGCTGCCGCCGGCGGCCTCGTCGAACGGGCGGACGGCGGCGTCGGTTTCGTTCAATCGGCCCAGCAGTTGGTGGCGGGCGAAGGCCATGGGGTTGACCTTGCTCTCGGCCCCGCCGCAGATGGCCAGGTCGGCCGCGCCCCGCTGGATCGTGCGGAACGCCTCGCCGATCGCCAGGTGGGCGCTTGAGTCGGCACACGTGATCGTGTTGCTCGGCCCCATCAGGCCATGGACGATCGTCACGTGGCACGCGAGCATGTTCGGCAAATACTTCAGCAGCCACAGCGGCGTGAGCCGGCCCATGCCGTCGCGGCCCCACTTGGCCAGGTCCAGCTCGTCCGGCTTCGCCTCGCTGCGGGCCGCCTCCATCGCCGCGGCGAGTTCGTCGAGGTCGGTGTTGATGAGCCCCGCCCCAATGTTGCAGCCGAAGCGGGCCGGGTCGAAGTTCGGCTCCTCGCCCTCGGCCTTGCCGACCAAGCCAGCCGAGGCGAACGCCTCTTTGGCCGCGATGACGGCCAGCTCGATGTCCCTTGCCATGACCTTCACCGCCTTGCGGTAGTGCTTGGGCACGAACGCCGACATCTTGTACTCCGGCACCTCACCAGCCACCCGGCAGGCAAACCCCGAAGCATCAAACCGCCCAACCGCATTGATCGCACACCGGCCCTCGGTCAGCCCCGGCCAGAAGTCTGCCGCTCCAATGCCCAACGGCGAAACAATGCCCACTCCGGTGACGACCACGCGACGCATAACCTCACTGTAGCCGGAGCCGACGCCTTGGAGGTCCTCGATGCACTCGCTGACCCGCCACAACCCGCAGAGCCGCCAGGTCGCCCGCCGGGTCCGCGACGGCGTGGTCCAGCGCAAGAACCGCCACGCCCCCGGCGGCGACCCGTACTGGCACGATCGCCCGTACCCACGCATCGAGCGGCAGCCGCCGGGCGACGGGCATCGGCATTTGCTCCGCAAGCGCGACGTCGGAGCGTTCATCGACTTGCTGCCCGACTGGGACGAACTGCGGCGCGGCCTGAACGCGATCTTGCTGGCCACCGCCCGAACCGAGGCCGACGGCTGGCACCGGCGGGGCACTGTGGCCGTATGTGCGTGGCCACGTGAACTCTCGGTGACGGTCGGCACGTGGTACCACGATGCGCACCAACAGGTCTTCAACCGCCTCGCCGTGCCGACGCGACAGATCGGCGACGACACGTGGCAGCTCGACTTCACCGAGAATGCCGCCCGCGCGTACCAGTTGCTGCACATCCTGCTCCACGAACTCGGCCACCACCACGACCGCATGACCACCCGCGCCCAACAGCACGTCGGCCGCGGCGAGTTGTACGCGGAGGTATACGCCCTG
>CAYLSV010000112.1:0-10677 GCA_964386435.1 uncultured Tepidisphaerales bacterium
ATCAACTCCAAGAACCAATGCCGGCTGCGCCGGCTCCGCTTCCTCACGGGCGCGGCTCTGTGTCCCACCCTCCTGAACCACCGCCATGTCCCTACGCAGCAAACTTCTTCTCCTCTCCGCCGCCACGCTTGCCGGAACGCTTGCCACGCGAGCGGCGGTGCGACGGCAACGCTGGTACGACCTTGAGAACCGGGTCGTCGTCATCACCGGCGGCAGTCGCGGGCTGGGGCTGGAGCTGGCCCGGCGGTTTGGGGATGAGCACGCGAGAATCGCCATCTGTGCCCGCGATGAGGCGGAGCTGGCCGAGGCGGCGGCGGAGCTGCGGCGGCGGAACGTGGACGTGCTGGCCGAGCCGTGCGACGTGACGGATGCCGATCAGGTGGCGCGGTGTGTCGGGCAAATCCGCGAGCGGTTCGGGCGGATCGACGTCTTGGTGAACAACGCCGGCATCATCCAGGTCGGCCCGGCCGAGCAGATGACGGCAAACGATTTCGACCTCGTCATGGCCACGAACTTCCGCGGCCCGCTGCGGTTGATCGAGGAAGTCGCCCCGGAAATGCGGCGGCGGGGCAGCGGCCGCATCGTCAACATCGCCAGCATCGGCGGGCTCATCCCCGTGCCGCACCTCGCCCCGTATTGCGCCGCCAAGCACGCCTTGGTCGGCCTCGGCACCACCCTCCGCGGCGACCTCGCCCGCGAGGGCGTCTACCTCACCACCGTCTGTCCCGGCGTCATCCAGACCGGCAGCCCGCGGCACGCGCTGTTCAAGGGCAACGCCGCCGCCGAATACGAGTGGTTCGCCGCCACCGCCAACGCGCCCGGCCTCGCCGTGCCGACGGGTGAGTTGGCCGTCAAGATCATCGACGCCACCCAGGCCGGCGATGCGCTGCTCGTGCACCCTTGGCCCGCCAAGCTCCAGGCCAGCCTCCACGGCCTTGCCGCGGGCGTCGGCACGGAACTGGCCGCCCTCACCAGCCGCCTGCTCCCGATTGCCACCGGCCCGGCGACCGACGCCGTCCCCGGCCACGCCACCGGCGGCACCCTGCCCGACCCGCTCCGCCAACGCCAGGAAGCAAACGCGACCCGGTTCAACCAAGTGTGACCGCCGTGGCACGCGGCGTGCATCGCGTTCGGCGTGAGCACGATTGCCCGGACACTTCGCCGCTCGCCCCTGACGCTGGCGAAGGCGGACCCGCAGCGGGCGGCGAAGCTGGCAAACCTCGTGTACGTCAGCGACGAGACGCCTGGCATCACCCGCAAGGGGGCCGGCAAGGGCTTCGCTTACTACGCGCCCGGCGGCACGCGGATCACCTGCAAAATCGAGCGGCGGCGGCTGAACACGCTCGCCGTGCCCCCGGCCTACCGCGACGTGTGGCTCTGCCCGCTGCCCGACGGCCACATCCAGGCCACCGGCTTCGACGATCGCGGCCGCAAGCAGTACCGTTACCACGACCGCTGGCACGAGGTCCGCGATGCGGCCAAATACCACCACCTCTCGGCCTTCGCCGAAGCGCTGCCAACCATCCGCAGGACGGTCGCGAACCATTTGCGCCGCAAGGGTTTGCCGCGGGAGAAGGTGCTGGCGGCCGTGGTCCGGCTCATGGACAAAACCGGCGTCCGCATCGGCAATGATGAGTACGCCCGCGACCACGGCCACTATGGGGCGACCACGCTGCTCAACGATCACGCCGAGGTCCGACGCGGCGGCCGGGTGACGATGAACTTTGTCGGCAAAAGCGGCAAGGAGGCGGAGATCGACTTGACCGATGCGCAGCTCGCCCGCGTCGTCGAGGCGTGCCAGGATTTGCCGGGGCAGGAGCTGTTCGGCTACGAGGACGACGCCGGTCGGCCGGTGGACGTGACGAGCCAGGACGTCAACGAGTACCTCCGCGACATCAGCGGCGGGCCGTTCACGGCCAAGGACTTCCGCACCTGGGCCGGCACCGTCGCCGCGGCGGCGCTGCTGCGGGACGCCCCGCCCGCCGACACCGTGACGGCCCGCAAGAAGACGGTCGTCGAGGTCGTCAAGCAGGTGGCCGCGGGGCTCAACAACACCCCGGCGGTTTGTCGCAAGTGCTACATCCACCCGGCAATCCTGACCGCCTACGACGCCGGCCAAACCATTGACGCGGGCACGGCAGCCGACAGCCTGACCGCCGACGAGGTTGCCACCGTCGCGGCGCTGACCGGGTGAGCTTGGGCGTCAAGCCAAGGTTCGGGTGGCGTGGACGATGCCTTCGTCGCGGTCGATTTGGGTGGCGAAGCCGTGCTCCTTGAAGGCTTGGATCATGCGGGTGTTGTCGGGCAACGTCTCGGCGACAAGGCTTTTCGTGCCGCGTTCGCGGGCGACCATGATGCCGTAATCGAGCAGGGCGCTGCCCAGCCGGCGGCCTTGCCAGGCGTCCTCGATGAACAGCGCGATTTCGGCCGAGTCGCCGGCGGGGTCGCTGATTTGCCGACACACGCCGTGCATCTGCCCGCCCACGAACGCGGCGATGGCCAGTTCGCGGTCGTAGTCGGTGAACACGTAGCGGGCGGCGACATCGTGGGAGAAGTCGCTGATGGCCGTGAAGAACCGGGCGCGGATGGTCGCCTCGCTGCTGCGGGCGAGCATGGCCCGCCAGGCGGATTCGTCGCTGGGCTTGATCGGGCGGAGCTCCACGGCCGTGCCGTCGGCGAGGGTGACGCGGTCCTGCAACTCCGCCGGGTAGGGGCGGATGGCCAGGTGGCTGTACCGGGCGTCGGGGCGGGCGGCGTCGGTGCCGGTGAGGCCGCGGGCGTCGAGGGCCAGCGCGCCCTCGGGGCCGATGAGCAGCGGGTTGATGTCGAACTCCTTGAGGTTCGGCGCGTCGGCGACCAGGAAGCTGAAGCGGATGATCGTCTCGACCAGCTTGTCCAAATCCACCGCAGGCCGGCCGCGGTAGCCGGTGAGCAGCGGGAAGGTCCGCAGCCGGGCGAGCATGTTCCGCACCAGCGCCTCGGTGAGCGGCGGCAGGCCCAGCACCTTGTCCTTCATGATCTCCGCCGTCACGCCGCCGGCCCCCAGCAGGACGACGTTGCCGAAAATCGGGTCGCGGTTCATCCCCAAAATCAGCTCGACAGTCCCCTTGATGTTGGCCATCGGCTGGACGCTGACGCCCTCGATGGTGGCGGTGGGATGGGCGGCACGGGCCGACTGCTGGATTTGCTCGAAGGCGGTTTTGACGGCCGATTCGTCCTTGAGGTTGAGCTTGACGCCGCCGACGTCGGTCTTGTGCGTGATGTCCGGCGAGAGCAGCTTGAGCACCACCGGGTAGCCGATCTGACCCGCCTGCCGGGCGGCCTCCTCGGCGGTGGGGGCGCGGACGGCGCGGGTCGTCGGGATGCCGTAGGCGTCGAGCAGTTGCTTGGCCTCGATTTCCGAGAGCGTGTGGTCGGGTTTGGAGAGAATCGACTGGGCGAATCGGCCGCCGCGGTCGCGGTTGAACACCACGTCCGGCGGGCTGGGCAGCGGCGTTTCGTACAGCGTCTCGATGTTCTTCGCGTGGTCGACCAGGTGCATGAGCCCGCGGATCGCCCGCTCGGGCGACGGGTAGGTCGGCAAACCGGCGTCGGACAGCACCTGCCGGCCCTCGGCGACGCTCACGCCGCCGAGCCAGGCGGTGAGCACCGGCTTCTTGGCATCCTTCACGGCCGCGGCGACCTGCTTGGCCGTCTCGGTCGGGTCGGTCATGGCCTGCGGGGTGAGGATGACCAGCACCGCGTCAACCCCGTCATCGGCCAGCACCGGGGCCAAGGCGTCGGCGTAGCGCTTGGGCGGGGCGTCGCCCAGGACGTCGACCGGGTTGCCGTGGCTCCAGAACGGCGGGAGGACGTCGTTGAGTTTCTCGACGGTGGCGGGCGAGAGGTCGGCGAGTTCGCCGTCCTCGGCGAGCAGGGCGTCGCTGGCCATCACGCCGGGGCCGCCGGCGTTGGTGACGATGCCGAGCCGGCCGCGCTTGGGGGCACGTTGGCGGGCCAGCAGTTCGGCGCAGTCGAAGAGGTCGTCGATGGAGTAGACCCGCTCGATGCCGCAGCGGCGGAAGGCGGCGTCGTGGACGTCGTCGGCGCCCATGAGCGCCCCGGTGTGGCTCATCGCCGCGGCGGCCGAGCGGGCGAACCGGCCGGCTTTGTAGGCGATGATGGGCTTGGTGCGGGTGAACGCCCGCGCCGCGGACATGAACCGCCGGGCGTCGGTGAGGCTCTCGATATAGAGCAGCACGGCCGACACCGAGTCGTCGGCGCCGAAGTAGTCGATGAGGTCGCCGAACCCGACGTCGATCATGTTGCCGACGCTGACGAAGTGGGAGAGGCCGATGTCCTTGCGGGCGGCCCAATCGAGGACGCTGGTGCCCAAAGCGCCGCTTTGGCTGATGAACGCCACCCGGCCCGAGTGGGGCGTGGTGGCGGCAAAGCTGGCGTTGAGGCCCAGACCCGGCGTGATGACGCCCAGGCAGTTGGGGCCGATGATCCGCATGCCGGGAAATCGGCGGGCGATGTCCAACACCTGCTGTTCCAAGGCTTTGCCGTCCTCGCCGGCCTCGCGGAAGCCGGCGCTGATGACGACCACGCCCCGCACGCCCAACTCGCCGGCCTGCTCGATGATGGGCGGCACGGTCTGGCTTGGCGTGCAGATGACCACCAGGTCGGGCCGCTCGGGCAGATCGCTTAGCGTCCTGAACGCCGGTTGGCCTTGGATGGTGTCGCGCTTGAAGTTGATCGGGTGGACCTCGCCGTGGAACCCGGCGGCGAGCATGTTGGCGAACACGGCCTGCCCGACGCTGCCGGGCGTGTCGCTGGCCCCGACGACGGCGACGCGCTGCGGGGCGAGGATGGGATCGAGGGAGGCACCAGTCATGTCATCACCGTAGATGCGCCGCCGCCCGAAGATGCCGTTGAACCAGCCCCAACGTGCGACAGAATTAATCGGTGGGCAAGTGGTCGAGCGTCGAGCGTCGGGCGAGTGAACCGAGCGTCGGGCGTCGGGCGAGTGAACCGAGCGTCGGGCGTCGGGCGAGTGAACCGAGTGTCGAGCGAGTGAACCGAGCGTCGAGCGTCGGGCGAGTGAACCGAGCGTCGAGCGTCGGGCGAGTGAACGAGTGTCGGGCGTCGGGCGAGTGAACCGAACTCTCGGCGCCGACATAACCCCTGTTTCTGGCGTGTCAGCGGGGGTATTGTCGGTGTCGGTGGTGTCGGTGCGGGCGGAATCGCTTATTGTGTGATCACGCTCACCTCCGTGAAGAACACGCGGAAGCCCTCGGCGGTTTCGTGGTCGAGGGCGAGGGTGAGGGGGCCGAAGGTGTCGTAGCCGGACCACGTGAACCGCCGGCCCTGGCCGTTGGCGGGGGTGTAGGTCCAGGCGACGATCTTGCCGTCGGTGTCGATTTCGTAGAGGTACTCGTCGCTCGGCGTGAGGCCGACGTTGTCGAAGCGCACCAGCAGCCGGCGGTCGTCGCCCTCGGGCGGAAGCTCGCGGGCCAGCACGCCCTCGTCGAGCAGTTTGAGCGGGGCGATGAGCCAGTAAGCGTCGTTGGTCCAGCGCTTGAACGCTTCGGAGTCGTCGGGCTGGTTGAGGTTGGTAATCGTCTCCTGGCCGTTCATGGTGACGGCGACGTCGCCCGTGGTGACGTCCCAAACGTGTTGCGCCGCAAGGAGTTGCTGGCCTTGGTTCTCGACGTGGAAGGTGTAGGCGATCTGCGCCACCTGGTCCCACGATGCCCCGCCGTGGGCCTCGAAGACTTCCACGGCCAACGGCACGTCGGCGGCGGGTTGCAGCGCAGCCGGTTCGGCCGGCGCGAGGAGGATGGCCAACAGCAGGGCGAACATGCCGCGAACATAGCCGCGTTGTGTGACCTGGACAACCCCCGAAAATCGTTCTCGCCCGTTGACAGCGTCGACGTTGACAATAACCCCGCTGGCGCTGCTAAAAACCGGGGTTGTGTCAACGCCACAATCACGAACCACTCGCCCGACGCTCGACGCTCGGTTCACTCGCCCGACGCTCGACGCTCGGTTCACTCGCTCGACACTCGGTTCACTCGCCCGACGCCCGACGCTCGGTTCACTCGCCCGACGCCCGACGCTCGGTTCACTCGCCCGACGCTCGACGCTCGGTTTAGCGTGAGCTTAGCGCAAGCTTTCGAGGTAGCGGCCGTGGACGCCTTGGTTGCGGCGGCGGAGGAATTGGGTGAGGCGGGCGACGGATTCGCTGGCGTTGTGGCGCTCGATCTGGGCGAGGTTTTCGCCGAACGAGGTTTTGGAGCGGCGGTTCCAGAGGGTGCGGACGGCGCGTTCGAGGGCCGCGATCTCGCCGCCGCCGAAGCCTCGGCGTTCGAGTCCGACGCGGTTGAGTCCGCGGACGCGGTTGTCGTCCTGGACCTTGACGAACGGCGGCACGTCCATGGTGATGCGGCTGTAGCCGGCGATGTAGCTGTAAGCGCCCAGGGTCGTGAAGTGGTGGACGGCCGCGCCGCCCATCATGGAGACGCCGTCTTGGCCGATGCAGTGGCCGGCGATCATGCAGTGGTTGGCCAGGACGGTGTGGCTGCCCCAGCGGACGTCGTGGCCGAGGTGGGAGCCGACCATGAGCAGGTTGTAGTCGCCGACCGTGGTGACGCCGCCGCCTTTGACGGTGCCGCCGTGGATGGTGACGTGTTCGCGGAAGCAGTTGAAGTCGCCGATTTCGGTGCGGGTGGGTTCGCCGCGGTACTTCATGTCCTGCGGCTCGGTGCCGATGCAGCAGCCGGGGTGGAACAGGTTGTGGTCGCCGACGGTGGTGTGGCCGCTGACGGTGACGTTGTTGGTCAGTTTGTTGTTGCGGCCGATGACCACGTCGGGGCCGATGACGCAGAACGGGCCGATGACCGTGCCGTCGCCGATCTCGGCTTTGGGGTCGACGCACGCCAGCGGGTGGATGTGGGGCCGGCCGATGTCGCGGATGCGGGCGTTGGTGGGGCTGCGGACGTCCTGGCGGAGCGCGTCGAGTTCACGCAGCTCGCGCTGGGGCAGCGCTTCGGGCAAGCCGCCGCCGCGGCGGAGCTGGGCGTGCAACGAATCGGCCTCGGCGAGGTGCTTGTCGAGCAGGGCATCGCCGGCGGGGTCGGCCCGGTCCAGGTCGTCATCGAGCAGGCGGACGGCGGGGCCGTCGGGGTCGCCTTCTTGCCAGCCGAGACCTTGGCGGAGGGCGTTGCTGCTGTTGCGGACGGCGCTGGAGATGTTGCCGGAGATGTTGGCGAGGAAGAGCTTGGCCATGGAAGAAGGGGAGTCGCACCCGCCAAGGCCGCGTCCGTTGCGGCGTATCGGTGGGGCCGCCAAAGCTCCGGGCCGCTGGGCGGCTCATCCGTGAGGAGCGGGCGGGGATGTCGCCTCCGGCAGCGCCGGTGCAACCGGCGTTCCATGAGCCGATGAGGGCTCAACAATCGGGGGCGTGGTGGGGAAGCGGAAGGTGAAGCGTCCTCGTGAAGAATCGGGTGAAGAAACGGCGGGTCAGGGTGTCGCCGCAGCGTTGCGACGTCCGGCCAACGTGTCAAGTGTCGGCCGACAGGCTGTCGCGTCAAGAGCCGAATTTCCTGTCGCACCCGACACGGTGGCAACTCGGCAAGTTGTTGCCAACACCCGACACGCGGGTCAACCCAGCTACACCAACCTACGCCGGATCAGGCGGGCGGTTCGGCGTCGACGAGCATGAACTTGATGTCGGCCTCGGCGGCGGTTTTGTCGCCCACGAACGCACGGCACCGCACGTGCCCGGTGCGACTTTTCACCCGCACGGCCTTGGCCTCCAGCACCAGTTGGTCGCCGGGCACGACCGGGTGGCGCATTTTGACGCGGTCCATCGACAGCAGCACCGCCAGCTTGCCAATGTGTTCGAGCTTGCGGGACAGCAGAATCCCCCCGAGCTGCGCCATCGCCTCGACGATGAGCACGCCGGGGAAGATCGGCGTGCCGGGGTAATGGCCCTGCATGTGCAAATCGTTGAACGTCACGTTCTTCACGCCCGTGGCCGATTGGCCCTCGGGGTCGAGGTCGAGCACGCGATCGACCAGCAGCATCGGGTAGCGGTGGGGCAAAATCTGGGCGATCTTGCGAATGTCCATCGCCGCCTCGGTGCGTTGGAGCAGCTTCTCCCGCTGGCTGGTGGCGTCGGCGTCGAGGAGCTTGCGGGCCAAACGGTGGTTGAGTTCGTGGCCCGATTTGTGGGCCACCAGCCGCCCGGCCAGGGGGCGGCCGACCAGGGAGAGGTCGCCGATGAGGTCGAGGATTTTGTGCCGCACGCACTCGTCGGCGAAGCGGTAATCGTTCTCGACCGGGCCGGTCTCGCCGATGACCAGCAAATCGGCGGGCGAGAGGTGCTTGCCCACGCCCTGCTGGCGCAGCGCCGCGGCCTCGTGCTCGAAGATGAACGTGCGGGCGGGGGCGAGTTGCTCGGCGAACGAGTCGAAGTCGCCGGGCGTGAGCTTGAACGCCTTCATCTGCCGCCCGATGGGCGCGGGCGCTTCGAACGTGTAAACGATCTCCAGGTAATCCGTCGGACCCGGCAACGCGGCGAGCGTGGAGTCGCCCTTGGCCACCTGCACCGGCGTCTTGATGACCAGCGGCTCGATTGTGCCGTCCTGCTGGCGGATGCCCGCCTCCCGCAGCGAGTTCACGAACGGCAGCGACGACCCATCGCCCATCGGCAACTCGCCGCTGATCTTCGACTCGATCTCGACGGTGGCGTTGCGAATCCCCAAGCCGGCCAGGGCGGCCAGGCAGTGTTCGACGGTCGCCACGTGCAGCGTGCCGTTGCGCAAGCAGGTGTGCCGCGGCCGTTCGAGGAGGTGCGAGATCAGCGCCGGGATGTCCGCCCGGTTCTCGCCCGACCGGCGGATAAATGTGATCCCACTCCCCACCTCGGCCGGCCCGAACGTCAACCGGCTCGGCTCCCCGGTGAACAGCCCCGGCCCGTCGAGCGACACCCGGCGCGAAATGGTCGTCTGGGCAAGCACGGCAGGCCGCAGGATAGGACGGGTGATGAGGAACCGGCCGCTGACCGGAACCGGTTGGTCATGGTTCGTCCGGCGTCCTGATCCCCGCTTGCGCCCCAACGTCGCTGGAACCCCCACCGCCGCGTGGCGGCGGGGCTACCCACGCGCTTCAAGAGTGTCGGTCAGCGGGCGTAGTCAGTGGGCGTAGTCAGTGGGCGTAGCCCCGCCGTTACCACGGCGGTGGCGGCCTCTGCGACGTTGAGCATCATGCAAGTGCAGGACTCACCGTCGGACCGCCACGCGGCGGTTCTTGCCCTTGCCCGACTTCTTTGCCCGCTTCTCCACCGGCCAGCGGCGGGCGAGCTTGCCGCCGGTGGCGTCGTGTTGGGCGACCAGGTCCATGATCATCGCCGGGGGTTGGCGGCGGGTGAGGAGTTCGGCCATCGTTTGCATGGGCGCGTCGATGTGGTTGAAGAACGGGCGGTAGCTGGGGCAGAGGTAGTTCAGGCCGTCCTCGCCGTTGGGGGTTTTGGTGAAGCGGTGCTTGGGGCACTCGCCGTGGCAGGCGAACCGGACCTCGCACTCGCGGCAGTACTTGGGCAGCGTGTCACGCTTGTCGGTGCCGAACTTTTGTTGGAACGGCGACTCGACGAGCTTCGTGAGCGGGCCGTCCATGATGTTGCCGAGTTTGTACTTCGGGTAGACGTAGTGATCACAGCTGTAAACGTCGCCGTTGTGTTCGACGGCCAACGCGCTGCCGCAGGTCTCGGAGAAGACGCAAAGGCTGGCGTGCGGTTGGCCGGTGAGCCGCGTCATCCAGTTGCCCAGCGCGACGTCGAACATTTGCACGAACGTCTTGCCCACGTCGCGGCGGACCCATTCGTCGAAGATTTGCCCGAGGAACTGGCCGTAGGCGCGGGCGGGGACGGACCAGTCGGTGACGGGCGCGAAGTGCCGCTGGCCGCCGTCGATGTCGGGCGGGCCCTGCAGGTCGAGGTTGAGAATCTTGAACGGGCCGGATTCGGTGACGTTGCGTTCGACGAGCGGGATGAACTGGATGAACCCGCTGCCCACGTCGCGGAGAAAGCGGTAAACCTCCAGCGGCCGATGGACGTTGGCGGCGTTGACGACGGTGAGCGTGTTGAACTCCACCTCGTGCTTCTTGAGCACCTCCAGCCCCCGCATGACCTTGGCGAACGTCGGCTGCTGTTGCTTGTCGACGCGGTAGTGATCGTGCAAATGTTCCGGCCCGTCGACGGAGAGGCCGATGAGGAACTTGTGCTCGGCGAGGAATTCGCCCCACTCGTCGTCGAGCAGGGTGCCGTTGGTTTGGAAGGCGTTGTCGATCTGCTTGCCGTTGGCGTGCTTCTGCTGGAGCTCGACGACGCGGCGGAAAAACCGCACCCCCAAGAGCGTCGGCTCGCCGCCCTGCCAGGCGAACGACACGTGCCGGCCCGGCTGGGAGGCGATGTACTGCTGGATGTACCGCTCGAGCACGTCGGCCGGCATGGCCCACTTCCGCTCGCCGTCATAAAGCGCTTCCTTCTCGAGGTAGAAGCAGTACTTGCAATCAAGGTTGCAGATCGGCCCGATCGGCTTGGTCATCACGTGGAACGGCCGGGTCGCGGTGAGCAACGTCTGCTGGGCGGCAGGCCGAACCGGCGGCACACTCTCGGCAACAGGCAACTCCATC
>CAYLSV010000113.1:0-10638 GCA_964386435.1 uncultured Tepidisphaerales bacterium
CCCCCGACGGCCACCTCTACGTCCTGACCGACGCCAAGAACGGCAAGCTCCTGCGGCTGGTGGCAAAATAAATGTTATTTGTGGTTTTTCTGCTTGACGGAGGGGGCGGCGGCGGTACTTTGCATCTACCTCCCGCAAGGAACTTTATGCAGAAACTCGTTTAACTGTTGTCGATCCTTGTTGTTGGCACGAGTGGTCTCGCGCTCACGATGCCTGCACCGGCTGAATCCGCCATGTCTCGAGCCCTTCGTGGTGGCTTCGCTCGCTACGACACATTCTTAACGGTCCAAGCACCTTGTCCAGACGATGTTGATCGTCTGGTCGCCGACCGCGTCGTCTATTTGCCTCAGATTCCGGGTGAGCGAAAGTGGCTCATCGTTTCGGGGCCGGTGGTGTGTGGCACAGCGAAGCCGGTTTGTTTGATCAAGGCAGACGTGAAGAAGCCATGCCCAACTGTTGGTGAGCCCATTGAGCCGCGAGACTTAAACACGATGCTGTAAGCGCGATTGCTGAGGTTTGATCACAATGGACCAGCTGATACCAAAGACCCTCGCAGCAATATGCTGTGTCTTGATGTTCATGGGTCCGTCCGACGGGGCGGTTGTCGCTGAACATCGAAGACCGGCGGTTCTTGTGCATCTGGACGAAGCCGCTCGGTTAGCTGACTTCTTCGAGGTTCGAGCGGTCACGTTTTACAGTTTGGGTGACTTCGATCCCACTGATACGGCTGAGAATTACATCGTGCTTCAAGCCGATGGCGACGCGATCAAGCTGTCGTCCAACATGCCGCCGCCGGAGTCCGGTGAGATGTTGCTCGCTCCGCTGGCTATCTATGTTGATCTGGATAAGCCCGACAGCTTTTTGTCGTTGAGCATCCGTTTTGACGGCACTTACTCGTTGAGCCGCTTCGACGGCCGAAATGATCTAATTGCTCCCCATGGTGCGCCGGAAGGTTTGAATGGGAGTCTTGAGAACATGTTGCCGTTTGTTCTCTATGGGATGGCAGGGCGTGACCTCACGCTGCGCGCAGCGACTTTATTGCACGTCGATAGTCTTGACGATTGGGACGTGAGCGACATTGACTCACAAATCCTGATTTGTGCCATCGATGGCGACGACTTGATGCTGCGACGTGTGGTGCGGGGCACTCAA
Organism: uncultured Tepidisphaerales bacterium; assembly: GCA_964386435.1. Lineage (GTDB taxonomy): Bacteria > Planctomycetota > Phycisphaerae > Tepidisphaerales > Tepidisphaeraceae > CAYLSV01. The sequence goes on from CAYLSV010000113.1 coordinate 1,153, forward strand.
GGAGTTGGCGCTGCCTATGGAGGTTCGGGGGGACGCGACTTTGACCGGCTAGTATTGACTTAGCGCTTTGTCGGCGGCGCGGGTTGGACGAATGAAAATTCATTCCCGGACGTGGTGCAGGAGACAGAGGTGATAGATGCTTCGGGCGAGAGCTTCCGTGTGACCAGCCAGGCGACGGCCATCGAGTTCGATGAGCCCGCGGAGGCTGTTCAACTACCGTCGATCCCGGATGGCACACCTGTCAATATTTACGATCCGGCAGTGGTAAAGGGTTCGCCAGTCGATGGTGTGCCGCGGGAGTGGCGAGACGGAGAAATCGTTGAAGTGCGGCACACGTCTCTCGAGCCTTCGCTGCAGCGGCAGGCTAGCGGGGTGCCACCAGTGTCTTCCGGCAGTTGGTATCCATGGCTGCTGCTTGTGTGTGTGACCGCGGGAGTCACTTTGGTGCTGATCTACACTTTTGCCAAGAGGCGACGTGCGGCATGAGTTTCGCAAGCAGCTGCTCATTTTGATGGTGTTGATGGCTTTTGTGCCTGCGACCTCCGCAGAGCAGCCGCGACGCTTCGAGCCGACGTGCGGCGTTGAGGCGGTGTACGCCGCCGCCCACATTCACGGGCGAAAATTCGACTTCGGCCTGCTACTGCGGCCTGAGTATATCGGCACGCAGCAAGGCAGTTCGGCGAGCGAGTTGGTGCGGGCGGCGGGGGACATCGGCTTGCACGCCGTGGTCATCGGCGGGATGAACGCGGTCGATCTGCGGCAGCAGGTCGATCCGGTGATCCTGCACGTCCGGGCGCAACCGATGGCGACTCGGCCGACGCATTGGGTGCTTTACGTCGGGGAGCGGGACGGCCGCCCGCTGATTATTGATGGCGACGCCGACACGAGCGGCTGGACATGGGGCGACATGACTCGCCTGTGGCCGGGACACGGCATTATCGTGTCGGACGCCCCGATTAGCGCGTGGTCGGCCGGGTCTGCCACAGCGGCCCTTTACCTATCCGGGGTTGGGATTTTGCTTGGCGGTGCTTGGCTCGCGGGCCCGAAGCTGGTGAAGCTCGAGGTAGTCAGGTGGAGCCGACAGTTCACGGTGGCGGTCGGCTTAGTAATCGTCGCTGGTGTGGCCGGGTTGATCTGGCACTGGATGATCGCCGGCGGATACTTCCATGACACGCACGCGACTGTCGCCCACGCCGAGGCACTGACCGCGTGGGAACTGGAGAGGATCGGTTTCGACGAGGCTTGGCAGGCTTATGAGTCGGATGTTGTGATGCTCGACGCGCGGCCCGTCGCGCAGGTGGCGGAGACGGGCACCATCCCAGGTGCCGGTATGCTGCCGCACGATTTGCCCGAACGACAGTGGGCTGAATTGATTGAGAAGCTGGATTTGCAGGAGCAAGTCGTTGTCTTCTGCGGCAACGACCGTTGCGGCTATGCCCGCAGCACCGCCCAGCGACTCCGCAGCAGCGGGTTCAGCCACGTCGTGGTCTATGACGGCGGACTGATGGATTGGGTCGGCCGGCAGCCGGGGCGAGAGCCATGACTCTCATCGAGCGGCCATGGCCGGGCGTGGTCGCGAGGGTGCTGCTGGCACTTGTTGGCGGCGTTTTCGTACTGGGAGCGGTGCTGAAGATCCAAGATCCGTATGCCTTTCTCGCGGCGGTTTACCAGTACCAAATTGTGGGCCGCAATGGCGGGGCGGTGGCCGCGGCAGTGGTGCCGTTCATCGAATTGTTCACAGGTGTTTTGCTGCTCACGCGGACGCTGCTACGACCGGCAATTATGGTGGCGCTGGCGATGAGCCTGACGTTCACGACCGCGCAGGCCTGAGTGCTGGCGCGCGGGCTAAACGTGCCGTGCGGGTGCTTCGGCGGCGAAGAGACGGTGTCGAGGTGGACGGCGGGGCGAGCGGGCATGATCGGAGTGGCGGCGGCGGTGGCGGGCTGGCTCACACCGTGGCGAGGGCTTGCCGATGAACCGTGAGCGGCTCGACGATGAGGAACAGCTTGCTGTCAAGTTCAAGGACTACCCGAACCCGCACGATTACGCCGACGACTTCCTGCTCGGCTACGTCGTGGCCGCGACCGGCAAGTATCGGGTCACGATCCTTCAGGGGGTTAAGAGTGACGACTTCCGGTTCAAGCGCGAAAGCGTGCTGCGGATGAACCTCGCCCGCGGGCTCGACCCGTACGGGGTCACTTGACAATTGGTGCTCTCTTGCACGCTAAGCCGTGGGTTCGCTCTTGGGATTGGTTTCCAGCAGGCGTCGGACGCTGGAGCGGCTGATGCCGAGTTGTTGGGCGATCTGGCGTTTGCTGGTGCCGATCTTGGCGAGTCGTCGGACTTCCCCTTGTGAGCTGCTTCATCCACCCGCGCAAGGTCTTCTCGGCAATGCCAGTCGCTGCGCACGCGAGGGCCATGCTATAGCCTTCGTGGGTGACGAGCCGCACGGCATCAGCCTTGAACTGCTGGCCGAACCGCCGCCGCGACGGGATCGTCGCCGCGACGGAATTGTCGCCCGCGGTTGTTCGGACATGCGCGGCACAGCCGAATCGTGGTTGCCAGTCATGGTCAAACTCCTTCGCCGGGCATGATCCCGGCCTCGTGTGGAGTCCGCCATTCGTGGGCCACCTCAGGGGTTATGCCCGCGGGCCTTGGCGTGAGGGTCGTCAGCCTCTCTTTGTAGCGGATCTGCTAGATTATGGCGCCGCCGCTGTACCTTTCTTGTCCGGGATGAACTGCTTGTGGAGGGTGCAAGGGGGAAGGTCAAGCGTGCCACTGGAACTTGGGGCGGTGCAGCTAAGGTGTATCCGGGGCAACGATTGGGTGATCTCGTGGGTGCACCACGGCTTGTTTGCTGTTGTGCATGGTGGGGCGGAGATGGCATTCAGCGGTTGAATCAGTTGTTGTTGGATCGTCGCCACGCGTTGCCTTTGAGCTGCCATGGCGGGATGATGGGCTGGCCGCTCGACTTGGGACACCCTTCATGAACGCCCTGACCTTTGACGGCAAGACGCTGGTTCTTGATCCTCGGCAACCGGTGCCTGCTCCGACGGTGGGGGAGGTGGTGGTGCGGGTGCGGCAGGCGGGGGTTTGTCAGACGGATCTGGAGATCGCGCAGGGGTACATGGGGTTTGAGGGCGTGTTGGGGCATGAGTTTGTCGGGGTGGCAGAGGGCGGGCGGCTCGTTGGGAAGCGGGTGGTGGGGGAGATCAACTGTCCGTGCGGGGCGTGTGAGACGTGTCGGGCGGGGCTTGGGGGGCATTGCGGTCGGCGGTCGGTGGTGGGGATTCTGGGGCGGGATGGGGTGTTTGCGGAGCGGGTGGTGCTGCCGGAGGCGAATCTGCACGTGGTGCCGGAGGCGGTGGATGATGAGGCGGCGGTGTTTGTGGAGCCGTTGGCGGCGGCGGTGCAGGTGACGCGGCAGGTGCGGTTTGCGGCGAAGGATTGGGTGACGGTGCTGGGGGACGGCCGGTTGGGGCTGCTCGTGGCACAGGTCGTCCGGGCGGCGGGGGCACAGGTGCGGGTGCTGGGCCGGCACGCGAACAAGCTGCAACTGTGCGAGCGGTGGGGCATCCCCGGCCGCCTCGCGGATGACGTCCGGCCGCGGAAGGATCAGGACGTCGTCATCGACTGCACCGGCCGCAGCAACGGGTTTGAGTTGGCGACGAAGCTCGTCCGGCCCCGCGGCACGATTGTGCTGAAGACGACGGTGGCCGACAATCGGCCGCTGAACCTCGCGCCGCTGGTCATCGACGAGGTGACGCTTATCGGCAGCCGCTGCGGGCCGTTTGGTCCGGCGCTGAAGCTGCTGGCAGAGAAGCGGGTCGATGTCGCCTCGCTCATCAGCCGGCGGTTCCGGCTCGAGCGCGGCGTCGAAGCCATCGCCCACGCCGGGCGGCCGGGCGTGATGAAGGTGTTGATCGACTGCGGCTGAAGTATGCTGTGGGCATGAGCCTTGCGATTGTGCTTTGCAGCGGCGGGACGAACAGTGCGGTGGCCGCCATGCTTGCCCGGCAGCGGCATTCGTTGATCTTGCTCCACGCCCACCGGCCAGGATCGCCGGACGAGTCGGCGCGGAAGAAGTTCGATGCGCTCGCCGCCGACCTTCGGCCGCAGAAGAGCCAGGTGCTGGGCGTGCCGTTGTGCCCGGTGTCGGCCGAGGGCGTGGCCGACGCCCGGCGGCTGGGCGAGCTGCTGCCGCTGGTGGGGGTGGCCGGGCGATTCGCGCAGCAGGCGGAGGCGACGGCGATTTACGTCGGTCTGCGGGCTGGGCCGATGAATTTGACGGACGGGCTGGGGTTCGTGCAGGTGTGGGAGGAGCTGGTGAGCTTGGCGTGCGGCCGGGCGGTGAAGGTGGAGGCGCCGCTGCTGGAGCTGGAGCCGCCGCAGGTCCGGGAGCTGGCCGAGCAGTTGGAGCCGACGGCGGCGTGAGGCGGTTCGGCCGCTACGCTGTGCTTGTGGCCGGGCCGATCAATGTCGTGCGGATCGCCGCGTTCCTGGCGTGCAGTTGGACGTGGGTGATCGGGATGTTCCTGCCGATCCTGCTGGTGCGGGATCTGGGGCCGATCGGGTGGGCGATCTTCGCGGTGCCCAACGTGATCGGGGCGGCGGCGATGGGGTGGCTGGTGCCGTCGGCCGAGGCGTCGCGGCGAATGGAACAGGAGCACGGCCGGGCGATGCAGACGTTCGCCATCGTGACCATCGCGTTTCAGGTTTACTTCCTCGGCGGCCTGCTGCCGGGGCTGGTCGGGCCCTGGGCGTTTGCCGGGTTCGGCGTGGCGCTGATCGCCGCCATCGTGCCGGCGTGGCGGCGGGCGACGACCGGCGTGTTCCTCGCCCCGGCGGTGTGGCTGGCGAGCCTCGCGCTCATCGGCGTCTCGGGGCACGCGCTGGCGTTGCCGACGCCGCAGCAGCCGGCCATGGCCGAGATGCTCGGCCTCGGCATCGCGTGCTTGTTCGGCTTCGCCTTGTGCCCATACCTCGATCCGACGTTTCACCGCGCTCGCCAGCTCGCCGGCGATTACGGCCGTGGGGCGTTCGGCGTCGGGTTCGGGGCATTTTTCCTGGCGATGATCCTTGGCACGCTGCTCTACGCCCCGGTGGCGCTGGGCGGCGTGTTGCCGGCGCTCGTTGGCGTTCACATCGTCATGCAGGCGACGTACACGGTGGCGGTGCATCGGCGGGAGATGGTTGACTTGCACGCCCGCACCTGCGGCGGCGGCTGGCGATTCGGGCTCAGCGTGCCGATGTTCGCGGGCTTGGCGATCGGGCTGTTGCTGGCGGTGGACGCGGTGGTCGTCGCGGCGGTGTGGCCGGGGGCGACGCCGTTCGGCGGATTCACGCTGCCGGAGCTGATTTACCGCGGCTTCCTCGGGTTCTACGGCCTGCTCTTCCCCGCATACGTCTGGCTGATGGTCGTCGGGCGGCGGGGCGTGCCGACGCGGCAGGACTGGGGCGTTTACGCGGCGGCGGTGGGGCTGGCGCTGCCGTTCTTCGCCGTCGGGTTTTTGGGCGGGTCGATGATCTGGGTGGGCGTGGGCATGGTGCCGGTGATGCTGGCCCGCGGGTTCATCCGCCCGGTAGTTGCCCGGTCCGCAGATCGTGAAGCAGCGCCTCGGCCGCCCGGCGACCCGATGCCAGCGCGCCGTTGAGGCTGCCGGTGGCGAGGTGATCACCGGCGACGTAAAGCCCCGGCCGCCGCCGCACGGGCTTGCTCGGCGGCGAGAGCGTCGGCTGGGCAGGCAGTGCCTTGTCGATCGTTTGCGCCCGCAGCAGCCGCCACCCGCGGACCTGCGGGCCGAACCAGCTTGCCAGTTCATCCCGCACCGCCGCCTCGGGCGCGGCATGCCGGCCGATCAGCGACACGGCGATCAACGACTGACCGGCCGGGGCGTAGCTCGGCTGCGCGTCCGACAGCACCGCGACGTTGTTCACCAACCCGCCCGCGCCGCCGAGGGCCAGCAGCGGCTCACCCTTCATCGGCGAGGCCTCGGCGGCGAAGTGCAGGCACGTCGTCGCGTGCCACGTCATTTGCTCCACGTCGTCGCCCAGCAGGTCCGCCGCCGCGTCGCCGTCCGTCGCCACCACCACGGCGTCGGCATCGACATCTTCAATCCGCCCGATTGGCTCGTTCAGCCGCACCGCCTCCGCCGGCAGTCGGGCCGCCATCTGCCGCGGGATCGCCTCGATGCCGCCCGCCGGGAGCGTCGCCGTCGCTGAAGCAGCGGAACAGGAACGCGAACAGCCGGCAGCTGGTCGCCAGCTCGTCCTCCAAGAACACGCCGCCGAAGAACGGGCGAAAGAAGCGGTTCAGGATGTGCTCGCTCATGCCGTGCCGCCGCAGGTAATCGCGCGTCGACTGCTCCGGCTCGTGCAGCAGTTCGTCGAAATCCATCGCCCTCAGTCGCAGCCACAGCCTGCCCAGCGCCACCTTGTCGGCGGTTGTCGCCAGCGTCGTCGTCGCCGTCGAAAGCGTATACCGCGGTGCCCGCAGCGGGTCGGCCGCCCGGTCGAACCGCTCGCCGAGCCACACCGCCGCCCCCGGCACGAACGCCCCGAGCCGCAGCGCGTCGTAGTCCAGCAGCGGCTTCGCCTCGGGGTAACTTGTCAGGAAAATCTGGAACCCGCGGTCGAGCGTGAAGCCGTCGACCATGTCGCTCCGCACCCGCCCGCCCACGGCGTCGCCGGCTTCGATCAGCGTCGCCCGGACACCGGCTTGCTGCAGATACAACGCGCAGCTCAACCCCGCCACACCCGCACCGATGATCTGGACGTTCACGGGGGCAGGTTAGCGATCAACCTCACGCCGCCGCGTGGACTTCTTCGTTGGCCGGCTCGTCCGCCGGTTGCTCCACGTCGGCCGCCAAGTGCTCCACCGCCACGATCGGCGGCTCGCCCTCGGGCAAACCGGCCAGCACGTTTTTCACCAGCCCGCTTGCCGACGCCGGGTCGGCCTCGTGGAGGATGGCGACGTACAGATGCCCGCCGCTGGCCCGCAGGGTGTCGCCCGGGTGCAGCACACCCAGCTCATCGGTGATGCGAGCCCGGCTCGACAACAGCTTCGCCACCTGCCGGGCGGTGCCGATCTCGCGGCAGTAGAACTTCACCAGGCTCATCGGCCGCCCGGTCCGCCGCGCCCGCGCCCGGCCGCGACGAACCGCGGCTTCGGTTTGTGACTCGCCCATCCACGCGTGGCGGCGGTGGACGGGCGTGAGCAGTTCCGTACTCTCGTGGGTGCGGATCCCGCCGCCGGGCAGCGAGCGGGAGAGGAAGTTGCGGAATCGGCGAGGCACGAGGCAACCTTCCGTTTCCCGCCATCCCCCGGCAAGGGGAAACTGGCCATATCGCGTTCGGTTTACGTGAAGCATGCGCCGCACCCGCAGCAACAACCGCCGCAACCGTTACACGCCGCGCCGCCCGCCCAGTTTGACAGCCCAAGTTTCTGCGCTTTGTGCCCTTGTGGCCGGGCCGGCCATCGCTAGGATGCGCGCCGATTCTCGGAACCCACAAGCCCCGAACCCAGCCCCTCCCCACCATGAGCGCCCTGATCGACGACGTCAAAGCCCGCCAGATCCTCGACTCCCGCGGCAACCCGACCGTGGAGGTCGACGTGCTGCTGGAAGACGGCAGCCTCGGCCGTGCGGCCGTGCCCTCGGGCGCCAGCACCGGCGAGAACGAGGCCGTCGAGCTGCGCGATGGCGACAAGAACTCTTACCTCGGCAAGGCCGTCACCAAGGCCGTCGCCAACGTCAACGAGACGCTCGCCCCGGCGCTTTTGGGCATGGACGGCCGCGATCAGGAGGCCGTGGACGCCGCGATGATCGACATCGACGGCACGGAGAACAAGGGCAACCTGGGGGCCAACGCCATCCTCGGCGTGAGCATGGCCGTCGCCCACGCCGCGGCCGAGAGCAGTGGGTTGCCGCTGTGGCGTTACCTGGGCGGCCCGGCGGCCAAGACGCTGCCGGTCCCCATGCTCAACATCCTCAACGGCGGCAAGCACGCCGACAACACGGTCGATTTCCAGGAGTTCATGATCCAGCCGTGGGGCTTCGACCGCTTCGACGAGGCGCTGCGGGCCGGCGTCGAAATTTACCACGCGCTCAAGGGCGTGCTCAAGAAGCGCGGCCTCTCCACCGCCGTCGGCGACGAGGGCGGCTTCGCCCCGAACCTCGAGAGCAACGAGGACGCCCTGAAGGTCATCGAAGAGGCTACCGACGCCGCGGGGTACAAGTGGGGCGAGCAGATCTTCGTCGCCCTCGACCCGGCCATGAGCGAGCTATGGAATGAGGCCGAAAAGGACGGCAAAACCGGCTACAAGTTCTTCAGCAGCACGCAAGAAGTGATGTCGAGCGACGACATCGCCGGCCTGTGGGCCGAGTGGTGCGGCAAGTACCCGATCCGCAGCATCGAAGATGGCCTCGCCGAGAACGACTGGGATGGCTGGAAGACGCTGACCGACAAGGTCGGCGACAAGGTCCAACTCGTCGGCGACGACCTGTTCGTCACCAACAAAAAGTTCCTCGACAAGGGCATCAAAATGGGTGCGGCCAACGCGATCCTGGTGAAAGTCAACCAGATCGGCACGCTCAGCGAGACCTTCGACGCCGTCAACCACGCGATCCGCAACAAGTACAGCGCGATCCTCTCTCACCGCAGCGGCGAGACGGAGGACAGCACCATCGCCGACCTCGCCGTCGCCACCAACTGCGGCCAGATCAAGACCGGTGCCCCCGCCCGCAGCGACCGCAATGCCAAGTACAACCAATTGCTCCGCATCGCCGAGCTCCTGGGCGACGAACAGCAGTACGGCGGCAGCTTCTGGAACAAGTGAGCCGGCGATGTCGTTCATCCGCAGCCTCCAGTTCCTGAACGACGGCGGCCCGGTGGTCATTTTGCCGCGAGCCGCATTGGGCGATTGGCACGGCCAGCCGCCGGACACGGATGATGTGCCGGCCGGCGACTACGAGCGGGCATGCGAGGTCCAGCAGCAGGTCGGCCTGCTCTCGGCCGGCAACTCGACGGCCGTGGTGACGAACACCGTCGAGCATTTTCACCCGATCGAGTGGCTGCACCGGCCGGGCGAGGAAACGCTGTATCTCGTTGGCCACCACTACGGCGACGAAGGTTCGGATGCGGCACTCCACGCGGCGTTGGAGCGGGAGGAGCCGAAGGCTTGGCACCGGCTTGGCGATGACCTGCCGGCGGCCGATTTAATCCTCTTCCACGCGGCCATGGGTGGCGACGAGAACAACGAGTTGCCATCCAACGCCACGCGTGCAGTCATCGGCGATGCCTTGCCTGCTCCATTTTCGCTGCCGGCGGCGTCGGTTGATTGGGTCGATCTCGCCAATGAGCCGGGGGCGTTCGTCGAGTGGCAGGTCACGGTGATCCGGTGGCAGCCGATCGGCGCTGCGTGACGGCCGGACCTCCGCCGCGTGGCGGCGGGGCTGATCCTGCTGTTGACGCGTGGAACAGGATCAG
>CAYLSV010000114.1:0-10170 GCA_964386435.1 uncultured Tepidisphaerales bacterium
GGTACGACGGGCCGCCGCCGGAGTTCGGGGAGGTCGTCGCGCCGGCGGCGTGGTACGCCGGTTACGCCATAGCGCTCGCCGACGTGGCCGGGCAACTCGCCGCCGCGCCGCCGCACGTGGCGATGAACGATCCAACCGAGTGCGCGGCGATGTGCGACAAGCTGCGGACGCACGAACTGCTCGCCGCCGCCAAGGTGCCGACGCCTCCAACGCGGCCGCTGGCGTCGACGGACGACTGGCAGGACGAGTGGCCGGCTGCGTTCGTCAAGCTCCGCCACGGCTCCAGCGGCTCGGGCATCCTCGCCCTCCGCCGCAGCCTCCGCCACGGCGTCGCCGCGACCACCACGCTCAGCATCGACGGCCGCGGCCGATGCTTCAACACCCGCCGCCTCCGCCGACTCGACCATCCGGCCGCCGTCGGTCAAGTCGTGCAGAAACTCCGGGAGATGGGGGCGATCGTGCAGCCGTGGATCCCGAAGGCGAGCATGTCCGGCGGCGCGTTCGATTTGCGGTTGTTCGTCCTCGGCGGGCGCGTGTCGCACGTCGTGCCGCGCGTCAGCCGCTCGCCGATCACGAACCTGCACCTGCTCAACCAGCGCGGCACCGCCGACGCCGCCCGGCAGGTTGTGGGCGAGTCGGCATGGCGCGCGGCCCACGAGGCGGCCGAGGCGGCGATGCGGTGCTTCCCCAACTCGCTGCACGGCGGCGTCGACCTCGCCATCGACACCCGCGGCCGGCCGTGGGTGATTGAGGTCAATGCCTTCGGCGACCTGTTGCCGAACCTGCTCGACGCGCGCGGCGACGACACCCATGCCGCCCAGCTGCGCCATGTTCTCACGCGGGCGGCGGCATGACGCTCGACGCCGCGGCCATGCTCGGCACGCACGACGTGCTGCTGATGACGTTCGACACGCTGCGGTACGACGTCGCCGCGTCGGCCCAGACGCCGAACTTGCGGCGGCTGTTGCCAGGTGGGCAGTGGGAGCGGCGGCACACGCCGGGCAGCTTCACCTATGCGGCCCACCACGCATTTTTCGCCGGATTCCTGCCGACGCCGACGACGCCGGGGCCGCACCCGCGGCTGCTCGCCACCCGGTTTGCCGGCAGCGAGTCGGTGACGCTGCGGACGCTCGTGTTCGACGCCCCCGACCTCGTCACCGGCTTCGCCGCCGCCGGCTACCACACGCTGTGCATCGGCGGCGTCGGGTTCTTCAACAAGCTCACGCCGCTGTCGAACGTGCTGCCAAGGTTGTTCGTAGAAAGCCATTGGTCGGAGCAACTCGGCGTGACAGCCGTGGACTCGGCGGCGAACCAGTTCGCCCTGGCCGCCGAGCGGTTGGCGGCGATCGATGGGCGGGCGTTCACGTTCATCAACCTCAGCGCGATGCACCAGCCGAATTGCCACCATCTTCCCGGCGAAACAACCGATTCGCCGCGCACGCAGGCGGCCGCGCTTGAGTCGGTGGACCGGGCGTTGCCGACGCTGCTAACCGCGCTCGATGGTCGCGGGCCGACGCTCTGCATCTTCTGCAGCGACCACGGCACCTGCTACGGCGAGGGCGGCCACGTCGGCCACCGGCTGGCGCACGAGGTGGTGTGGGACGTGCCGTACGCCGAGTTCGTTTACGGATGTGATTCATGAGCGTCGCCCTCCCGATCCGCGAGCAACACCCGGCGGAGGTGGCCGAGGCGCACCCGGCGTTCGGCACGCCCTACGCCGGCTACTCGTACGCCTACCCGCACAAAACGGCGTACCGCCCGCTGCCGCCGCGGCCGGTGGCGGACGTGTGGGCAAGCGAGCCGATTGATGCGGTGTTCCTGTACTTGCACGTGCCGTTCTGCGAAATGCGGTGCGGGTTCTGCAACCTGTTCACGCAGGCAAACCCGGCGGCGTCGTTCGAGACCGACTACCTCGACGCCGCCCGGCGGCAGGTCGACGGCGTGGCCGACGCGCTCGCCGGGGCGAAGGTGGCGCGGGTGGCGGTGGGCGGCGGGACGCCGACGTATCTCGACGCGGCGACGCTGGACCGCGTGTTGTCCCAGCTTTTCGGCCGGTTCGGCGTCGGAGCGGTGCCGACGTCAGTCGAGACGTCGCCGTCCACCGCGACGGCCGATCGGCTCGCGGTGCTCAAGCGATTTGGCACGACGCGGGTGAGCATGGGCGTGCAAAGCTTCGTCGCCGACGAGGTGAGGGCGGCCCAGCGGCCGCAGTCGAACGACGCGGTGCGCGGGGCGGTGGAGCGCATCCACGCCGTCGGCTTCGACACGCTGAACCTCGACCTCATCTACGGCCTGCCGGGGCAGACGGTGGCGAGTTGGCTGGCAAGTCTGGAGGCGGCGCTTGAGCTGCGGCCGACGGAATTGTTCCTCTACCCGCTCTACGTCCGACAGCTCACCGGCCTCGGCCGGGGCGGGGCGGCGGCGCACGACGAGCTGCGGCTGGCGTGCTACCGGGCCGGGCGGGACTTGCTGATCTCCCGCGGTTTCCGGCAGTTCTCGATGCGCATGTTCCGCCGAAACGACGCCCCGCCGGTCGACGGGCCGGCGTACTGCTGCCAGCGCGACGGCATGGTCGGGCTCGGCTGCGCGGCGCGGTCGTACACGCGAACGCTGCACTACGCCAGCGACTGGGCCGTGGGCGCGGCGGGCGTGCGGCAGATTCTGCGGGACTTCGCCGGCCGCACCGACGCGGAGCTTGCGAGCGTCGACTACGGCATCGAACTCAACGGCGATGAACAGCGGCGGCGGTGGGTGATCCAGTCGCTGCTCAACGCCGACGGCCTCGATTGCGAAGCGTACCGGCGACGCTTCGGCGGCGACGTGCTCGATGACCTGCCACAACTCGACGACCTCGGCGACCTTTTGCGCCATCAAGGTGAAATGATCTACCTCACCGCCGCCGGCATGGAACGGTCGGACGCCATCGGCCCGTGGCTTTACTCGGCAGCCACGGTCGCGGCGATGGGGGATTTCGAACTGCGGTGAATCATGGACCTCTCGATCCTCTATCGCGGGCCCCTGGCGAGCTGCAACTACGGTTGTGGTTACTGCCCGTTCGCCAAGCAGCGGGACACCCGCGAGGAAGTCGCGGCCGACGCGGCGGCGCTCGATCGGTTCGTGCGGCGGGTCGGCGAGCTGCGCGAACACACGTTCGGCATCCTCGTCACGCCGTGGGGCGAGGCGCTGGTGCGGAAGCATTACTGGCAAGCGTTCACCGAGCTGTCGCGGTGGCCGCATGTTCGGCGGATCGCGTGCCAAACGAACCTGTCTTGCCGGCTCGATTGGCTCGACGACTGCGACGTGGCGCGGCTGGCGTTGTGGTGCACCTACCACCCCGGCGAGACGCCGCGCGGGCGGTTTGTCGCCAAGTGCCACGAGCTGCGCGGGCGCGGCGTGAGCTTCAGCGTCGGCATTGTCGGGATGCAGAACCACCTTGCCGAAATCGACGTGCTTCGGCGGGAATTGCCGAAAAAAACATACCTTTGGGTCAACGCGTACAAGCGCCAGCCGGATTACTACACGGCCGAGCAGATCGCGGACCTGACGGCGATCGACCCGTTGTTCCCGGTGAACAACCGCCGCCACGACAGCCTCGGCCGGGCGTGCCGGACGGGCGAGACCGTGTTCAGCGTCGACGGCGAGGGCGTGATGCGGCGGTGCCACTTCGTCAAGCAGCCGATCGGCGACTTCTACGCCGCCGACTGGCAAGATGCCCTCCGTCCGCGGTTGTGCCCGAACGCGACGTGCGGCTGCCACATCGGGTACGCCCACATGCCCGAGCGGGGGTACGACGCGATCTTCGGCGAGGGCATTCTCGAGCGCGTGCCGCTGCGTCTGCGCGGTCACGCGGTGAGTAATTGACGCATGAGCCGGACGCAGCCGGGGCGGTAGCTGTCGCCGAAGAGGATTAGGTGGTTGAGGTGGTGGTGCAGCTCGTACACGCCGATGCGGCGATCGGCCCCGGCGGGCAGCGGCCATGCCTCTGCGTAAGCGGCCTCGAACTTCGGGCCCAGCCGGCCCATCCAGCGGAGCATGCCGAACTCGACCTCCCGGTCGGCCCAGTAGGCGGCGGGGTCGAACGTCACCGGGTGGCCGCCGGCTTGGGCGATGTTGCCGGACCAGAGGTCGCCGTGGATTAGGCAGGGTCGGGCGGCGCAGCCGTCGAGCAGCTCAACGAGCCGGGCGTCGAGCTTGTCGCCAAGCGCGCGCACCTCGTCGTCGTGAACCAATTCGAGCATCGGCCGCAAGCGGCGGGTTCGCCAGAAGGTGGGCCAGTCGTCGTGCCACGCATGGTCCTGCGGCGTGCTGCCGAGCATGCCGGGGATGTCGAAGCCGAACGACGGCTGCTGGCCGGCGGACGCGCGGTGCAGGTGGGCGAGTGCGCGGCCCCACGCGGCGGCGTTGGTTGGCGACTCGAGGTCCAACCACTCCAGCACCATCACGCCCTCGTCGACGTGCAGCACCTCCGGCACCCGCGGCCCGAGCCATTGCCGGCCTTCGCCTCCGAAGCGGGCCAGTTCCCGCAGCCCCGCCGCCTCCGCCGCGAAGCCGGCCGCGCCGGGGCCGCCCTTGGCGAACACGGTCCGGCCATCGGAAAGCTCCATCCGGCTCGCCACCGCAATGCAGCCGCCGCCGACCTCGGCGTGGGTTATAACCCGCTCACCGCTCGCCGCCTCAACGCGCCGCTTCAAGTCGGTTGCCGGGCTCACGCGTCCGTCTCCGCCCGTGCCGCCAATTCGTCCAGCAGCGCCGGCATGGCCGATTCGATCAGATCCAGCACCCTCTCGAACCCGGCGTCGCCGCCGTAGTACGGGTCGGGCACCTCTGGCACCTCATCGCCGGGCACGAACTCGCCGAGCAGGCGGACGTCGCCGGTGCCACGCTGGTTCAGGTCCGCCAGATTCTGTCGGTCCATCGCCAGAATCAGGTCGAACTCCCCAAAATCTTCATCCCGCACCGCCCGCCCCACACTCGGCAGCGCATAACCCCGCCGCTCGGCCGCCTGCATCATGCGGGCATCGGCCGGCTCGCCCACGTGGTACGCCGCCGTCCCCGCCGAATCGACGGCCACGACGTCTTCCAGCCCCCGCCTCCGCAGGTGCGCCAGCAACACCCCCTCCGCCGCGGGCGAGCGACAGATGTTGCCGAGGCAGACGGCGAGCACGCGGATCATGTTGAGAGGGTAGCCGCACGGGCCGGGCGGCGAGGATCGGCCGCGGCCCTGCGGCTCGACGCCGTGCCACGATGGTGTAACCTGTCGGCGTCGCCCGCGTCGTGAAACCGAGCTCCGTCAACAACGTATTCGTCGTCTGCGTCCACGACGTGGAACCGCGGCACGCGGAGGCCGTTCAATCGATTTTGGCGGGGCTTCGCCCACTTGTCGGGGGGTTCGTGTCGGCGGCGGTGGTGCCTAGGCCGCGGGGTGAGCGTTGGGACGACGCGCTGCGACTGGCGGTGGCGGACGATTGCGCGGAGCATCTTGCCCACGGATTGACGCATTGCCGGGAGCGGGGGTGGTCGCTCTTCTCGACGCTGGTCGGCGGCTGCGACGAGTTCTCTTCAATACAGGCCGACGCGGCCGGCGAGCGGGTGGCACGGGCGGCGATGGAGGTGGAAAAGCTGGTCGGCCACGAGTGCGTCGGGCTGCTGCCGCCGGCGTGGCAGTGCGGACCGTTGGCCGATCCGGCGAGCTGGCCAAGCGGGTTGTCGTATCGAATTGGTCTTCGGCAGCTGCTGACCCGAGACGGGCACTCGATCCCGCTGGCGACTTGGTCGTGGGATCTGGGGCCAGTCGCGGCACGCGTGGCCCCTGTCGGGTGGCTGGCGGAAGCTGCGGGCCGCTGGCTTCGACGGCAACACGGGGCAGTGCCTTGCGTGGCCATTCATCCGTTGGATGTGCCGCGTGGTCACCTGCCGGCAGCGCTGCGGCTCATCGACCGACTGCTCGGCGAGGGCCGACGACCGGCGACGTACCGGCATCTGCTGGAGGTGGATCGGTGACGATCGTCGCGCGCTGGTTCGACCGGGCGCTTCGTCGGCGGGCCGATCATCTCGCCGAGCGGTTGCTGCCACACTTGCCCGGCGAGGGTTGCGGGATCGACCTTGGCTGCGGGACGGGGCACAACGTGGCCCGACTGTCGGCGGCGCGGCCGAGGCTTCGCTGGATCGAAGCCGACGTGGCCGGGTTGGGAGCCGACCTCAAGCTCGTCGGCCCGCCGCCGGTAGGGTTTGAGACGAACCGACCGCTGCCGTTCGACGATGCCTCGGTGAACGTGGTGATGCTGGCGTTCGTGCTCCATTATGCGGCCGACGATGTGGCGCTGCTGCGGGAGTGCCGTCGGCTGCTGCGTGGTGACGGGCGGCTGATCCTGCTGCAGTCGACGGAGACAGGCCCGCTCGCCAAGGCGTTGCTGCGGGCGCGGGAGCTGGCGCTGGGTCGCGGGGCGCAGGCGGTCGCCCGGCGGCTGGGCGTCGTGGGCGAAAACGCCTCGGGCAACATGGTCCCAAGCCGGTACTATCGGCGCAACGACTTGCTCGGCGTCTGTGCCGCGGCGGGTTGGGTGCTGGACGTTGTCGAGCCCGAACGTTGGCCGATGACCGGGTTGAGCCGCGACCTGATCGTGCTTCGTTGTGCCTGACTCTGCACCGCCAACACCCCGGCCGCTCGTGAGCGTCATCGTGCCGGCGCGGAACGAGCGGATCGCGCTGCCCGCGACATTGCGGGCGATCGAAACGGCTCTCGCACGGCTGGGGCCGCGTCGCCCGGCCGAGGTGATCGTCGCCGACAGCGCGAGCATCGACGGCACTGATGCGTTGGTGGATGATCGGCCGGGCGTCCGAAGAATTGCCTGCCAACGCCCCGGCGCGGCCCACGCCCGCAACTGCGGCGCGAAGGCGGCACGCGGCGACCTGCTGGTCTTCGTCGATGCCGATACGTTGTTGCCGCCGGCCGGGTTGAGGCGGGCGGTTTGCCTGGCGCGGGCGGGGTACGCGGTGGCGTTGTTCCCGCTGGCACCGCTACGGCGGAGCTGGCGCGGGCGAAGGCGCTGCCGGCGTACCTGTTCTGCACCCGCGTCGCCTTCGAGCGGTCCGGCGGGTTCAATGAGCGGGTAGCCCTCGGCGAGGAGTGGCCCATCACGGCCGGGCAATGGCGATGTGCCCGGCGACGGTTCCTGTATGACACGCAGGCCGAGCCCGCCCGCACGAGCGGTCGCCGAATGGAACGGCAACCGCTCGGCTACACCCGCGCCTACCTGAAGTGGGCCGCCGCCGTCATCCTGCCCACCGCCCGCCGGTCCCAACCCGACATCCGCGAACCCGCCAAAACGACGGAAAACTGAGGCCCGCCCCGCCGCAGGATGGAGCCGAAGACGCCTTCAATCGCTGCCCGGCTCCTCGGGCGTGGTGATCTTCTCCTTCAATGGCTCGAGCCGGTTGATCGAGTCGATGCTGAAGTAGACCGAGTGGGCGGGCATACCGAATTCGTTCAAGCCTTGCCCCACGATAATTGAACGCTCGTTCTCCACATAAGCGTGATGTGGCTCCAGCACGCGCAGCGCCGTGCCATCGTTGAGGAAGATGCGGAACGGGTTGAACGGGCGTAGTGCCAAGTGCCGGTAGATCTGCTGCACGTCCATGCAGAAAGTCTAGCACCCGGTGCTACTCTGGCCCATGCCCGCCGTCGTCACCCGCTTCGCCCCCAGCCCCACCGGCGACCTTCACGTCGGCGGGGCTCGCACCGCGCTGTTCAACTACCTGTTCGCCAAGAACCAGGGCGGGCGGTACCTCTTGCGCATAGAAGACACCGACCGCGCCCGTTCCACCGACTCGGCGGTCGACGCCCTGTACCGCGACCTCGACTGGCTCGGCCTCGACCACGACAACGCCGGCGACGTGCCGAAGCAGTCGGACCGTGTGGCCGATTATGACAAGCTGATCGACGAGCTGAAGGGCCGCGATCTTGCCTACGACGCGTACGAGACGCCCGAGGAGCTCGACGCCCAGCGCCGCGAGTCGGCCATGCGGCGGCAACAGTATCTTTACAAGCGGCCCGCCTACACCGAGGACCAGCTCAAGCGGTTCAAGGACGAGGGCCGGGTGCCGGCGGTGCGGTTCAAGATGGTCGTGCAGCCGTGGCACTTCGACGACCTCGTGCTCGGGCCCAACCAGGGCGTCGACGCCGAGCAGGTGCAGGACTTCGTCATCCGCAAGCGCGACGGCATGCCGACCTACCACTTCGGCGTCGTCGTCGACGACCACTGGCAGGGCATCACCCACGTCCTGCGCGGCAAGGAGCATTTGCTCAACACCGTCCAGCACGTCGCGCTCATGGACGCCCTCGGCTACCCGCGGCCGCAGTTCGCCCATCTGCCGACGATCCTCAACGACACCAGCGGGGCCAAGCTCAGCAAGCGTGACAAAGACAACGCCATCCGCGCCGCGGCCGAGGCGTGGCTGAAGGACGGCCACACCATCGCCGACCTCGCCACCGCCAGCGGCCTGCCCGTCGAGACGCTGGACAAATGGTTCACCGGCAAAAAAGCCAAAGTTCAGCTCGACGCCGCCGACCAGGATCGCGTGATGCGCGGCATCGACATGCCGGCCACCGCCCTGCCGGAGATCGACGTCGCAGACTTCCGCCAAAGCGGTTACCTGCCCGAGACGCTGCTCAACTTCCTCGCCCTGCTCGGCTGGAGCCCGGGCAACGACCTCGAGCGCATGAGCATGCCGGAGATGATCGAGAAGTTCGGCCTCGACCGCGTCGGCAAGAGCGACGCCCGGTTCGACCGCAAGAAGCTCACCGCCTTCAGCACCGTCGATTTCGAGCACGCCCCGCTCGACCGCCAGCTCGCGGCGTTCAAGGATTACCTCGCCGTCAACGAGCCCGGGCCACTGGCCGACTGCGACGACGGGCAGCTTCGCCAACTCCTCAAGATGAACGCCGGCTTCCACACCTTGCGGGAAGTGCCGGAGAAGTCGGCGTTTTTCTTCGAGGACGCCGCGCAGATCGAGTACGACCCGAAGGCGGTGCAGAAGGTGCTGCTCAAGAACGACGCCGTTGGCCTCGGTAATTTGCGGGCCGACCGTGAGTTGCTCGCCGGGCTGCCCGAGTGGACGGCCGACGCCATCGAGGCGGCGCTGAAAGATCGCTGCGAGAAGACGGGTCAGGGTTTGGGCAAGGTCGCCCAGCCGCTGCGCGTCGCGCTCACCGGCGGCACGGTCAGCCCGCCGATTTTCGACACGCTGGCATTCCTGCCGCAGGCGGAGGTGCTCAAGCGGATCGACCGCTGTCTGGCGGAGGTGGCCGCGTGACGCCGGGCGAGTTGGCGTGGACGCCGCGGGCGGTGGCGGTGGTTGAGGAGCGGCGGATCGCGGCCGGCGTGGGCGACATCGCCGACGAGGCCGAGCCGTGCATGGGCGGCGTCATGGCGTGCAGCGGGCCCGACTACTGGACGAACGCCGCGTGGGGCGTCGCCCTCGACGCTGAGCCGACGGCCGGCGAGGTGGCGGACGTCGTGACGTTCTTCGAAGAGCACGGGGCGACGCCGCGGGTGGAGGTGTCGACGCTGGCGAACGCGGCGCTGTGGCCGCTGTTGGCCGAGGCCGGGTTCCGGCTTATCGAGATCGAGCACGTCTTCAGCCGCCAACTGCCGGGCGAGGCGGCGTGGCCGGCGGGGCACGCGGTGGCGGTGCAGCCGACTGGCGACGACGAGGCGGCCGACGTGCAGACACGGCTGATGGAGCGGGCCGTCCACGGCGGCGAGGCGAGCGCCGTCGCCCTGCGCGTCGGCCGACGCTTGCGTCAACATCCGCGGATTCAAAGCTTCGTCGCCACCGTCGGCGGCGAGCCCGCCGGCATCGCGGGGCTGGAAACGCACGGCGAGATTGCCGCCTTGTTCGCCGGGGCCGTGCTGCCCGCGTTCCGTCGCCGCGGCGTGCAGACGGCGTTAATCCGCGCCCGCCTCGAAGCCGCCCAAGCCCTTGGCGTCCGCCTGATCACCGCGGGTGGGCAACCAGGATCGACGAGCGAGCGGAACTTCCTGCGACACGGGTTCACGCTGAGCTACGCCCGCTTGGCATTCGAGCGATTGGCGACGACGTGAGGTAGCTGCGACCACACCTGGTCGCAGTCCGGGCTCCGGAACCGACCGGACTGCGACCAGGTGTGGT
>CAYLSV010000115.1:0-9927 GCA_964386435.1 uncultured Tepidisphaerales bacterium
CCGCGGCTACCGCTTGTGCACCACATGGTCTCGCTGCGGTAGCCGCGGCACCACGTGCCGCAGGTCCGGGCAAGGGCGCAGGAAACCCTCGACTACAAGCGTCATTGGCAAGCCGGTGCACGTTCGTTTACAATTGTCATTCATGGCTGATTCGCCCCCAGTTACCACCGCGGAGTGGGTGGTGCTCGAGGTGCTTTGGCAGCTCGGGCCGGCGTCGGCCCGCCGCGTGGCGGAGGTGGCCGGGCCGCCGAACGGGTGGGCCGACGCGACGGTGAAGACGCTGCTGAACCGCCTGGTGGAGAAGAAGGCGGCGACGGCCGAGCCCGACCCGACGGACGGGCGGCGGTTTATCTATCAAGCGGCCGTCGAGCCGGGCGAGGCGCAGCGGCGGGCGAGCCGATCGTTCCTCGATCGCATCTTCAACGGCGACGCCGCGGCGGGGGTGCTGGGGCTGATCGACGCCGCCGACCTCTCGCCGAAGCAGATCAGAAAGCTACGCGACGACCTCGACGCCGCCGCCAACCGGGCGAAGAAGGGCGGCCGACGATGACCGACGCGACGATTCTCGCGGGCTTGATCGCCGCGTCATGGCAGGGCGGGCTGCTCGCCCTCGCCCTCGTCGCCGCAACCCGCCTGCTCGGCCCCCGCCTCTCACCTCGCGCCCGCGGCTGGCTCTGGTGGCTCGTCGCCCTCCGTCTGGCGTGGCCCATCACCCTCGCCCTCCCGATCCTGCCGGCGACGCCAGATGTACCTGACGCCATTGCCGACGATCTCCGCGTGACGGCCGGCGGACACCGCGTGACCCGCGACGAGCAGCGCGTGGCGTCGAAAGTTCTGCCCGAAAATTTCCGCACATCCGGTGAAACGACCGGCTCAACCGAAAGACCAGCCGGTGCAACGCGAGAACTTGCCAGCGGGGCAGCAATCACGCCCGGCGTCCCGCGCGTTGCCGACGACGCAGTGCCAGCCGCGCCGCCCGTGGAGGGTGTCACGCGCACGTGGCACGTGCTCGCCACGCCGAGGCTGCTTGACGGATTCATCCTCGTGTGGCTCGCGGGCGTGATCGGCCTGCTCTTGCCCGGCGTCGTCCGCGCGCTCCGCACCGCCCGACACACCCCTCGTTGGTGCAACGTGACGGTCGAACCGACTTTGAGCATCTACGCCGCCGCTGCCGACGACTTTGGCCTTCGCCACCCGCCGCGGCTCGTGTGGACCGCCGGGCAGCCCGGCTACTGGCCCGGCATCTTCGGCCGCCCGGCGGTGCTCCTGCCAAGCAACCGCGACTTCTCCCGTCGTGAGCTTCGGCTGATCCTGCGCCATGAGCTCGCCCACCACGTCCGCCGCGACGCGTGGCAGCGCCTCGCCTTCTGGCTGCTGCGGGCGATCCACTGGCCCAACCCGCTCGCATGGTTCGCCGCCGCCGCCAGCCGGGCCGATCAGGAACAAGCCTGCGACGCCGCCGCCCTCGCCGCGGCTCACCCCGCCGACCGCCGCATTTACGCCGACCTCCTGCTCACCCTTGCCGCCGAAAAGCACCCCACCCCACCCGCCGCCGCCATGGCCGGCCGCTCCACCGTCCGCACCCTTACCCAGAGACTCGCGATGACGCAACAACCTCAACGTTCCCGCCCCCGCACGGCCGCGTTGGTCGCGTTGCCACTCTTTGCCGCCACCCTCGCCGGCATGGTGACGCCGACGCCGCGACCCGCCGCCGGGGCGGCCCCGATGGAGACGCCCGCGCCCTCGGCCGTGGCAAAGCCGGCGACCGCCGTCGAGCCGAAGCCGATCGCCGCCGGCGAGTTGGTTCAGGTGGGCGTGCCGGAGCTGATGGCCGATGGCCAGATGATGGTGATGACCAAGCGGGTCGCGCCGGACGGCACGCTTGATTTGCCGATGGTGGCCCCGATCCCGATCGCCGGGTTGAGCGACGTCGAGGCCCGCAAGGCGATCGGCCGGGCGTACGCCGAGGCCCAAATCCTGCGGAACCCGATCATCCTGCTCGCGCGGACAGAACACGGCGAGGCGATCGGCACCTTGCCTGCCGCCGGCCGTATCGCCGTGCCCAAGATCGCCCCCGATGCGGTGCCGCAGGATGACGAGCTGCTTCGGCTGCGGGCGGCGATCATCGCCCGGCAGGAGTTGCTCCCGCCGCTGGACGCCAAGCTGCGCGAGGCTCGACCGCTCGCAGACGAGGCGGGTGCGGCCATGAAAGCGCACAGGGCGCAGATGGAACAGCAGGTTGCCGAAGCTCGACAGGAAGCGGGGGAAGACAACACCGCTCGGGCCGCCGTGACAGAGCTTTCGAAGCAGTTTGAGGAGGAGTACCGAAGACTGGTCAGCGTGTGGAACAAGCGCAGTGGCCACGCGAGCTCCATCCGCGTTGCACGGCGAGCGATCGAAGAAGAGATTGAACAACTCGAGTTCGATTACCGCGAGCGAGAGATCATGCTGCAGCTCAAGCGGCAGCGGGACGAGTCGGCGACGACAGAAATCGACCGCCGAATCAAGGAGACGACCAAAGCGCTGGATGCCGCCCGTGCTCAACTCGGTGCCGACCACCGCACAACCAAGGCACTGAGCGACGAGCTTGAGCGGCTTCGCTGGGACCGGATCTCGATCAACAACTAGATCGAAGCGCCGGAAGAAGTTTTTCTCACCAGACAAGAAAATGCGGTTGCGAAGGTGGGGCATTGTTAGGTAGGCTCCCGGCGGCCGGCACATGGCGTGTTGGCTCATCACCGGGAGGGCCGAGGCATGGCGAAGCTCAAGGCGTGGAAGGAAGGGGCCGACGGCGAGCCGGCGTTTCCGGCCGAGTTCGAGGTGCTCAAGAAGGCGGTGCTGCAGGTCACGGACCTGAAGACCAACCGCAACAAGTACTACGCGATCGAGCTGCA
This sequence comes from uncultured Tepidisphaerales bacterium, assembly GCA_964386435.1. Lineage (GTDB taxonomy): Bacteria > Planctomycetota > Phycisphaerae > Tepidisphaerales > Tepidisphaeraceae > CAYLSV01. Next base: position 2,895 of record CAYLSV010000115.1, read on the forward strand.
CTCGGCCGAGGGCGCGGGCTTCCGCGTGTTCACCCACTACGGCCGCACCGACGATCTGGAAGCCAACCCCGACAGCGGGCAGAAGGAGTCGCGGTACTGCACCGATCTGGCCGAGGCCGAGGGGTGTTACGGGCAGATTTACCGGCAGAAAACGTCCAAGAGCAAGGGCTACGCCGAGGTGAGTTTGGCCAGCGTCCGCATCGGCTCGATCAAGGCTCGCGGCACCAGCGCGGGCGACGTGGACGCCAAGACGCTGGAGATCGCCGCCGAGGCCGAGCGGGCACGGGATCAGAAGGCGAAGGCGAAGACGAAGCCGAAGGGCCCGCCGCCGTTGAAGCTGCACGCCGACGTGAAGGACCTCGTGCAGTACATTTTCGCCGAGGCGACGACTGCCTTGACGAACACGGTGCAGGCGAAGATCACCGCCAACGGCATCGAGACGCCGTTGGGCATTTTGACCATCGGCCAGATCGAGAAGGGCGAGCGGGTGCTCATCGACCTCGCCGAAGCCATGGCCAAGCGGCAGGCGAAGGCGAGGAAGGCGGACGCCTTGGCCGACCTCACCGGGCGGTTCTACTCGGCGATCCCGCACCGCGTGGGCCGGACGCGGGCGGCGGCGTTGGCGAGCGTCATCAATTCGCCCGAGGCCCTGACGCAGAAGCAGGAGACGCTGCAGCTGATGCGCGACATGCTCCGCGTCAACGGCGAGGAGGGCAGCGTGCTGTTTGACGCCGAGGTCGACGGCCAATACCGCTCGCTCGGCTGCGACATCGTCGCCCTCGAGCCAAGCAGCAAGGACTACCGCCGGATCGAGAAGCACGTGATCGGCAGCCAGGTGAAGATGAAGTCGATGAGGGTGCGCCGGATCTGGACCGTTCGCCGGCCCGAAGAGCACGACCGCTACGTCGGCGGAAAGGGTAAGGGCAGGATCGGTAACGAGCAGAATCTGTTCCACGGCAGCCGCTTGAGCAACTGGGTCGGTCTGCTCAGCCGCGGCATCCTGATGCCCAAGCTCGTGACGAAGCTGGGCGTCCGCCGCACCGACGCGGGTTGGCTGGGGCACGGCATCTACTTCGGCGACGCGGCGTGCACCAGCGCGTTCTACGCCGCCCCCGGCAAGCGGCGCACGCAGTTGCTGACCGTCGCCCGCGTGGCGCTGGGCAAGCCGGCACAGTTCAAGAAGATCACCCACGGCCTCACCGAGCCGCCCGCCGGCCACGACTCGTGCCATGGCGTGCGCGGGGCCGGCAGCCAGTTTGCCGACGACGAGTTCGTCATCTACGACCCGGCCCAGTACCGCATGGACCACCTCGTCGAGTTCACGCATTGATTTTCCCGCAAAGGAGTTCGCCATGCACATTGCAGGAACCTCAACGCCGCCCGCCGAACCGGAGATGCGGCTGGTCCTCACGCTCATCGACCTCAGCCCCCGCATGGTCCGGGCGTGGCGGCAAAGCTTCGAGGCCAACCCGGAGGTGACGATCGTGCAGGGGTCGATGCTCACCCAGCGGCTCGACGCCTGGGTCACGCCGACCAACCCGCGGCTGAGCATGGACGGCGGCCTCGACGCGGTCATCGCCCGCCATTTGCCGGGCATCGAGAAGTCGGCCCAGAAACTCGCCCGGCAGCAGTTCGGCGAGCCGTTGCCGCTTGGGCACGCGGTGGTCACGCCAACGAACGTGGAGGTGCCGCGGTACCTTGTCAGCACGCCAACGATGCACGCCGGCAACGAGGACATCAGCGCGACGATGAACGTCGCCCTCGCCTGCCTGGCCGCGCTGCAGGCGGTCCGCCAGCACAACCGAGGGCGCGGCGAGCAGGACATCTACACGCTGGCCATGCCCGGCCTCGGCGCCGGCACCGGGCAGGTGCCGCCGGAGATCGCGGCGGACCTGATGTGGACTGCATACGACCTGATGAAGGGCAACGGGTTCCCCGACTTCGCCGCCGCCCGCCGGGCCCTGGCCCACACGCTGGGCGAGCCCGACCCGATCCCCGCACCGCCGACGCCGGTGGCGAAACATGTTGCCGTTGCATCGCCGGCCGTTGATGAAGATTTCGACGACTTCGATTGAGCCACCGCTTGTTTTGCGCCAGACTGCATCGCCGTGACGCCCCGCCCGACCATCCTGAGCCACCCGACCCGCGGCGTGGCGGCGGTGCAGGCCGAGGCGGTGGCCGGCGGGTTCGTCGTCCGCGTGTTGCGGGGCAGCCACCCCGACCGGCTCGACGCCGACGAGGCATTCGGGCCGTTCGACGATGCGGCTTTGCCAGCGGCGTTCGCCGAGGTGGTCAGCGGGTTGAAGGGCGAGGGATTTCAAACGGGTGCCGTCGCCGCGGCGCTGGATCTGCTGACGGCGATGCCGCGGGATGCCCGGCGGCGGGCAATGGCGGCGGGGCGGTTGTTCTGGCTCGCCGAGCCGGCGGCGTGCGAACCGCTACTTATGGCGCTGGGCGAGGCCGATGCCGAGGCGTGTCCGCTCATCGACGCCTTGGGCCGGTGCGGCGATGCGCGGGCGTTCGCCGCCGTCCGTGAGTCGGCCGGCCGCAAGCTGCTAAGCCGGCGGCGGTCGGGCGTCGAGGCGCTCATCCACCTGCGGGACGCCGAAGGCATCGCCACGGCAACGGCCCGTGTGCGCGGCGATCTGCCCGATGCCGTGCTTGAAGCCAAGGGTGCGGAAGCCAAGGTCGCCGCCCTCGCCGAGGTGCCGCCGAACCGGCAGGGGCAGGCGGCCGATTTTCTCTACGAGTTCGCCGGCCTCGCCGCCGATCCGGTTGCCGCCGAGGCGGCGTTGCGGTGGGCGGAGGCGCTCACGGGCATCGATCTTGGCAACCCTTTCGCTTGGCGGTACGTCAAAAGCATGTTCAAGCGGGCCTCGCTCCGCCTCGACGCCGACGCCTTCGGCCGCCTCGCCCGGCTCATCGACGCCAGCCGCAACCTAGCCCGCCACGCCCACGTCAAGAGCGGCCTGACGGGGCAGCCGGCCGTCACGCCGATCTTCTCCAACGCCACCCGCGACTACCTCCGCCGCCGAACTTGGCGACACCTCCGCCGCCTCGCCGAGCACGAGCCGGCCCGCTACGCCGACCACGCCGCCGCCGTGCTCGCGGCGTATCAGCCGGGCGACGTCGCCGCCTTCCTCCGCCGCGGCGACAACTCGCCGTACGCCCGCAACTTCGCCACCGACCCGTGGACCCGCTCGCCGCTGATCGGCCACATCCTGCACGGCGGCGACCCGACCCTCACGTGGCAGGGCACCCGCTGGTCCACCGCCACCACCCGCGGCGAGCAGGCCGCCCGCCGGGCCGACCGCCGCCCGCGTGCGGTGTTGCCGCCAATGCCGGCGCGGGACGCGTCGCCGGACGATCTTTCCGCCGCTCAACTGCACCACATGCGGCTGGCCGGGGCCACGTTTGAGATCGAGGAGCAAAGCGTCTGGCAACGCCTGCGGCGCTTCGTCGTCGGCGGCAACCCGCCGCGCCGCGTGACGATGACGGCCCCGCCCGATTGGGACCGGCTGGAGCGGATGCTGCAGCCGCAGCAGAAGCCTGCCCAACCGCCGCCACCCGAGCCGCCGGCGCGGAGTGAGGCGTACCCGGAACTTTGGGACGCCCGACCCGTTGCGTACCTGCGGCTGCTGGCCGGCGGGCGGATCGAGGCGTTCGTGCGGTTCGCCCTCGACGCCGTGCAGGCTCGGCACTCGGAGGTCGTGCAGCAGGCGTCCACCGATCAGTTGCTCGCCATGCTCGACGGGCCGGTGCCGGCGGTGGAGGAGTTGGCGGCGGGCGAGTTGCGTCGTCGGCTCGACGCCGATGATCCGCCGTGGCCGCTGTTGCTGCGGCTAGCGAATGACGCCCGCCCCGACGCCCGGCTCGTCGCCCACGACGTGTTCCGCCAGAAGCCCGACCTTTGGGTGGCGCAACCCGACCGAGTTGTCGCGTTGCTGATCGGCGAACATGCCGAAACCAGCGACCTCGCCGCGGCGGTGCTGGACGGGGCGCTGGCCGACGTGCCAAGCGAGGTGCGGCGTGATGTGGCCGATCGCCTGCTCGCCGTGCTGCGTGATCCGCCGCCCGCGCCACGGCTGGAACTGCCGGACGGCGAAGCGGCGATGTTCGCCGACGCCGATGATCCGCGGCTCGACGCCGTCGCCCGCGTGCTGGTTGGGCCGCTGCTGCCGGAGGTCGATGCGGCGCTCGGCGAGACGGCGGCATTGTTGCAGCTGATCGAAGCGTCGCCGCCGCTGGCGGCGGTGGGGGCGGCGGTGCTGGCGATTCGGCCGGACGCCGCCGACCTGCTGGGCATCGATTATCTGCTGCGGATGGCCGACCACGATCAGGCCGAGGTCCGCGGCAACGCGATGGCCATCGTCGCCGGCGCGCCAACGCTGTGGCAGGACGACCCGGTCGCGCTGCTGGAGGTCGCCGAGGGACGGTGGCCCGACGCACGGGCGGTGGCGATGGCGATCCTGCTGGAGCGGGTGGAACTGGCCCGGCTCGGTGTCGACGCGTTGCAGGCATTGCTCGATTCGACGCTGCCCGACGTCCGCATCGCGGCGATGGCGGCGGCGGGTCGACACCTGAATCAGCTCGACGCCGCCGAGCTTGCCGGGCGGTTGGCCGAGCACCCGAGCCGCGACGTCCGTGACTTCGCCTTCGGCCTCGCCGCCGAGCATCTGCCGGCGGGTGGCAAGTCGCTCGCCCGGCTGCGGCCGCTGGTGGCGGCGTCGCTGTTTGACCTGACGCCAAGCCGTCCGGCGAAGAAGCAAGCGTTCGCCGCCGTCGCCCGCCACGGCGGGCATGACGCCGACGCCGCCCGCGCCTCCGGAGAGCTGCTGCTGCCGCTCACGAAGTCCGAAGTCGCCACCGACGCCGAGGCGGCCGTCGCCGCGCTGGCTGCTATCGAGCTCGCCCAGCCGAACGTAGTGACCGGTTTGAAGGTCACGGCAATCGGAGGTGCCCGATGACGCCGACGATGTACGCCGCCCGCTTCGACGTTCGCAGCGGCGTCGATCGCACCGCCACCGCCGCCCGCGTCGGCCTCGCCACCAATCGCCTGCGCGACGAAGCGTTCTTCGAGGGGCAGCTTCGCGACCCGCTGCGCGTCCGCGAGGCGATGGCCGCGCTGCACGCGGTGGTGACCAGCGACTTCCGGTTCAAGCCCCGCAAGCTCGCCGACCGCCCGGCATTCGCCGCGTGGTTGGCCGAGCAGGACCGCCTGTTCCTCGCCGACGGCGGCGGCACCCGGCGGGCGCTGCGGACTAACGAGCTGGAGGGCCGGCTCGCGACGCTTGAAGGGTTGCGCCGCGATCGCCGCCGCGACTTCATTGCCGCCAAGGCGCGATACTTCGAGGAAGTCGCATGGCGTAGTTCGTACGAGATGTGGTTCCTGCTCGACCCGGTCGTGACGGTCCATCCCGACGAGGTCAGCTTCGAGGCGTTCAGCCGCGACGAGAGCACATACGCCCGCCTCGCCCTGGGCATGGACGGCTTCGACGGGCAAGGCGACTTCGGCCTCGGCACGACGAACATCGACTTCAGCCTCGCCTTGCACGAGCAGCTCGAGCGCCTGCGCAGCTACCGCCGCACCCGCTTTGGCGTCGCCCCCAACGGGTTCACTGCGGAAACCGTGGGAGCCGGCGTCGGCGGGCGGCATTTGGAGAAGAAGATCCCGCTGCCCGAGTCGTGGGTCAACGGCTTCCTGCAGGTTCACGCGGCGTCGAGCTTGTCGCTAATGCGGCTTGAGTTGGAGCCGATCGATTTGTTTAACCTGCTGCGCACGCTGCGGCGGCTGGGGCGGGCGCGGAGCAGCCCGCGGGCGCTGCGGTGGGAGCTCGAGCCGGGCGAGCGGGTTCGCGTGGTCGTCGAGCCTTGGGAACGGGCGGTGCCGCTGTCGGCGAGGTTCGACGGCGACACGCCACGGACGATCCGCACATGGGGCCGCGACCGGCTGCGGACCGTCGAGCGGCTCATGCCGCTGTTGCGGCGTCACGTTCACGCTGGGCCTGAGCGGCTGGACCGACAACGACTGGACCGGCGACGACAAGTTCAGCCTCCTCGCCCGGCCCGTCGACTGCACTGCCGAGCAGGTGCTCGCCGCCTACGACTCGCTCAAAACGAGCCGCCGGGCGACGGAGGGTGAGCTGCAGGAAGCCGTCGGCTTCTCCCGCGAGGTGGCACGGGCGGCGCTCTCGGCGTTGTGCGCCGCCGGGCGGGCGGCGGCCGATTTGGGCGGGTCGGCGGGGGGGATGCTTTACCGCCACCGTGACCTCTTCGCCGGTCCGTTCGACCTCGCCGCCGCCCGCCGGGCCACGCGTGCCGGGGCGACGCCGGGCGTGGGCATCGGCGGCGACCGGCAGAAGCTGGCCGAGCAGATCGTCCGCGGCAAATCGATCCGCATCATCGCCCGCCGCCCAATGGTGCAAGACGGCCAAACGACTTGGAAGCTCAGCGGCAACGCCCGCGGCCCCGACGGTCAGGCCCGCCGCCCGCTGGTGCATGTCGACGCCGATGCCCGCGTCATCACCGCCTCGTGCACCTGCCCGGCGATCAAGAAACATGCCTTGCGACAAGGCCCATGCGAGCACATCCTGGCCTTGCGGCAACTGCATGTCGAACGCACCGCCCGCGAACCTTCAATTGGAGGCACCTGACCCAGCAACGCACACGAGTTTCAGCATCTTCCCCCACCCCCACGCAGGAGCACGCGCCGCTGTCGGCGGGCGCTGCCGGTGCGGCGGGGCGGGCCGGGGACGGGTCCGGCGACGGGCACCTTTTCCGGCTTAGCCTTCGTGACCTTGTGTCACCGGCGCGGCGCTACGCCGCGCCGGCCACCGCGCCGCGGTTCCCTCACCCACCCGGTCGCCATCTGCGGGATACCGACCGCCCAGCCACGCGCTGGTTCGAGCCGTCGGCCCCGCGTGGCCGGGCGGTCGGTATCCCGCTTCAGTTGACCGGGCGAGTCCCGGCCTGACGTAAGCCCGCCCGCCGCCGACCCCTCCTCCGCCCGCCCCGCCCCCGGCCGCCCGCCGAC
>CAYLSV010000116.1:0-6770 GCA_964386435.1 uncultured Tepidisphaerales bacterium
CCGTTCGTGCGTAGCCCCGCCGCCCACGCGGCGGTGGGGGCCTCGGCGACGCACGCACTTCAGGACGGCCCGATGGAGGTCCGGGTTTGTCATTGCTGGGCGAATCTTGTCGTTATGCTGCGGCCCATCATGACGCTCCTTCACCTCGGTTTGTTCCTGATCCCGGCGGGCGTCGCGTTGCTGCTGGCCGGGCGCCGCGGGCGGCGGGTGGGGGAACACCCGCACTGCACGCGATGCGGCTTCGACCTCCACGGCAGGCCGACGGAATCGACGCGGTGCCCGGAGTGCGGGCGGGGGCTGGATGAGCCGAAGGCGGTGGCGACGGGACGGCGGGTCGTGCGGCGGGACTGGCTGGGTGCCGGGGCCATCACGCTGCTGCTCGGGCTAGCGTCGGCGGGGCTGGTGGGGTGGCAGGCGTACCGGGCGTTCGATTGGTACGCCTGGAAGCCGACGGCGTGGCTGATCGACGACGCATTGGCCGCGACAGCCATGCCCGGCGAGCCGAACGCGGCGGCGCTGCGGCGGCGCTATCAGGCGGACCAACTGGACGGTGACGAGGTCGTGGCACTGGCCGACGCGGTTCTGACGGTGCAGGGCGACCGGGCGGGGCCGTGGACGGGCGATTGGCCGGCGTTGCTGCAACGAATGGTTGAGCGAAACCACCTGGCGCCGGCGCAACGGCGGACGATGCTGGAGAACTCTGTGACGGTTGACGTCGCCGTCCGGCCCGTGCTGCGGCGGGGGCAGGCGTGGCGGACGGCGTGGGACGTGAAGGTGGATCGGCTGCACGGGGTGTGGTCGGTGCGGTTTCACGCCACCAACGCCGAGCCGGTGACGCTCGGCGGCGTGGAGGTTCGGGCGGCGGAGACGGTGCTGGACGGCAGCAGCGAGCCGCGAAACGTCGGCGTCGGCTTCAGCGGCGGGTCGGGGGTGGTGCAGAACTGGCCGGGTGAGGACGTGCCGCTCGGGCCGACGACGCTGGCGACGACGATGTGCTGTCGGATCGGCCTCGTTATGCCGGGGGACGCGTTGGACAAGGTGCGGTTGGAGGAGCTTTTGGTGCCGATCGAGGTGCCGGTGGAGGTGGTGGCGGCGGACGCAGTGGTCGACGAGTTCGTAATCGAGCCGGGCTTGCGGCGGGCGGTGCAGGAGGCGGTGCGGCGGGTGCGGGTGGAGGACGATCCGGACCGGGACAAACGCTCGGTGGTGTGGCTCGACTTCGGCGAGCTGCCAATGGATCTGGCGATGCGGGTGCTCGTGCGGCAGGGCGACCGTGAGTGGGCCGGGCACACGCTGCGGCAGGAGGTCGGCGAGACAGGGTGGACGCGGGTGCGGGGCCTGCGGGGCGTGCCGGCGGGGGAGGTCGACGTCGTCCTGCGGCCGGATCAGGCGGCGGCGGATTCGCGGATGGAGCTTGGCACGTACTGGGGCGAGGAGATCGTCGTGCCGGGCGTGATCGTGAACGCGCCGTACGAGGCGGCGTTCGATCGGGACGCGTCGCTCGCCAAGGCGGTGGAGCGGGCGGTGACGCTGTCGGACGTGAGCGACAACAGCCACGACAAGACTCGGCGTTTCTCGGCGACGCTGCGGGTAAACGGGTCGCCGGTGACGATGGCGTACCGGATCGAGGTGCGGGCCGGCGAGTGGATCGGCGTCGAGCGGCACGATGATCTGCGGGCCAGTTTCGGCGACAACACGGGCTACACCGGCGGCTCGTTCCCGCTGCCGCCGGCGGGGGAGGCTGGGGACGTGGTGGACGTCTGGCTCATCCCCGATTCGGCGTGGGAGCAGTTTGCCGACGAGGGCGACCCGTTGCCGTGGGGGTTCCCGCTGGTGTTCGAAGGTGTCCGGGTGCCGCCAGCGGGGGAGGCGTTCGAGCCGCGGCACCCGCGGGCCGTGGTCGCGTCGGGTGAAGCGGAGTAGCCTCCGCGTCAGACCTCCATCACCTCGGCCGTCTTTTTGTCGACGCTCTCGACGATCATGCCTTCGTACTTGCTCGTCAGGTCCTGGATTTCCGCCTTGCCCTTCTTGGCGTCGTCTTCGGTGATCTCGCTGGCTTTTTCTTCTTTGTCCAGCGTCTTGTTGGCGTCGCGGCGGGCGTTGCGGATGGTGATTTTCATCTTCTCGCCCAAATCCTTGATCAGGTTCGCCATCTGCTTGCGGCGTTCGGTGCTCATCGACGGCAGGTTGATGCGGACCTGCTTGTCCTCGACCACCGGGTTGACGCCGAGCTTGCTGGTTTCGATCGCCTGCTTGATGACGGCCACGTCGCCGGGGCTGAACGGGCGGATCAGGATCTGCGTCGCCTCGGGGATGCTGATGGCGGCAATGCTCTTGAGCTCGGTGGGGCTGCCGTAGTAGTCGGCGCGGATGCCCTCGACCAGCGCCGGGCTGGCCCGGCCGGTGCGGATGCCGCGCAGCTCGCCGCGGAGGTGGTCCACGGCCTTTTCCATGTGTTCTTCGGCTTCGAGCAGGACGTCGTCGAGGGGCATGTGGGGTTCCGAAGTGAAGAGTGATGAGTTGGGAAGCGATGGGCGGCCAAAGGTTAGTGGCCGTCGCGGCTGACGGTGGTGCCGACGTCTTCGCCGCGGACGACGCGAAGGATATTGCCTTGCTCGGCCATGTCGAAGACGACGACGTTGACGTTGTTTTCCTCGCACAGCGTGAAGGCGGCGGTGTCCATCACCTTCAGCCGCTTCTCGATCGCTTCGGCGTAGCTGACTTGATCGTACCGCTTGGCGTCGGTGTGCTTTTTCGGGTCCTTGTCGTAGATGCCGTCGACCTTGGTCGCCTTGAGCAGCACGTCGGCGTGGATCTCCGCCGAGCGGAGGGCCGCGCAGGTGTCGGTGGTGAAGTGCGGGTTGCCGGTGCCGGCGGCGAGGATGATCGCCCGGCCTTTCTCCAGATGCCGGATCGCTTTGCGGCGGATGAACGGCTCGCAGACCCGGCTGATCGACAACGCGCTCAGCACTCGCGTCGGCCGGCCAAGACTTTCCATCGCCTCCTGCAGCGCCAACGCGTTCATGACCGTGCCGAGCATGCCGATGTAGTCGGCGGTCGCGCGTGGGAAGCCGTCGCTGGCGAAGGTGGCCCCGCGGATCAGGTTGCCGCCGCCGACAACCACGGCCAGCTCCACACCGGCGTCGGCGACCTCGACGCACTGCCGGGCAATCTCCCGCAGCGGTTCCCGCTCAATGCCGAACCCGCCCTCGCCGCTGAACGCCTCGCCGCTGATCTTCAGCAGCACGCGGCGGAGGTCCGGGACAATGACCAGACGACCTACCCTCCCCCGTGCCCCCGCCCGTCCTCATCGGCTACCGCGGCAGCGGCAAGACGACGATCGGGCGACTGCTTGCCGACGCCAGTGGCGTGCCGTTGCTCGACACGGATCAACTGGTCATCGACGCTGCCGGCAAGTCGATCGCCGACATCTTTCAGGACGAGGGCGAACCGCATTTTCGAGCGCTGGAAGAGCAAGCCGTCGCCGAGGCGGTGGGGCAACACGCCGTGGTGGCCACCGGCGGCGGGGCGGTTCTGCGGGAGGCCAACCGGCGGCAACTCGCCACCCGCACCGTGGTTTACCTCAAGGCCGACGTCGCGACGCTTGCCGCCCGCATCGCCGCCGACGGCCCCGGCAGGCCGAGTCTGACAGGCGACGGCCCGGCCGCCGAGGTCGCCGCGGTGCTTGCCGAGCGGGAACCGATTTACGAATCGCTTGCCGATGTCACGGTCGACGCCGCTGAATCTCCGGCTGCGCTCGTGGCCAGACTGCTCGCGACGTGGGGAGGGTGTTTGATGGATGACACAACTGCTGATCCGGTGTAGTCTGGGCAGACCATGATGAAACACATGAACCGCGTGAAAATGCTCAGCCTCGCCGCCACCGCCGCGCTGGGGGTCGGGCTGGTTGCCGGCTGCGAGGCCGAGACGGATGGCCCTGCCGATGCCGCCGAAGACGCCGCCGAGGCGTCGGCCAACGCTCAGGAGGAGCTGGCTGAGGGCCGCGCCGAGGCCGATGCCGCGCTCGCCGACTCGGTGAAAGACGCCACCGATGACCTGGCCGCCGGCGCTCAGGATGCGCTGGACGACGCCGAGGACGCGGTCGAGAACGCCATGGACGACTTGCCGGACCTGGACAGCGTGGACTTGACCCAGCTCGACGGCGAGAGCCTGCTGGGCCGCGTCGAGGAGATGATCGAGCGGGCCAAGGGATTGATCAGCGACGGCAAGTTTGACCAGGCCAAGACGCTGCTCGACAAGCTCGACGGCGTGAAGGGCAAGCTGCCCGAGGCGGTCGTCAGCCAGATCGACGCCGCCCGCGGCTTGCTCGACCAAGCGACCAGCCTCGGCGGCGGCGCCGAAGCCGTCGGCGGCATGCTGGGCAAGTAAACCCTTGAGTCAGGGAAGCCGCGTGGAATCGTTCCGGAGGGCGTGTCCGATGCAACATTCCGCCGATCGTGCGTTATAGTCCGGCGGCAGATGCCGGTGTTCGCTTGCAAAACCTGTGGCACGCGCCTGACGGCCGAGGACGAGATGATCGGCCGCGAGGTGCGGTGCCCGACGTGCATGACCGTCAGCACCGTGCCGCAGGCCAAAGTCGAGCAGCCGGTGCCCGTGGCCGGCCGGGCGACGTACGACCTGGGCGACCACGACGACGCCGGCGGTAGGGCGTCGTCGCCGCCACCGACGAGGTCGCGGGGACTGAGCGACGAAGTCAAGAACACGTACCGCCAGACCGTCAGCCGCGGCCGGCGGTACGGCTTCAACTGCCAGCACTGTTCAAGCCGCCTGGAGGCCACCGAGGACAAGGCCGGCGACGAGGGGCAGTGCCCGACGTGCGGCAAGACGATTATCATCCCGATCCTCGACCGCTACGGCCGGCTGATCGATCCGATGACCGGCAAGGTCATCAAGCAGGACCCGCACCCGGTCCACGCCTATGCCGCCGCCGGGGATCGGGCCCCGCGGATTTTGCGGCAAGGCGACGGCAAGCAGGTGATCCGGTGCACCAAGTGCGCGTCGGTAAACGACATCGCGGCCAACAACTGCAAAAGCTGCGGCATGCCGTTCACGATGGAGGGCACCACGCTGGAGGCCGCCGGGGCGAGCAACGGGTTCAGCGTTGCCGCCCTCGTGCTGGGCATCATCGGGCTTCCGGCGTTTTGCACCGTGATCCCGTCGCTCCTGGCGATCATCTTCGGCATCATCGGCGTGAGCCAAAGCGGCGACGGCGGCGGCGGCAAAGGGTTGGCCATCGCCGGCATCATCTGCGGCGGCATCGGCCTGCTGCTGGGTTTGATGTTTTACGTGAGTTGATGATTTGTCATTGGTCCTTTGTCCTTTGTCCTTTGTCGGAGCGGAGAAGGAACCAAGAACAAAGGACCAATGACAAAGAACAACTACGCCGCCAACGGCTGGACGCTCAGGTACAGCTTCAGCATGCCGCGGTCCAGATCCTGCATGTCCAGCAGGCGGCCGCCGATCTCGCAACGGCCCTCGGGCAGGTTGATCACGCGGGCGACTTCCATCCATCCGACCCACTCGTTGCTCGGCTCTAGCCCCTCGGCGGCGTTGGCGAACGGCCGCAGCCCCGACACCTCGGGCAGTCGCAGTCGCAGCCGCAGGTGCGTGGCCGGGTGAAACTCCCCCGGCTCGCACTCGATCCGCACGCCGCCGGCCGACAAATCGACCAACCGGCCAAGATGCCGGGCCTCGTTGCGGTAGCCGTCCCACCGCTCGACGATCACGTCCCGCAGCGACAAATCGTGCCGGCGGTCGCGGCGACGGTCGAACCCGACCGGCAGCTTCATGGAACTAGGGGCGTCGTCTCGGGTCTTTTTGCTCAGGAGCATGGCCATGATGATTCCGTTCGTGGCGGGGCTGGAGGCGGGGGTGATGCCGTCGGCGGGTGCCGGACGAAGCGATCCTTCGTCCAGAGCATCGACCTACTCACGGCGGCACTTTGGGTACAATGTGCAATCTGACGGGGCAACGCGACTCTTCGTCGGATGGTTGTACCGGCTGTGTGGCTCGTCTCACGCCCTGGGTTTCGAGGTGTCCATGAGGCGTGAATCAAGCTAATCTACCGATCATGCCCACCGCCCGCTTCGCCGCCTCCCGTTGGCTCGCCGCCTTGCTGCTGCTCGTCGGCGTCGCCGGGGGATGTGCCACCGACCGCCGGGTGCTCGCCCAGGCCGAGGACGCCCACGGCCAGATCCAGCCGGCCGTTATCACGGACCCGGCGCTCGACCGCTACGTTCAACGCATCGGCGACCGCATCGTCGCCGAGGCCGAGGAGATGTGGCGGCGGGGCGAGCTCGACGCCGAGGAGTGGATGTTCCAGGACGTCAACTTCCACCTCGTGAACAGCCCGACGGTCAACGCCTTCACCACTGGCGGCAAGCACGTCTACATGTACACCGGCTTGTTCGACCAAAGCGCGACCGAGGACGGCTTCGCCGCGGTCGTGGGGCACGAGTTCGGCCACATCGTCGGCAAGCACGTCCACGACGGCATGAACCGGCAAATCGGCCTGATCGGTGCGGCGCTGGGCGCGGCGGCCGTCGGGGCAGCTGTGGCAGACGAGGACAGCCGCATGGCCACCGCCGCCGCGGCAGGGGGTGTGGCGTTTGCCGGCGGCCAGTTGGTGGGCATGAAGTTCGGCCGCGATGATGAAACCGAGGCCGACGAGCTCGGCTTCCAGTTCTACGTCCGGGCCGGGTACGAGCCCGACCGCTTCGGCGAGTTCTTCGCGACGATGGTGGAGAAGG
>CAYLSV010000116.1:6780-9894 GCA_964386435.1 uncultured Tepidisphaerales bacterium
GGACGCCCTTGGCCGGCGACCGCAACTTCGCGGACGACCATGCGGTGATGGGCGGCCTGGCGAGGTTCGAGGGGCGCCCGGTCATGGTGATCGGTCATGAGAAGGGCAACGACACCCGCGGCTTCCAAGAGTGGCTCAGCAGCCACCCGAGCCTCAGCCGCCGCGTCGCCGCGGCCGAGGAGCGGGCCCGGCAGTGGAAGGCCGACAACCCGAACTGGCAAAGCTACCTCCGCCCCCCGGAGGCCCAGCCGACGGCGTTCCGGCAGTACCAGCAGCGGGCCGTCGAATATGCGAAGACGGCCCCGCAAGACGACACGCTGAGCCAGGCCCAAGCCCTGCTGGCGGCGTTCCCGCAGTGTGTCGAGCCGGATCAGTAGGCGGATCGGTTGCTGCGACGGATTGTCCAGCCGCAAGATTCTTTGGTAGGATGTAGACTGTCGCGGGCCCTGTCGGGCCGCAGCCCCGAGGATGACGCTTATGCAGCTCAAGGACGAGACGCCCGGACCGACTTCAACCCGCCGACGGATCGTGGTCGCCAGCGACCACCGCGGCTACACCGCCAAGGGGCCGTTGCTGGCCCAGCTGGTCGAATGGGGCTTTGCCGTCGACGACCTCGGCTGTGACAACCGCAGCGGCTGCGACTACCCCGACTTCGCCGCCCCCGCCGCCCGCGGCGTGGTGGCGGGCGACTGGGACGCCGCCATCCTCCTCGACGGCAGCGGCATTGGTATGGGCATCGTCGCGAACAAGGTGCCCGGTTGCCGCGCCGCCACCTGTCATGACGAAGTCGCCGCCCGCCTCAGCCGCGAACACAATCACGCCAACGTCCTGTGCCTCGGCGTCGACTTGATCGGCCCAGAAGCCCAACTCGCCGTGGTGCAGACCTTCCTCAACACCACCTTCAGCGCCGGCCGCCACCTCCGCCGCCTGGCCAAAATCGAAGCCTTGGAACGCCAAGCCAGCACCACTCCCAACGCCCGCAGCCGCACCGCCTGAGCATAACTTTCGAAGCTCCTGCACCTTGTGGAAGCCCCACCGCCGTGGTGACGGCGGCGCTACGCAACACGTGAATCAAGACGAAGTTAAAAAAAGCGGCAGATCCCCGCTCACGGCAGGCGGCGGAGCGCCTCGGGGATTGCCGGGGCACGGTAGGCGGCGGGAATCGTGTCGCGGCTGGTTTCGACCAAACGGCGCAGGCCGTCGTGGCGGAGCTCAACGCTGACGGTGCGGCCGTCGTCGTGGAGGTAGCCGTCGAGGACGCCGCGGACGCCGTCGGCGACGTAGTCGATCATGAAGTGGCTGGGGTCGTTCGGATCGACCCGGCCGCCGTAGATGGTGATGTCGCGCTCGCCGCCGCCGAGGGATTCGATGTCGGCGGCAAAGGCTTGAAAGACCCGCCGGGACTCGCCCATAATGCCCGAGGCGTCGAAGGTTTCGATCAGGAAGCCGGCCAGCCCGCTCATGCCGCGGCCGCCCGGGAGGTAGCGCACGCTGATCATCCGGCGGACGCCGTCGGCGGTGAACAGCTCGGCCAGCAGGGCGGCGGCCCCGAAGTCGCTGCTGCCAACGGGTTCGCCGGTCAGCAGTTGGTACGCATCCCGCGCCGCCCGATCGTGGCGGACTCGCCCTTCGGCCAGATCGGTGAACGTCGGCGCGGTAAACTCATCGGCCAACGGCCCTTCGGCATAGATGACGCGGTTAGAATCGGCGGCGTGCGTGGCCTGCACCGACCGCACGGCGACGGACGGCCCCAGCAGCAGCGGCACCTGCTGACGGGCGGCGGCCCCGAATGTGGTGCCGCCGGCGAACACAAGGCCCAGCGCGGTCGCCGCGACGCCCAGCTTGATCCGCCGGCTCCAGAAGCGGCTGCCGCGCGGCGTGGGGAGCCGCGAGTAGTCGAGCGTGGGCCGGGGGGCGCTCATCTCGCGGCACTATAACCCGCGCCGCGGGGGCGTCTCAAGCCGGCGGGCGTTATAAATCTGACAGAAGTTTGTCCGACCAGACGGGCCGGGCTAGTCGCTGTATTCGCAGTAAGTCTTCGGCGTCTCCCACACCTTCACCGCCGAGAGCGTCGGCAAATGCGGCTTGAGCCGCTTGTACACGGCCATCGAGATGTTCTCGACGCTGCTGATCAGGCCGTTGCGGAACTCCTCGACCTCGACGTCCAGGTTCTTGTGGTCCAGCGGCGTGATGACGTGCTCGTCGACGATCTTCTCGAGGTCGTAGACGTTGATGACGAAGCCCGTCGTCGGGTCCGGCTCGGCGCTGGCGGTGACCTCGACGATGTAGTTGTGACCGTGGCCGTGAGGGTTGTTGCACTTGCCGAACAGGCGGCGGTTCTCCTCATCGGAGAGGCCGGGGTTGTGCAGGCGGTGGCCGGCGGCGAACTCGAATGTTTGGGTCAGATGCACCATCGTGGGCTCCTCGCGGCCGACCCTCACCCGCATCAGCGGCGAGAGGCCCAGCGTCAGGCTCGTCAGCGGGTTGCCGGGGAAGGCGTCCTTCAGCTCGCCGTAGATCGCCACCAGCGGCCGACTGCCGTCGCCGAAGCGATCTTGCCGCACCGCCGCCGCCAGCATCGGCAGGGCGCGGTCGCGCAGGGCGACGTCGACTTCCTTGATGTTCCGCAAATACCCGCTGCCCGGCTGCGGCTCGCCCTCGATGACGGCGGTCAGCGTCAGGTACGCTCCGAACCCGGCCACCGGCGGCTTGCCGCCGAAGCTGTTGTCGCCCTCGCAGCACCAACCCGCCCCCGGCGACGGCGGCAACGCGAAGCGAACTTCCCGGCTCAAACGGAACACGCGGGCAGTGTAGACCCGACCCGACGCTGCGCTTTTCAAGAAGCGTTGCCGCCACATCGGTTGCCAGCAGTTCCGATAGGTCTGACGACTACTAACAACGCGGCGTCTCGCCTACAATAGGGACCGGCCGACGTGTCAGTTTGCCGCACCCGCATCATGGACCTTGAAACCGCCCCCGACGCCGTTGATTCGCCCGCCTCGACCCCTGCCGGGAATGACTACGACGAGGCCCAGATCAAGGTGCTCGAGGGCGTCGAGCACGTCCGCAAGCGGCCGGGCATGTACATTGGCGACACGACGCCGCGCGGGCTGC
>CAYLSV010000117.1:0-537 GCA_964386435.1 uncultured Tepidisphaerales bacterium
AGGCGGGGCTTCACAGACGGGTATGAGTATCGTGCGGCTCGTGAAGCCCCGCCTCTACGAGGCGGAGGCGGCCTCGGCCACGCCTTAAAGACATTCGAGGTCGGTCAAATTCACCGGCGGCGGTAGTACGGGGCGCCGTCGTAGCCACCGTGAGACTGCCGGCCCTCGTAGTAGCCTTGGCGGTTGGGGTGTTGGTACTGGCGACCGTCGTGGTAGCCGGCGTCGTAGGCGTGGCGTTGGCGTTGCTCGCGCTTGTTGTAGTCGCTGACGGCCCCGATGCCGCCGCCCACGCCGCCGCCAACTAGCGCGCCGAGGGCCGCGCCTTCGCCGGTATCGCCGGACTGGTGGCCGATGATCGCCCCGCCGATGCCGCCGATCAGGGCACCCGCCCCGGCCCCCGTCGCCGTGTCGCTCTGGCAGCCGCCGGCGAGGGGGAGGACGAGGAGGGCGGACGCGGCGAGGATGGGCAAACGGTTCATGTGGGCGAAGACACCAGAGGCGGTGGAAGGTTTGAAGGAAGGGACTGAGGGACTGAGG
>CAYLSV010000117.1:547-9831 GCA_964386435.1 uncultured Tepidisphaerales bacterium
AATTCGGCTCCGCAATCCGACCCTTTGTCCCTATATCCCTTCCGCCCCCCCAAACTCCGGCTTCGGGTCGCGGTTCATCAGTTCGCTCAGCCCCGCCAGCACGTCCTTGCCCTCGAACAGCACCTGGTAGACGCCCTCGGTGATCGGCATCTCCACGCCGTGCCGCTGGGCGAGTTGGCGGACGGCCTTGGTCGTCGGCACGCCCTCGGCGACGCTGTCCATGTCGGCCACGATCGCCTCGATCGTCTCGCCCCGGCCGATGCGTTCGCCGACGGTGCGGTTGCGGCCCTCGGGGCTGACGCAGGTGACGATCAGGTCGCCGACGCCGGCGAGGCCGTGGAAGGTCTCGCGGCGGGCCCCCATCGCCACGCCCAGCCGCTCGATCTCGACAAGGCCGCGGGTGACGAGGGCGGCCTTGGCGTTGTTGCCGGCGTTGAGGCCGTCAACGATGCCCGCGGCCAGGGCGATCACGTTCTTCGTCGCCCCGGCCAGCTCGACGCCCAGCGCGTCGCCGTTGGTGTAAAGCCGCAGCCAGTCGGTGTTGAACGCCCCCTGCACCCGCCGCAGCAGGTCGTCGTCGGAGCCGGCGACGATGGCCGCGGCGGGCAGATGCTTGGCGAGTTCGCCGGCAATGTTCGGGCCGCTCATCACGACCAGCGGGTGGCCCTGCGCGACGGCCGCGACCACCTCCGTCGGCCGCAACAGCGAGTCGATCTCGATGCCCTTGGCGCACGAGACGATCGGCACGCCGCCGGGCAAGTGCGGCTTGAGTCGGCCGTAGGTTTCGCGGATGTACTGCGTGGGGATGCAGTTGCAGATCAGCGTCGTGCCGTCGAACGCGTCGGCCTCCTCGGCGGTCAGGCGGACCTCCGGCGGCACGTGGACGCCCGGCAGCAGGCGGGTCTGCTCGCGGTCCTGCAGCAGCCGCTCGATGCTCCGCTCGAACGCGCCCCACATCGTCACCCGGTGGCCGTTGGTCCGCAGGAGGATCGCGCAGACGGTGGCCATCGCGCCGTCGCCGATGATCGTGACGTGTTCCGTCGTCGGGGCAATCGCCATGGCGACAATGTAGCCGCGTAACGTGGTGGCCCATGTCCGACGACCTTCGGCTGCCCGCGGCCCTCGTGGAGAAACTCAACGCTTTGCGCGCCCGGCACGCCGAGGTGGAGCAACAACTAACCGATTCGGCGGTGCTTGCCGACGCCCAAAAGCTGGTGCCGCTGACGCGGGAGAAGGGCCGGCTCGACCCGCTGGCGTCGGCGTGGCAGGCATACCAGGACCTGCGGCAGGAGGCGGCCGATTTACGCGAGATGGCCGCCGGCGACGACGCGGAAATGGCCGAGCTGGCGGCAAGCGAGGTCGCCGACGCCGAGGCGAAGCTCGACGCGGCGGCCGAGGCGTTGCGGGACCATTTCCTGGATGCCGAGGAGGCGCCGGTCGGGCGGTTCTTCCTCGAACTCCGCGCCGGCACCGGCGGCGACGAGGCGGCGCTGTTCGTGGGCGACTTGCTCAACATGTACAAGGCGTTCGCCGAGGCCAAGCGGTTCAAGCTGGCGGTCGAGGATTTCTCCGAGAGCGAGCGCGGCGGGTTCAAGGAGGTGATCGCGGCCGTCAGCGGCGAGGGGGCGTGGCAGGCGCTGCGGTTCGAGGCCGGCGGCCACCGCGTGCAGCGGGTGCCGGAGACGGAGACGCAGGGCCGGATTCACACGAGTGCCGCGACGGTGGCCGTGCTGCCGGAGTTGGAGGACGTGGAGATCGAGATCGATCCGAAGGACATCGAGGAGGGCGGCTGCAAGGCCGGCGGGCCCGGCGGGCAGAACGTGAACAAGGTCGAGACCGGCTGGCGGATCAGCCACAAGCCCAGCGGTTTGCAGTTCAAGATCACCGAGCAAAAGAGCCAGGCCCAGAACAAGATCCGCGCCTGGGCCCTGCTCAAGAGCGCGCTCTACGAGCAGGAGCGGAGCAAGCAGCAGGCCGAGCAGAGCGGGTTGCGCAAAAGCATGATGGGCAGCGGCGACCGCAGCCAGCGCGTTCGCACGTACAACTTCCCGCAGAACCGCTGCACCGACCACCGCCTCGGAGGCGACGACAGCGACGTGAAAAACTTCAACCTCGATAAAATCGTCGCCGGCGATTTGACGCCGCTGGTCGAGGCGCTCAATGAGGTCGACAAGCAACAACGCCTCGCCGCGCTGTAGAATGCAGGCGATGACGGTCCTCGACGCCCCACCCAAGCCGGCGCAGCCGACGCCCCCCACCCGGCCCAAGCCCGCCGCCTCACCGCCGCCGGCGGGCGGCTACTCGCTGCGCCCGACCATCGGCGTCGACGCCGGCGTGACCCCGCCCGACGGCGAGCCGGTGTGGCAGCTGGCGGAGATGCTGTACCCGAGCCAGGGCCGGTGGACGAGGGAGCAGTACCTCGCTCTCGACACGAACCAACTCGTTGAATTTGTCGAAGGTCGGTTGGAGTTCCTGCCCGTGCCCACGTTCTTCCATCAAGACATCGTCGCCCACATCTACCACCTGCTGTACGACCTCGTCCGGCGTCAGAACTTGGGGCGGGTGTACTTCGCCCCACTGCGCGTGCGGACGCTGCCTGAGAGGATCAGGGAGCCGGACATCAGCGTGATCCTCGGCCCGCGACGCACTGATCCGAGGGCGCAGCCTGTTCCACGGATCGACCTCGCCGTTGAGGTCGTGAGCCCGACCGGAGAACAACGCGATTACCAGGTCAAGCGGGCCGAGTACGCCGCCGCCGGGTTCAGGGAGTATTGGATCGTCGACCCGCAAGAGCGGCACATCGTCGTGCTGGCACTCGAGGGCGAGCAGTACGTCGAGGTCGGCACCTTCCGCGACGACGAGCCGGCCGCCGGGCGGTTGATCGACGGCTTCTCGGTGAAGCCCAGCGACGTCTGGGCGGCGGGCGAGGCGTGAGGGTGAAGCGATATTGGGTCTGCGTGCGTCGCTGAAGCCCTCCACCGCTGCCCACGCAGCGATGGGGGCTTCAGCGACGTCGAGGCAGCAAAGTGTTGCCGGTCTTCACGCCGATGGCTGCAGCAGGCTCACGCCGGTCATCTCCGCCGGCTTTGCCAGGCCCATCAGCTCCAGCACCGTCGGGGCGATGTCGGCCAGGCGGCCGCCTTCGCGGAGGGGTTTGCCTTTGTGTTTGTCGCTGACGACGACAAGCTCAACGAGGTAGAGCGTGTGGGCCGTGTGCGGCGGGCCACCGGTGGCGTTGTCGACCGTCATGCGCTCGGCGTTGCCGTGGTCGGCAGTGACGATGGCTTGGCCGCCGGCACGCTTGACGGCTTCGAGGATCTCGCCGACGCCGTGGTCGACGGCCTCGCACGCCTTCACCGCCGCCTCGAAGTTGCCGGTGTGGCCGACCATGTCGCCATTGGCGAAGTTGACGACGACGAGGTCATAGTCGCCGCTGTCGATCCGCTTGACGGTCTCGGCCGTGACGCCGGGCGCGGACATCTCCGGCTTTTGGTCGTAGGTCGTGACCTCCTTGGTCGACGGCACGATCTCGCGGTCCTCGCCGTCGAACGGGCCGTCGCGGTAATCGTTGAAGAAGAACGTGACGTGCGGGCCCTTTTCGCTTTCCGCGCAGCGGAACTGCTTCAAACCCTGCGAGGCGATGTAGTCGCCCAGAATGTTCGTCATCTTCGGCGGCTTGGGGAAAGCAACGTTCACCGGCAAGCCGACCTCGTAGGCCGTCATCGTGACGAAGCGGAGGTCGAGCTTTTGCCGCTCAAAGCCGTCAAAATCTTCCAGCGTGAACGCCTTCGTCAGCTCGCGCGGGCGATCCCCGCGGTAGTTGTAAAAGATGACGGCGTCGCCGCTCTTCACCCGCGACTCGGCCGAATCGCCCACCGTCCGCGGCGTCACGAACTCGTCGCCCCGGCGGTTCGGATCCGGGTTGTTGTCGTAAAATTCCCGCACCGCCTCGGCGGCCGTTGCGAAGTTCGGCGGCGTGTCGCCGCGGCCGATGAGCAGGTCGTACGCCGCCTGCACCACCGGCCAGCGGTTGTCGCGGTCCATCGCGTAGTACCGGCCCACGACGCCGGCGATCCGGCCGATGCCCAGCTTTTCGCACTCCGCCGCCACGTCCGTGACGTACCCCTCGCCGGTCGTTGGCGGCGTGTCACGGCCGTCGGTGAAGGCGTGGATGAAGACCTTGCTCGGCTCGACGTTCTTCTGCTTCGCCAGGCTGAGGAGGCCGTACAAGTGCTCGAGCAAGCCGTGGACGCCGGCGTCACTGACGATGCCGAACAAATGCAGCGCCGAGCCGCGCTCGTTGACATGATCGCACGCGGCGACCAGCTCCTCGTTCTCGATGAGCTTGTTCTCCCGCACGGCCCGCGTGATGCGGACGCTCTCCTGGTCCACGATCCGCCCGGCCCCGATGTTCTGGTGGCCGACCTCGCTGTTGCCCATTGTGCCCTCGGGCAGGCCGACGTCCATCGAGTCGGTGCGGATCAGCGTCCGCGGGTACTCGGCGGCGATGCGATCGGCGACCGGCGTGTCGGCCGTCCGCACCGCATCAACGCCGGCGGGCGGGTCATTGGGGTTGTGGCCCCAGCCGTCGCGGATGATGAGGACAACGGGCCGCTTCTTGGTCTCCTGGCTCATGCCGGCAATGTACGCGCCGGCCGCGGGCCGCACCACGACCTGCGTCAGTTGGCGGCTTCGGCTAGGCTGCGGTTCATGCTGGTCCCGGTGCTGATCCTGTTGGCGGCGGCGTTCGCCGTGTCGCTCGTCGTGACGCGCGTCATGATCGCGCTCGCTGGTCGGCTGGGGCTGGTGGACGAACCGGCCGGACGGAAGGCGCACCAGAAGGTCACGCCCCTGGGCGGAGGCGTCGGCATCCTCGCCGGCTTCGCCGGGCCGCTCGTGCTGACAACGGGGCTGGCGCTGATCGGGGCGAACTGGTTTGACGTGGACCCGGCACTGATTGGCGGCGTGTGGGAGCAACTGCCACTGCTGCTCGGCTTTCTCGGCGGGTGCCTCGTGCTGGGGCTGCTGGGCCTCATCGATGACCGCCGCGACCTTGGGCCGTTCGTGAAGCTGGGTGTGCAACTGCTGACCACGACGCTGTTCGTCGTGCTGTGCGACGTGCGGCTGCTGGTGTTTTTGCCGACGTGGGCGAGCGTCGTGGTGACGGTCCTCTGGATCACGACGGTGACGAATGCCTTTAACTTCCTCGACAACATGGATGGGTTGTCCGCCGGGGTGGCGTGCGTGTGCAGCGTCGCATTCATGGCCGCCGCGGCGAGCGTCGCGCCGCCGCAGTGGTTCGTGGTGGCGACGCTGGCGTGCCTGGTCGGGTCGCTGCTGGGCTTTTTGTGCTGGAACTTCCCGCCGGCGAAGGTGTTCATGGGCGACGCCGGGTCGCTGGTGATCGGCTTCGTGCTGGGCGTGCTGACGGTGCGGACGACGTTCCTGCCAGAAGGTGCGCCGCTGGCCGGGCGGTGGTACGCGTTGCTGGCGCCGGTGGTGGTGCTGGCATTGCCGCTGTACGACCTCGTAACTGTCAGCCTGATCCGCCTCAGCCGCGGCAAGAGCCCGTTCGTGGGCGACACGAACCACTTTTCCCACCGCCTCGTCCGCCGCGGCATGACCAAGCGCGGGGCGGTGCTGTGCATCTGCCTCGTCGCGGCCGCAACGAGCATCGCCGCCATCCTGCTGCCCGCCGTCACCACGCCGCTGGCAGCCGGGATGATCTTCGCCCAGACGCTGCTGATCCTCGGCGTAATCGCCCTGCTGGAGCAACACCCGCTGCCGCCGCGTCATGAGGAAAACCAAGAAGCCGAGGGGAGAGCGAAGCGATCACCCGGATCACACGCTGCGGAAGACTCTCGCAGTTCGTGATCCGGGTGATCGCTTCGCTCTCCCCTCGGCTTCCAAGACATGAGCACGAGCAGATCAGACGGCGGCGAGCTCTTTCTTCTCGCTGGCCTTCTCCGCGGGCTCGTCCTTCTCGGCCTTGCTCTCGACCGCACCGTAGGTCCGGGCGCGCGGCGGGATAATCGACGTGTCGACCTCGCCCCACTCGACGCTCGCCGACTCGGTGGCGGGATCGTAGTTGGCCAGGGTGCTCTTGAGGTAGTTGGCGTCGTCGCGCTCGGGGAACTCCGGCTTGTAGTGGGCCCCGCGGCTCTCGTCCCGCATGCGGGCACCCTTCAGAATCGCCTCGGCCAGCACGATCATGTCGCGCACGGCGCGGGCGAAGGAGAGGTTCTGGTTCGTCCACAAACCGGTGTCGGACAGGCGGACGTTCTTGTAGCGGGCCTTCCACTCCTGGCACTCCTCGATCGTCTTGTCAAGGCGGTCGTTGTAGCGGACGACGGTGCAGTTGTCGGTCATCGACTTGCCCATGTCCTGCCAAAGCTTGTACGGGTTCTCGGTGCCCTGGTTGTCGAGCAGCCATTGCATGCGGTCCTGCTCCTGCTGGTGCGCGGCTTGGTAAACGCTTTCGGGCACCTCGGCCGCCGGGGTCTCGGCGACGTCGTTGATGTACGCCTTCACCCCGCCGCCGCCGAAGAGGCCGTCGAAGATGCACGACAGCAGACTGTTCGCCCCAAGGCGGTTGGCCCCGTGGTACTGCACGTTGACCTCGCCCATGGCGTAGAGGCCGGGCACGTTGGTCATCATGTTGTTGGGCGCGTTGGTCGCCAGGCCGCCGGTCTTCTCGTCCTTGGTGTACTGCGTCCAGAGCCCGCCCATCGAGTAGTGGATGGCGGGGAAGATTTTCATCGCCTCGTCGAGCGGGTCGGTGCCGACGAACTTCTCGTAGATCTCCAGGATGCCGCCGAGCTTCTTCGTGACCGCGTCCCGGCCGATCTTGGCGACCTGGTCGGTGAGGTCGAGGTACACCATGTTGCCGCCGCCCACGCCGTAGCCGTCGAGACAGACCTGGAACAGCTCGCGGGTGGCAATGTCGCGCGGCACGAGGTTGCCGTACTTCGGATACTTTTCTTCAAGGAAGTACCATCGCTCATCACGCGGGATGTCGTTCGGGTGTCGGGCGTCCTCCTTCTTCCGCGGCACCCACACCCGGCCACCCTCGCCGCGGGCCGACTCGCTGATCAGTCGGCACTTGTCCTCGCCGGGGATGGCCGAAGGGTGGACCTGCATCATCTCCGGGTTGGCATAGGTCGCCCCCGCCTGGAAGCACCGGCTGGCCGCGCCGCCGGTGCAGATGACGCTCATCGTGCTCTTGCCGAAGATCAAGCCGTTGCCGCCGGTCGCCATGACCACCGCGTCGCCGCGGAAGGTCTTGATCTCCATCGTCCGCATGTCCTGGGCCACCACGCCGACGCACTGCCCGTCGTGCAGCACCGGCCAGAGGAACTCCCAGAACTCGAACTTGTTCACGTTCCCCATCGCCTCGTGCCGGCGGGTCTGCTCGTCCAGGGCGTAGAGCAGTTGCTGTCCGGTCGTCGCCCCGGCGTAGAACGTCCGCTTGTGCATGCTGCCGCCGAACAGCCGCAGCGCCCGCTGCCCCTCGGCCGTGCGGTTGAACGGCACGCCCATGCGGTCGAGTAGATCCACGATCTTCGGCGCCGCGTTCGCCATCTCCAGCACCGGCGGCTGGTCGGCCAGAAAGTCGCCGCCGAGCACCGTCTCGTCGAAGTGGATGTACTCCGAGTAACCGGTCTGCCGGGCGATGTCATTGGTCGCGTTGATGCCGCCCTGGGCACACACCGAGTGCGACCGCTTCACCGGCACCATCGACAGCAAATCGACCTCGACGCCCATCTCGGCGAGCTTCACCGTGCAGGCGAGCCCGGCCAAGCCACCACCGACGATCACGACGCGTTTGTTGGTTCCAGCCATGCCTTCACTCTACGCGAAAACCCGCCGCCTGTTCACCCGAGCCAGGCGTTTCACCACAACTGACGCACCCGCCCGTCCCGCTATCATCCGCCCCATGCCCGCCCTCGGCATCCACGACTGGACCCGCGTCGACGCCGGCACCTGGCACAGCTTCCACTACAGCTGGATCGCCGAGATCAAGCGCTTTCTCAACGGCGGCACCCTGCCCCAAGGCTACTACGCCGAGGCCGAGAAGCCCGCCCCGCCGATCGTGCCCGACATCCTCGCGCTTCAGGAAGCCGCCGACGAGATCATGGCCGACGTCGAGGAAGACACCGGCGGCGGCACCGCCCTCGCCACGGCCGTGGCCGCCCCATCGTTGGCCGTCCACCGCACCGCCGCCCCGGACCTTGCCGAGACGCTGCCGGCCACCGAGCCGCGGACCCTCGCCATCCGCCACGCCTCGGGCGACCGCCTCATCGCCCTGCTCGAGCTGACCAGCCCGGCCAACAAGGATCGCCGCCGCAGCGTCGACGCCTTCGTCGACAAAGCCGCCACCGCCTTGGAGCACGGCGTTCACGTCTCGATCCTCGACCTCCTCCCGCCCCGCCCTCTCGCGAACGCTGACGAGCCGCACGCCCTGATCCCCCGCCTCGCCCGGGAGTTGAACCTGGCCCCGCTGGACGCCCCGCCGGAGAAGCCGCTGATGGTCGCCGCCCTCGACGCCGGCGACCCGCCGACCCGCCCGCTCGAACTCTTCGCCGAACCCCTCGCGGTTGGCGATACACTCCCGCCGCTTCCCATTTTCCTCAAGCCCGGCCGCCACGTGCTGCTCGACCTCCCTGCCACCTACGCCGCCGCCTGGGAGGCCACCCCGAAGCGCTGGCGGAATGTCATCGCCGGGTGATTTTCAAACCGCCACCCGCGCCACGGTCTTGCCCCGCCCGCCGGTGCTCCGCATTTCCGCCAGCGCCGCCCCGACTTCGTCAAGCACGATCACCCGGTTGGCCCGCGCCGGAATCGTGCCCGCCGCCGCCAGCGCCAGCAGCTCCGCAAGATCCGCCCGGCTCGGTCGCTGCAAAAACGGCGGCAAGAGTCGCCGCCCCTTCACCCGCGCCCAAGGCATCCACAGCGGCACCGCGGCGAAGCCGTACCCGTTGCCGCCCACCAGCACGCACCGCCCGCCCCGCCGCAGCAGCTTGAGATAACGCCTTAGCGGGTGCCGCCGAAATGTCACGAACACGGCGTCGGACTCGCCCGACGCCGGCAGCTCGGCGTGATCAAGCATTGTGACCGCCGCCCCAAAACCGTCGGCCGGCCGCGACGTCACCGCCGTCACCTCGGCCCCCAGATGCGTCGCCAACGCCACGGCGTACCGCCCCACCCCGCCGCCCGCCCCGGCGATCAGCACCCGCTCGCCGGCCCGCAGCCGCAACGCATCCCGCAGCCCCTGCCACGCCGTC
>CAYLSV010000118.1:0-9780 GCA_964386435.1 uncultured Tepidisphaerales bacterium
GTAGCCCCGCCTCTACGAGGCGGTGGGGGCCTCGGCGACGCTCGCAGCCGATCGGGGTCGGACGGTCTATCTTGAGCCGCATCGATCGGGATTTTCGACGCCGATAACGCCGCGGCGTGATCATGGTGCTCGTCCGCCAACCGTGTCTGCGGCCCACCACAGCCGCCCGAAGCTGGGGGCACCCGCTTTCTCGGACGCGAAAGGGTTATCGGACCTCGCCCGTGTGGCCGATGTAGCGGTTATGGACCCCGCCGGGAAGGGCAGGTACGCCAACGTCCGGGCCGATGCGGTGTCTCATGGTGGCAGACTTATCCCACAACCACGCCGACGTTTCTCGCGAGTACGCCATGACCACCGCCCCCACCCACGTTGCCCCGCCCGCCGCACAGCCGGTAGCCCCGGCACACGATCACGTGCGGGCCGATGATGATTACGTTCCCTGCGTGTTCCTACTCGCCATGGCCGCGGCGTGCGCGGCGTGTCTGGTGCTCGGGCCGTCGGTTCTGGTGGCGGCCGCGGGCGCGGCTATCGGCGGCCTCGCGGGGCTGCTGTTCGCCGGCACTTGCGAGTGAGTTGCACCGGACCGGCGGCTACAGTCGGGCATGACTCCCGACCCCGCCCGGCTGGCGCAGTTCCGCAAGATGGCCGCCGACGACCCGGACAACGAGCTGGGCCACTTCTCCCTCGGCCGCGAGCTGCACCTCGCCGGCGACCACGACGCGGCCATCGCCAGTTTCGATCGCGTCATCGCACTCAAAAGCGACTTCAGCAAAGCCTACCAACTCAAGGCCGAGGCCGAGCTGGCCGCCGGCCGGGAGGACGCGGCGATCCAGACGCTCAAAACCGGCGTGGTGGTGGCCGCCAAGCGGGGCGACACGATCCCGAAGGACGCCATGGCCGCCAAGCTCGCCGAGCACGGTCATGAGTTGCCGGAAGAAGCCAAACGCGTCGCCCCCAAGATCGAGGTCGGCGAGGGCCAGGTCTTTGACGTCCGCACCGGCCAGCCCGGCAGCCGGATGAAACGCCAACCCTTCAGAAACCGCCTGGGCGAGCTGATCTACGCCAACATCAGCCAGGAGAGCTGGGAGGAGTGGAAGGGCATGGGCACCAAAGTCATCAACGAGCTCCGCTTGCCCCTCTCGGACCCCAAGGCCCAGGAGATGTTCGACCAACACATGATCGAGTTTCTGAACCTCGGCGACCTGATCGAGCAGGACAAGCAGAAGTGACCCGCCCCCCGCACCAGCGTGGCGGATCAGGTCGGGGCCGAATGCTCGGGTGGCTCCCCGGCGATCACCCGCCAGACGTCGCGGACGACCCAGCTCATGTTCTGCACCGCCCGCTTGGTGCGGCTGGCCATGTGCGGGGTGAGCAGCACGCGGTCGGGGAACTCGGCGGCGAGCGTGTCGTAGCCGCCGGTGGGTTCGGGCGGTTCGGGGTCGTAGACGTCGAGGGCGACGCCTTGAAGGGGGCCGGTGCGGAGGGCGTCGGCGATGGCCTCGGGGCGGGCGATGAGGCCGCGGCTGGTGTTGATGAGCCAGCGGAAGCCGCCGCGGAGACGGTCGGCGGTGAGCAAATCGCGGTTGCCCGGCCGGCCGTCGACGTGGACGCTCAGCACGTCGCAGCCGCCGAGCAGCGTCGGCAAATCGACCGCCGTTGCCGGCACGTCCACCTCGGCCGCGACATCGGCGAGATCGTGGTAAAGCACCTTCATGCCGAACCCGTGGTGCGCGATCCGCGCCGTCGCCCGGCCGACCCGACCCATGCCGAGAACGCCCAGCGTCAAGTCGGCCAGGTGTTCGCCGGCGTCCTTCCGCCGTTGCAGAAAACCATTGGCGTCCGGCAGCGGGGCGGGCATCAAATGCCACGGCCGCACGAGCCTGAGCATCAGCCCGTGGACGAACTCGGCGACCGCCCTCGTGTTGGCGTCCGGCGTGTACACGACCTCCACGCCACGCCGCCGACACGCCGCGACGTCGATGCTCTCGAGCCCCACGCCGCCGCGGCCGACAACCTTCAGGTTCGGCAATCGATTCAGCAAATCACTGTTGACTGTCGTGTAACTGCGGACCACCAGGCCGACGGCCTCCGAATGCTCGCCCACACGCTCCGGCGGCACGTCAAAGCAGCGGCAGCGTTCGTCCAACCACGCCCGCGGCGTCGGATGGCCGCCCTCGGTGAAGATCACGGTCGGCTCGCTCACACCGCAGCGTAGCCGGCACGCCGCTTGCACCGCGGACGGCATGAGCGACGAACCCAAGGTCGGCAGCAGTGATGAAGCCGCCAAGCAAATCGGCGGCGACGGCGACTTCGGCGCCCCGGCCGACGATCAGGTCGAGCGGGCTTACGCCGCCAAAACCGTTCAGCAGCACGAGCCGGGCGAGAAGGAGATGCGCAGCCACGGCGAGGGCACCCGGACCGCCGGGGTCGGCGGCAACAGCAGCGGCCGGGCCAGCAGCAGCGGCGGCGACGTCGACGCCGGCGACGACAGCCTCATCGGGTTGGGCGATCCGAACAAAACCGCCACCCCCGCCGACAACCCGCCCGAGCACGCCAAGACCCAGCCGATCATCGACGGCAGCACCGTCCGCCCCACCCCCGACGTCGAACACGACGGCAACACCGGCGCCGCCAACGTCAACAACCCCGCCCGCAACGACGACGCCTTCGCCGGCGAAATCACACCGGGTGAGGCGACGGGGCAGGGGTGATTGTCCCGGACCTGCGGCACGTGGTGCCGCGGCTACCGCGAGCAAGCCACACCGTCATGCCCCCGATAGCCGCGGCACCACGTGCCGCAGGTCCGGATGCCCACCCTCGTCGCCGCGCGTGTCAGTCTGCTAGGATGCACCGACCCCCGGAGGCAGACGATGACGCATTGGCGGACCCCAATTTTCCTGCTCACCCTCGGCGGCGTTGTGCTCGCCGGGTGCGAGGACGAGGCGATCGAGCCGCCGGTGCCGAACGAGGTGCCCACGCCCTCGGTGCAAAGCGACCCGGTGGAAGAACCAGCGACCCGGCCGGCGATTGTGCAGAACATTTCGCCGGAGCTGCTGGCCAATCGGCGGCTGGGTGGGTCGGCAGTTGATCCGATCGATGACGCCACGCTCGACTCGGCGATGCACGTCGGCAACGCCCCGGTCATGTTCGCCCCGGCCGTGCTGCATCTCATCCCCGAGGACGGCGGCACGAAGGCGATTTTGTTCAGCGACGACCCGGACGACGCGATGAACGCCGATTGGGACGGCAACGCGTTCTATTTCCAGATGTTTTTCGAGGGCATGACGGTCGACGAAGTGCTCGGCCAAAGCGGCCTCGCCGGGGGCATCGAGGACGGGCCGGTGGTGGCGGAGTGGGTCTTCCAGCACGAAGGCAGCGAACGCCGCGACACCCGCAACGGCCTGTTCCTCGCCGGCGGCGACCGCACGCTTCAGCCGGAGGCGGGCGAGATCATCATCGACGCCGAAGGCGCCCGGCTGAGCGTCCGGGTCGCCGGCTTCTTCCGCCAGTTCGAGGGCGACCGCGACAACGTCGGCCGCCAGGTGCCGGTGCGGGCGGTGCTGTATCCCGAGGTGCTGGAGCGGTAATCCGTGATCCGAACCCGCGGCACCCACGACTCTTGGACGTTCGGACGCGGTAGCCGCAGCACCACGTGCTGCAGGTCCGGTTTATCGCTGTGCCGAGCGGGCGTCGCGGACGGTGGTGCGGATGGCGTACAGGCCGGTGCGGGCGGTCATGAACAAGGTGCGGCCATCGTCGCCGCCGAAGGCGCAATTGGCGGGGGATTCGGGGACTTCCACTGTGCCGAGGTGAGTGCCGTCGGGGGCGAAGACTTGGACGCCGTTGCCGGCGGTGGTCCAGACGTTGCCGTGTTCGTCGACGCGGATGCCGTCGGGCACGCCGGGCTCGATGGTGCAAAAGATTTCGCCGCCGGAGAGCGTGTTGTCGTCGTTGACGGTGAACCGGCGGATATGTTTTTCCTGATCATCGGCGATGTACAGCGTCTTCTCGTCGGCGGTGAACGCCAGGCCGTTGGGCCGCTTGAAGTCGGTGGCGACGGAGGTCACGCTGCCATCGGGGTCGAGGCGAAAAACGTAGCAGCCGCCGTACTCCATCAGCTCTTCCCGCTGCTTCGCCGGCAGGCCCCAGTACGGGTCGGTGAACCAGAGCGTGCCGTCGCTTTTGCTCTGCACGTCGTTGGGCGAGTTGAACTTCTTGCCGTCCCACTCGTCGGCGATCACGGTGCGTTCGCCACTTTTCGTCCGGCTGACGACGCGGCTGCCGTGCTCGCAGGTCACCAGGTGCCCATCGTGATCGACGACGTTGCCGTTGGCGTTGCGGCTGGGTTCCCGCCAGACGGAGACTTCGCCGTTTTTGTAGAAGTGCAGCCGGTCATTCGGGATGTCGCTGAAGACGAGGCCGCCGTCGAGCCATGCGGGGCCCTCGATGAACTGAAAACCGTCGGCGATTTTCTCGACTTTTGCGTCGGCGGCGAGCAGTTTCTCGAACTCGGCGGATCGGCCTTCGTTTGACATGGGACGGGTGGTGGGGGCGAGCAGGTTCAGCGACAGGAACAACGTGAGCAGCACGGCCGCGAGCATATCAGAAACCGGCCGTTGTCACCGAGCCACGGGTCAAGCGGCGGCGGGCGGCGGCGGCCGCTACACTGCCGGTTCGATGGCCGCGCCGCAGATGTTGGGACAAGCCGAAGTGTTGCCGTTGCGCGTGGTGGAGGCTCGCAAGACGTTCAAGCAGGGCGACAAGCCCGTCGCCGCCCTCGACGGCGTTTCGCTCGACGTCGCCGCCGGATCGCTGTTGGCCGTGATGGGCGCCAGCGGCAGCGGCAAGAGCACGCTGCTCAACCTCATGGCCGGCCTGACCCGCCCCGACGGCGGCCAGGTGCTGGTCCGCGGCAACGATGTCGCGACGATGAGCGACCGGCAACTGACGCTGTTTCGCCGCCGGGAAATCGGCCTCGTGTTCCAGGCGTTCAATTTGATCCCCACGCTCTCGGCCCGCGACAACGTTGCCCTGCCGCTGGCTTTGGATGGCCGGGCGGACGCCGCCGGCATGGCGAAGGTCGACGAGTTGCTCGATGTGCTGCAAATCGGCCACCGCGGCAACCACCGGCCCGAGGCCCTCTCCGGCGGCGAGCAACAACGCGTCGCCATCGGCCGGGCGCTGGTCGCCGATCCGGCCGTGGTGCTGGCCGACGAGCCGACCGGCAACCTCGACAGCGCCAACAGCCGGCAGGTCTGCGGGTTGCTCCGCGATCTGGCGCTGTTGCACGGCAAGACGATCGTGATGGTCACCCACGAGCCGAGCGTCGCCGCCTTCGCCGCCGAGATTGCGGTAATGCGCGACGGCAAGCTGATCGAGCGGTTCGACAACGAAGGCGACGAGCCCGAACCCGACACCGTCGCCGCAAAGTACCACGCATTGGTCGGCACCTGAACCCCGCGATGATCCAGACGCGTTACGAACACGAAGGTAGCTGCGACTCGGCGAGTCGCAGTCGGACCGGGTGCGGTGAAACAACCGGACTGCGACTCGCCGAGTCGCAGCTACCTCACGGTGTCGGCGCGTCGTGTTGTTCGCATATCCCGGAGATCTTTTGATGCGTGCGGTTCCGAAGCTCATCGTCGCGAACCTCACGGCCCGGCCGACACGGGCCGTGCTGACGGCGTTGGCCGTGGCGGCGGCGGTCATGCTGATGGTCGCCGTGACCAGCGGCTACAAAACGGTAGAGTCGGCGGCGCTGGGCTTCTTCCAGGAACAACTCGGCTCGGCGGACCTCCGGATCATGCCCGACCGCGGCACGCCGCTGACGGTGGATGATGCCGCCGCCATAGAGGCCCGGCCGGACGTGCGCACCGCCGTGCCGCGGTTGGTGCGCCGGCTGCCGATCACGCTCAACGACCAGACCGTGGGCGTGAACGTGCAGGGCGTCACCGACGGCGACGACACGAAGGCCAGGCTGCCGGTGACGGTCAGCACGCTCATCGACATCGAGCCCGGCGACGACTCGCAACGGCTCAAGTTCGACTCGGCGACGGCCCGGCAGATTTACCTCGACCCCGGCGCGTTCACCCGCCTCGACGCCTCGCCGGGCGACGTGCTGGAGCTGCCGACCGCTGACGGGCCGGTGCCGTTCGAGGTCGTCGGTTATGTCGACAAACCCCGCATCATTGCCGGTGCGATGACAACCGCTTACGTGCCGCTGGCGGCGCTGCAAGCGCTGGACGCCGAGGGCGGCGGGGCGGTGAGCACCGTGTTCATCGAGGTCGAGCCGGGTGTGCAGCCGGCCGCCCTCGCCGACGAGCTCGAACCCCTGGCCGCGGCCAACGGGTGGGAGGTCGACCTGACCCGCGAGACCCGCGAGGAGATCGACAACATGATGCTCGGCATGCGGCTGCTGGCGCTGATGGGCGGCAGCGTCACGCTCCTGGCCGGATCGTTCATCGTTTTCACCACGCTGTCGATGGGCGTCGCCGAGCGGCAGCGGATGCTGGCAATGCTGCGGGCCATCGGCGCCGGCCGGTGGCAGGTGGCGGCGAGCGTGCTGGGCGAGGGCCTGATCATCGTGGCGCTGGGTGTGGCGATCGGGTTGCCGCTGGGGTTGGCGAGCGTGCAGTTTTTGAGCGTGATCTTCAGCGACGTGCTCGGCGACGACATCCAGATCAGCGGCCTCGGCATGGTCGTGGCGACCGTCGGCATGGGCGTCGCGGCCATCGTCGCCGGGCTGCTGCCGGCGTGGCGGGCGGTGCGGACCGACCCGCTCTCGGCGATGAGCCCCCAAGCCGGCGGCAACGGGTCGAAGGTGCCGTGGCTCTTGGTCGGCGTCGGCGTGCTGCTGGCGGCGTTCGACACGGCGCTGCTCTTCTCGCCCGACGACACGCCGCTGCCGACAATGTTCGGGTTGTTCCCGGACGACGAGCGGGCGGTGCGATTTTACGGGCACATCTTCGTCGGCGTGCCGGCCTTGATGATCGGCTTCTTCCTGCTCGCCCCGGCGGCGGTGTGGGCGGTGGAGAAGGTGGCATTGTTCGGCCTTTCTCTGGGGAGAAAAGCGAAAGTCGGCGTGCCGATCGGTCTGGCGGTGCTGGCGGCGAGCGTGTTCGGCGGCCTCTGGCTCGTCGGGGTGGCCGGGGCGAAGGACGTGCCGGCGGCGACGCTTTTGCCGGCCGTCGGCGGGTTGCTGCTGCTGCCGGTGGTGATGGTCGCGGGGCTGGCGCTGCTCGCCGGGTGGCTGTTCACGAACGACGCGGCGCTCTTGCGGCAACAACTCACCGGCGGCCTCTGGCGGGCGGCGGGCACCGCCGCGGCGCTCATGGTCGGCCTCTCCACGCTCGTCATCATGCAGGTCCAGGGCAACACCGCCATCGGTGGCTGGCAACTGCCCGACGGCTTCCCGGACGTCTTCATCTACACCGACCTCGGCGACTTCCGCGGCCTCTCGCCAAGCGATCAACAAGCCATCGCCAATGCCCCGCAGATCGCCGCCCGGCCCGACGGCTCGCCGGACGTGATGCCCGTGTACCTGTTCCACCCGAGGCTCGGCGACAGTCCGTGGGCGCTGGCGGCGACCCGGATGCCCAACTCGACAACCTGCCTCGCCGCCGAGCCGGAGCAGCTGTTGGACATGCTCAACCTCACCTTCGTCCGCGGCAACCGCGAGGAAGCGCTGGCCCTGCTCCGGGGCGGCCAGGCGATTATCATCACCGAGGAATTCCGCCGCCTCCGTGGCTACGACGTCGGCGACCCGTTCCCGCTTTCGACGCCCAAGGGCGAGCTCGACTTCACCGTCGCCGCGGTGGTCAACTCGCCGGGGCTGGACGTCATGATCGGGCAGTTCGACCTCGCCGAGCAGTTCGAGAGCGAGGCCGCCAGCACCGTCTTCGCCACGGCCGAGGATGCCGAGAACATCTTCGGCGTCACCGACGCCCGCATCGTCGCGGCCAACTTGCGCAGCGACGTGCCGAGCTTCGACAAGATCGACGGCAAGCGGGCCGAGCGCGACGCGATGGTCGCGCAGCTCCAAGCCGAGCTCGGCCGCACCGGTTTGAACATCGCCGACGTCCGCACCCTCAAAGAGGACATCCAGACGACGTTCCGCCGCATCCTGCAGATGGCCAGCTTCGTGGCGTGGGCGGCGATGGGCGTGGCGAGCTTCGGCGTGACCAACGCCGTGATCGCCAGCGTCCGCAGCCGGCAGTGGCAGTTCGGGTTGCTCCGCGCCCTGGGCGTCACCCGCACCGGCCTCATGAAAATCGTCCTCGCCGAGGCGGCCCTGCTCGGCGCGGTCGGCACCCTGCTCGGCCTCGCCGCGGGCATGCTGCTGGCCCTCAACGCCCGCCGCGTGACCGCTCAGCTCATCGGCTTCCAGCACCCGCTCGACGTCCCGTGGGGCGTGGTCGGTTTGGGCGCCGCCGCCGTCGTCCTCGTCAGCCTGCTCGCCGCCGCCGAGCCGGCCCTGCGCGCGGCAAGGGCCACCCCCCTGAGCCTCCTCCAAGCCGGCCGCAGCGCGGCGTGAGGGGCGCGGGAACTCTCGCGGTCACGTGCGTCGCTGAGACCCCCACCGCCGTGGTAACGGCGGGGCTTCGCACGCTCTCCATGTGCTGACAAAAGCATGCGTGACCCCGCCGCCACGCGTGAAGGGAAGGTTCCAGCGACTTCAACTACACCTCGCACGTCGACTTCTTTTTCAGCATCGCAAAAGCCCCCACCGCCGTGGTAACGGCGGGGCTTCGCACGCTCTCCATGCGCTGACAAGAGCGTGTGTGACCCCGCCGCCACGCGTCGGGGGGAAGGTGCCAGCGACTTCAACTACACCTCGCACGTCGACTTCTTTTTCAGCATCGCAGAAGCCCCAACCGCCGTGGTGACGGCGGAGCTTCGCACGCTCTGCGTGTGGTGAACAAAGCGTGTGTAGCCCCGCCGCCCACGCGGCGGTGGGGGTTTCTGCGGCGCTTGGACGTCTCGAGAGTCATATCCCGCTTCAGCCCCTCGCCTGGCGACCGGCGTCTGTTGCGGCAGGGACCGCAGCTACAGGCATGCTCGCACCGGTGGTGCTTTGCGTCAATACACTCCAGGCGTGGCCGAGATGCTCGAGTATGCTGTTCCGCCTCGGCGGCGGTGGACGTGGTGGGGGGCGGCATTGGTGGCGTTGACGATCATGGGCCCGGTGATGGCGGTGGAGTCGTTGGCAATGGTGTGGGGCGGGGTGCGGGCGGCGTGGGAGTTTGCCGACCGGCGGGCGTTTGTGGAGACGGCGGCGGTGCCGCCGCGGGTGGAGGCGGGGGAACTATCGGCCGAGCAACGGGAATGGGTGGCGGAGGTGTTGCATGGCGGGGAGCCGATGTCGGCGGAGCTGCGGGCGTGGCAGGTGGCGGCGCTGAACGAGGTGCCGCTGCCGCTGGACCCGGCGGCGGTCGGGTCGGCCGAGGCGGTGCGGGGGCAGGTGGTGGGACGAAACTTGGTGCCCCGCTCGCCGCAGGAAACGGGGTTGCAGCGCAGCGAATTCTGGACGCGATTCGGTGTGATTATCTGGACGTGGAGCGGCACCCACGAAGACGGAGAATTATCAGTCCACGGCAGCGACGTCAACGGCATCTCAAGCTATTCGGCCGTGCTAACGCCGACGGGTGTGCAGCAGCCTCGCGGCCACTGGTTCAGGTTCGTTAGAGACAGGCACCGCAAGCCGCACATGTGGGAGATCGTCGTCGGCTGGGCGTTCGGCGGGTTGGGTGAGCGGGCTGGTGCACTATCTGCCGGTGGTGG
>CAYLSV010000119.1:0-9700 GCA_964386435.1 uncultured Tepidisphaerales bacterium
CTGTCGGCATAATCGACGCGGGCGGCTTCGAGGAGCGCGTCGCGCATCTTCTGGGCCTGCTGCCGGTCGGTGTGGCGGGTGACGACGCGGATGTTCTGGCTGCCCTCCTCGAAGTCGGCGGTCACGCCGCTTTGGAACGCCCCGATGGTGCCCTCGTTGGGCTGCGGGCCGCCGAAGTCTTCCCACACGTCGGTTTCCATGGCCTGCTCGATGACCTTGGGGCTGCGCATCTCGCGGGCTTGGGTGTTCATGAACTCGCGGTAGAAGCCGCGGAGCTGCTCGGCGGAGTCGATGGACTCGATGTACGGGCTGTAGCTGACCACGCCCTCGGCGCGGTAGCTGGGCTGAGCGCTGGTCCACCCCCAAGCCGCCCCGGCCGCGCCGCAGAGCAGCACCAGCGGGATGGCGATGTGGTACCGGCCGCGGAACAGCCGCTGGACCTTGTTGATCGCGTTGCCGCTCTGAGGCATCGCGGTGCTGGTGGCCAGCGATCCGGCGCCGGGCTGGCTGAGGGCGAGCATGGTGTTCGGGTTGCCGCCGCCCTGGCCGCCCCAGACGTCGCCGCGGGTTGAGGGGTTCGGCGAACCGAAGGGCATGATGTCGCGGGGGTTCTGACTCATCGTTGCTGCCTCACTCGCCTCGGGTTCCAACTGCTCGAACTCACTCGAATCTTCCGTCTCACCGGGCCAACGCCGCCAATCGGCAGTCACGGCCCCTTCTGCCCTATCGGCCCAATTTACCGGATGCCGTGGACGAACTCACGCTTATTCTCCGCTTCGCCCGCCGCGGCCACCGGTTGGTCCTCGGGCAGGTCGCCGACGAGGGTGTCGATCGCCGGCAGCGCTCGGGCCAGGATTTCGCCAAAAATCTCGTCCCGCGCCGCCCGGTCCCCGGCCGCCAACGGGCCGTCGAACACGAGTTGCACCTGACCGGCCCCATAGTAGCGCTGCCGGTAATCGTCGGCCGCCAGCCGCACCCCGGCCATGTCCGGCACGGTGCCGACGCCGGGGACGATCATGAAGTTGTACACCGTCCGCCGCCGCTCGATGCCGTCGCGGACGCGGACAAACTGATACTCCACGCCCTCGATCTGCCGGCCCTCGACCACCCAGATCCGCGGCTCCTCGCCGGCCGTCGTCCAGCCGATGGCCGGGTAGCAGTTCAGCGGGTAGTGCCCCACCATGTCCAACGCCCGGCGACACTGCACCACCAGCAGCCCGGCCCGCGGCGTCCAGCCCTCGAAGCGGTGGCCGAGGTTCTCATAAACGATGTACCGCAACGCGTTGGGCCGAAGCAACTGGACGGCCGAGGCGGGGACTTCTTGATCCTCGCCGACCCAGCCCATCGGGAAGCGGTCGGGGATCGCGGCCACGGCCGTGGCGGCGGCGGCGTGGTATTCGGCGTAGGTCGCCGGGCCGCTGTAGCTGCCGCGTTGGATCACGATGCACGCCAGCATCCCGATGACCAACAACGGGGCCACGCGGGGCAAGCGGCGGTTGTTCGGCATTTTGCTCATGGCAACGGGTTCACGTCCGGGCGGCCAAGCGATAACGATCCACCGGCAGCGCGGCCCAACGGAGCAGCATGATCACGGCATACAGGATGCCGAACGCCGCCGGCAGCATCAGCCACCCGCCGATGTCGTGCACCAGCGTCGGCAACGCGTGGTCCCGGCCGTACTGCCCGATCAGGTAGATGACCGGCAGCGTGCGGACGACGTTGCAAACCAAGCAGATGAACGGCGTCAGCAAGAGCAGCCCGATCCGCGTCTCCTGCCGCAGCGGCAGCCCGAAGCAGAAGGCGAACCCGATCAAGATCAGCGGAAACACCAGCCGCATCCCGTTGCACGCCTCGGCGATCAGCACGTCCTGCCCATTCACCGTCAAGGCGTTGCCGCTGACCGCGACGTCGATGCCGACGACGTTGAACAGCGCCGCACAGATGCGGGCCGTCCAGACCTGAAGGTACTGCCCCACATCCTGCCGAAGTTGCCCCGGCACGACGACGAGGAACGCCAGCACCACGAACGCCGGCAGGAACCGCAAGATTGCGTTCTTCCCCAGCGCCGCCGCGATGCCGCCGACCATGACGAGGACGGCCCCGCCGTGGTAAAGCGCCGTCGCCCGATTGTTGAAGCCCCACCAGTACGCGAACCACCCCATCGCCACCACCAACGGCCCGATCAGAAACCCGCTGGCCCGGCAGTGGCGGAACCGTGCCCGGCGGACGTAGACCAACCACGCCGCCACGATCGGCACGAGCAAAATGTGGCTGTACTCGGCATCGGCGACGGCGTACTCGAAGATGTCGCGCCACGCGTCGAGCGTCACGAAGATGCCGGCAATCGCGAGCACGGCGGCCAGCAGCAAATGCTTGTACGTCAGCCGCGGCACCCGCCACGGCCGCGGCACGTCGGCGTCGATGTCAATGTACCGGGCGGCGGTGCGGCCGTCGGTGTAGGTCGGGTAATCAACGGTCGTCATGCCGCACCTGCCTTGAGCGGTTCGCCGTCGCGCTGGAGCAGCGGGCCGGTGACGATCTCGTCGAGCACGTCCTGCCCCGCCGAGACGACGCCGCCGGGGGTGACGAGGCTGCGGGCCAGATTCGCCCCGCTCTCGACCCGGCCGCCGGCGAGGACGACGGTGTCGTGCAGATGGGCATCGGCGGCGACGTCGGCACCGGGCTCAACGACATCAAATCGCTTGGCGTGGTGAGCCCCCATGCCGTCATCCAGCGGGTCGACCTCGCCCCGCCGGGCTGCCATCGGGGCGTGCCGCAGCCGCAACGCGGCGATGTAGTCGCCCAACGTCCGTATCGGCAACGCCGTGGGCCGGCGGCAACGCAGCACCTTCACCGTCATGCCCTCCTTCTCGGCGATTTTGGGCAAGTGCTGTTCCTTCATGTCGTGGTACCCCTCGTCCGGCACGCTCCGCAACGCTCCGGCCCGAACGAGCATCAACCCGCTAGGCGTGCCGTCGTCGTGGCTGACAATCGTCACGTCGCCCTTCTTCGCCGCCAATGTTCGCGCCAAGGCCGGCAGCGGCTCGAGCAGCATTTGCCCGGCGTTGGCGACCAGCAGTTGGGCGTCGTCGTCGAGGTTCTCGGCGAGGTCGCGCAGCACCCCGGCCGTGCCGCGGTAATGGCCTTTGTCGGCCCCGCTCTCGCAGGAGGCCCGGCCGAGGCTGCGGGAAAGTTGCCGCTCCTCGCCGAGGTTCAGCGAGACGTGGGCCGGCAGATGGTCCAGCCCGGCGTGCTCGGCCAGCTTGTCGATGCCGGCCAGCCAGTGGTCGAGCAAGTCGTGGCCGTCGCCGAGGGGCATTTCGAGCAGCGAGCGGTCGAGGCTGCCGGTGAAGCGGTCGTGCCGCAGCTTGCCGCCCAGCAGCACGACCAAGGCCAGCCGCCCCAGCACCTTCTGCGAGCCCGGCGTGTCGTCGGCCACGTCCTCGCCGGCCTCGCCGCGTGCGGCCTTGTCAAGCCGGGGGGCCATCGCGTCACCCACCGCCCCGTGTCTACGGCCGCCGCTGCCGGTGAGCTCCGACGTCCCGGCGGCCTTGGCGGCGGTCGAGGGTGCCCCGGCGGCGTAGCTCGGCGGCCGGCGGTACCGGCCGGGGGCCGGGTTCTCCATGCCCATCCGCTCCTTGAAGCAGCCGCTGATCAACTTGCCGGCGAACGGGATGCCGTGGACGAAGTACCGCTTGAGCAACCGCCCCGGCTCCTGCCACACGCGGTGCAGCCACTCGAGCCCCATCTTCTGGGCCCAAATCGGCGCCCGCTGCACGTGGCCGCACAAGAAGCTGAAGCTCACCCCCACGCCCAGCCACCACGTCTGCGGCAGGTTGTGGCGGATGATGTCCACGACCTTCTCCTGCTTCGGCGAGCCAAGCCCGACGAACACGATGTCCGGCTTGGCCTCGCGCAACGCCTCGATCATCTGGGCCATTTGGGCCGGGTCGTTTTCGAAGCCGAAGTCGGGGCAGTAGGTGCCGGCGATCTTGAGCGCTCCGCCGCTGCGGTCGATGAGCACCTTCGCCGCCCCGTCGGCCGTGCCCGGCTCGCCGCCGAGCAAAAAGACGCTCCGCCCGGCGTGGCCCGCCGCGACCGAGAGCGTGGTGATCAAATCGCTGCCCGCCACCCGCTCCGGCAGGTTCCGGCCCAGAATCCGACTCGCCCAGATCAGCGGCATCCCGTCGGCAAGGACCAGGTCGGCCTCGCTGAGCAGGGCGCCGAAGCTCAAATCGGTTTCGCAGCGGCGGAGGTGGTCGAGGTTCGGCGTGACCACGACGCCGCCCTTGCCCGCCGCCAGGCTGCCGAGGATGTGCGTCACGGCCTGCCGGGCGGTGACGGCATGGAACTCGACGCTGCGGAGCTCCACGGTCCGCGGCATCTCAGGAGCATCGGCGGGGTCGGGGTCCATCGGGAGGCGCGGCGTGTCCTCGCCGCCGGGCACGACGGGAGTGGGGGGCGAGTTGGGCGGGCTGAGCGTCACCATGTAACTGAGGTCCGAGACGACGTTTGCCCCATCCCGGCCGCGCCGGCTGGGCGACCAGGTCCACAACGGGCCGGACCACGAATCGCCGGCCATTGAGTCCATCGACGGCGAATCGGGAGCGGCTTCCTGCGTGATATCGGCATTCGGATCGGGTTTATCGACCCGACCGGCATCTTTTCCGCGAGTCGCCTCACCGGCCACGCCGCCCATTGTTGCCGCAGCAGCAACCACATCAAGATTTTGGGCCCCCGCTGTCGCACCCGATTGTGCGGCCGCCGCCGCCGACGGTGCGGCTTGTGCGGCGTGAGCCGGTGAGGCAACTTGGGGAAGCTGTGGCATGGTGGACAACGCGACCGGCCGAAGAAGAACCGCCCGCCAACCTCGCGACGACGCCGCACGGCGTCGTGTTCCGCAAGATCATCGGGAATCCGGCTCGACCTTGCGGCCTGCGCCACCATCATCGCCTTCATGCGATTTGCCGCAACGCCCTTGTTCAGGGGTGTTTCGCCGGCGGCTGCCAGCAATCGGCCTGCTGGGCGTCCAGCGCTTCGGTCGCCCGCCGCTTTCCTTTGATCAGGCTCGCCCACTGCCAACGGTTCAGCAGCTTCCGAAAGCCGTCCGGCCCCGCATACCGCGGCTCGCGGCTCACCGCCCGCTTGCCGTAGCCCCACAGCATCGCCAGGCCGCCGACGACCAGCGGCGGCCGGGTCATGCGGTAGGCGGCGCTGGCCAGCATGTAGCTCGGCCCGGTGCCCATGAAGTGCTGGCCCCAACCGTGCCGGACCCGGCCGGTCCACCAGTTCTTGTGGCTCGTGCCCATCGGCCGAAGGTGCGTGAACCGCAGCGCCGGCTCGTCGAGGCTGCCGGTCTTCCAGCCGTAGAGCCGGGCGGTGTGGCAATCGATGCCGTCCCACATCAGCTCCCGCACGAACCCGCCGATCTGCTCGAAGGCGTCGCTTCGGTAAAACTTGGCCATGCCGACGGAGTTCTCGTCGCCGCACTTCTCGCTGACGAGACGGCCATCAAGCTCCATGTACGGCTTGCCGCTGAGGCTCGCGAGCCGCGGGTCGGCGGCCATCTTGTCCATCAGCGTCGCGAAGTACGTCGGCGGCAGCTCCAGATCCAAATCTAGCTTGCAGACGTAATCGAACTCACGCGGCGCGGTAATTTCGTAACCGGCGTAGAACGCGTCGATCACCCCGCCGCCGAGCTTGCGGTCGCCGCGGTCCGCGCGAGTGACGATCTTCAGGTACGGCATCTTCTGCTGCCACTGCCGCAAAATCTCCGGCGTCCGATCGGTGCTGCCGTCGTCGACGACGATGAACAACGCCGGCGGCTCGCTCTGGTCGAGCACGCTCTGCAGCGTCCGCTCCATGTACTTCTCCTCATCGCGGCAGGGCGCGATCAGGCAGTACCGGCGACCGGCGGCAGTCTGACGTTGTTCGGCGGCGGCGTTCATCAGCGGGGCACCCATGTTACGCTTCATCGGCCCGATGACCGCCCGACGCTTGCTCCTGCCCACCGCCCGCTCCCTGGCCGCCACGGCCCTGCTGCTGCACGCCGCCGCGGCCATCACGTGGTGGTGGTTCATGCCCAGCGGCTTCGGCCTCGCCAGCCTCCGCACCTGGACCAACGGCCCCATCGCCTGGGGCATCGCCGCCATCGCCCTCTACGGCCTCTGGAACCTCACTGCCCCGCAACGTCCCACCGCAGAATCAGCCCCGCCGCCACGCGGCGGAGGTCCGGCCGGCCCCCTCACCCGCCGATCCACCCACGCCGCCGCCGCCATCCTGACCCTCGCCGCCTTCTGGCTCGTAGCAGGCATCTTCAGCCGCATCATCTTTCCGATCACGTTCGCCACCAGCTTCCTCGTCTTCATCCTCGCCGCCACCGCCGGCCTCGTCCTCGGCCTCGCCGTCCACTGCGCCGCCACCCGCCGCTGGCCGACATGGCGAACCTTCGCCGGCTGCCTGTTTGCCCCGATCGCCGTCGTCGCCGTCCTCGCCCAGCGCGGCTCTATACCGACAACTGCCACCAACGTGTCAATCGTCGAGCCGCAACCGGCCGACCAGCTCCCGCCCGGCCTCACCCGCAACGGCAGCCTCCTCACCCAACGCGGCCGCTACGCCGTGCAGATCGACCCGCTGCTGAGCTTCATCAGCCGCTCCCCGGACGCGTGCTGGACGCTGCTGAGCCCGCCGGACTACCGAGTACAGGGCCGCCGCGTCCGCGACCCCGACCGACTGCGGTGGCAGGACGACTACCAAACGCCGGACGGCACAATGGTCGTGACTCACCACATGATGTTGGAACCTCAAGGTAGCTGCGACCACACCTGGTCGCAGCCGAGCGTGAGCAACGGACCGGACTGCGACCAAATGTGGTCGCAGCTACCTTTGTCTTCAGGGTTGGCGGAGGCGCTTGAGCTTCGCGCGGACATCGTCG
This sequence comes from uncultured Tepidisphaerales bacterium, assembly GCA_964386435.1. Classification (GTDB taxonomy): domain Bacteria; phylum Planctomycetota; class Phycisphaerae; order Tepidisphaerales; family Tepidisphaeraceae; genus CAYLSV01. The sequence continues at coordinate 6,935 of CAYLSV010000119.1, forward strand.
TCGAGGTGCCGGAGGTGGTGCATTCCCACCTCAACAGTTACACGACGCTGATCCTCACCGGCCACGAATCGCTCACCGTCACCTTTTCCCCCTGTCCCGGCGAGCCGATCGACGTGCTGCCCAGCGACTATCCGATTGGCCAGCCGACCCGCTTCGCCACGCTGCTGCCGGGTCATCGCTTCGCCATCCTCGAGGCCAGCAGCGGCGAGAAGGGGCCTTTCAAGACGCTCGCCGAAGGCCGGCTCACGCGCGGCGAATCATTGACGATGACCTTCCGCGACAACGGCGAGCCGGTGGCCGAACTCACCCTTGCCGACTGGTCCGCCCACGCCAGCGTCGAGCCCTCGCCGACGGCCGGCTGGGGCGTGCCGCAGAACGCGATCGTCTTCACCATCGAAGGCGACCGCCGCGATGCCCCGGCGGCCGTCTTCGTCACCCTCGCCGGCACCGGCGTCGGCCGCGGCTACGACACGGTTGCCCATTCTCCCGGAAGATACCGCAACCGCCTCACCTGGCAGTGGTCTGATGAAGCAGCGCTTCCAGCCGATCCACGTTGACCCGCAGCGAAAACTCTTTCTCCACCCGCCGCCGCCCCGCCGCCGCGAGCCGTTGCCGCGTCGGCTCATCCTCCAACCGCCGCAGCGCCGCCCCGACCTGTTGGGCCGTATCCGCTGCGTTGCCGTCGATGAGCAGACCGCTCGTGTCGTGCTCGATCAGTTCCCGGATGGCCGGCAGATCGCCGCTCACCGCCGGCAGCCCCGCCGCCATCGCCTCCATCAAGACCACCGGGATCCCGTCCCGATCCCCATTGGCATCCGTCCGACAGGGCAAGGCAAAGGCATCATGTTCGCCCAACAACTGCCGCACCCGATCGTTTGTCACGTTCCCCAGAAACGTCACGCGATCATCGGCCAGTGTTTCGAGCGTTGCCCGCTCCGGCCCGTCACCGGCCACCGTCAGCTTCCACCCTTCCGGCAGCCCTCGCACCAGCGCCTCAATGCCCTTTTTCTCCACAAGCCGGCAGACCGTGAGCACGCGCTTCTCGAATGTTGATCCAGCCGGTGAGAAAGCGTCAGTATCCACGCCGCATCGAACCACATCGTAGCATCCGCCCGCATGGATTTTCCGATAGAAGTCGCCGTGCCACTCGCTGATGCAGTTGACGAAGGCCGCCCGCTCCAACTTCCGCCGCAGCAGGTGGCGGCGTTGAAACAGATCGTTCGCGTGCCCGGTAAAACTGAACGGCAGATCGGCGAATCGAGCCGCGTACATCGCCACCCCGGCCGGGGCATGGGCGAAGTGGGCGTGGACGTGCCGCACGCCCAACTCCTTCAGCCGCCGCCCCAGCCGCCGCCCGGCGGCCGCTTGAATCATCAACTTTCCCCGCCCGCTCACCGACGTCGGCTCCCCCGGCCACACCGCATCCACCGTCGGCCACGGCAGGAACCGGCGATCGTACACAACCTCTGTTTCCTCGGCCAAATCCGCCAGATCCTCGCCCACCTCCTCCGGCTCCCGCAGCGTGAACGTGTGCACCGGCCACCCCCGCCGCCGCAGCTCACGGACCTCTCGGTAGACGAACGTCTCCGACGCCTTCGGAAACAACCCACTGACGTAGGCGATCGGGAACGTCATCGCCCCATTCCCGCACAGCGTTCGAGAGTCGACGTAGCTGCGGGCTGACAGCCCGCAGTGTCGACCCTCGTTGTCTCTTGTCTCCCGATGAGTTCTCGAGTCTCGACGCACCCACTGCGACCTGTCAGGTCGCAGCTACACACGATCGTTGCAGCTACAGAATTTCCTTGCATACTGCCGCTCACGCCGTCGCCCCTTTGTACTCGATGATCGTCGCCTGCTTGCCGCGGCGTTTATTAAGATGGTACTTGAGCTGCCCGATTGCCTGAGGAACCTTGCTTAACGCAACGGCTGACGCATAGCTCCCGGCTGATGCCTGATCATCACCACGCTGTAGACGGTGCTTTTTGACCTTGTAGATCAGCGAACCGTAACCGAGTAGCGTCAGCACCCCCAATGATGCGACTGCTGTCACAGCAATGGCTTGCCAGCCTTGGATTGGTAGTCTCAAGAACAACGCGCTTACAAATGTAAGCAGAAGAAGCACCAGCGTCACCAGAATTACTGCTGGCACGATCAAGCCGTACGCGTAGTTGCTGCGCACCTCTTTCCGCCGGAATGGCGGGTGGTGGTCGAGGCCTTCGGCGTAGGCGTGGCCGGCTCGGACGTTGCGTTTCCACCATTGCCGCCAACTGGTCATCGCGGCGTCGTGCAGGGTCATCTCGGCGTCGATCCGCCAGATTTGCCAGCCTTTGTCGCGCAGGCGGACGCACATTTCGGGTTCCTCGCCGGCGATGACGGCGGGGTTGTAGCCGCCGACTTCGTCGAAGGCGGTTCGGCGGATCAGGGCGTCGCCGCCGCAGGCGAGCGCCTCGCCGATGGGCGTGTCCCATTCCATGTCGCAGAGCTTGTTGTACTTCGTCGCCTCCGGAAAACGCTCCCGCCGGCGGCCGCAAACGCCGGCGGCCCTCGGCTTGTCCCGCATCTCTTGCACGGCCCGCCCGACCCAGCCTTCGACCAACTCACAGTCGCCGTCGACGAACTGGTAAAACTCGACGTCGCCGGCGGCGGCCGCGCCTTCGTTTCGGGCGCGGGCGGCGGTGAAGGGCTTGCTCAGGTCGAGCTCGACGACGCGGCAGCCAAGCTCTTTTGCCAACGCGACGCTGCCGTCGGTGCTGCCGGAGTCGACCT
>CAYLSV010000120.1:0-9626 GCA_964386435.1 uncultured Tepidisphaerales bacterium
ACGTGCTCGACCTGGTCGACCGTCCAGTCGATGTGGCTCGGGGCGATGTCGGCGTGGGTGATCAGGTACTGCTCCCACAGCCGGTGGTTGCGGGCGACGCGGTGGCCGCGGTCGGTGCCGGCGGGGGTCAGGGCCAGCGCGTCACCGTCGGATCGGGCCAGGCCTAGGCGGCGGAGGTGCCGTGGCAGCCAGCGGCGCAGGATCGGGCCGAAGCCGCGGAGCGTGGCGAGGCGGGCGAAGTCGCTCGCCGTCAGTCGGCCGCCCTGCTCGACGGTTGTCTCGACGACGTGGTCGGCGGCGATCTTCAGCCGCAGCCGCGCCCGCCGAACCACCGCCGCGACGACGCCGCGCCGCGGGGCGAGCAGCATGCTCAGCGCGAACACCCCGCCGGCGACGAGGACGATCACCGCCCCCGCCGGCTTGCGGGGCAAGAGCGCGCTCGTCACGCTGCCGAGGTAGCCGCTGAGCCCGCCGATGACGCCCGCCAGCAGCACCAGCAGCCACAGCCGCTCGGTCCAGAACCGCGCCGCCACCGCCGGGATGATCAAGAGCGCCACGACCATGATCAGCCCCACCGCCTGCAATCCGGCGACGGTCACGATGACCACCAGCCCCATCATCAGGAGGTCGATGAACGTCACCGGCCACCCGTCGACGCGGGCGAAGCCGTCGTTGAAGCAGACGATGGCCATCTCCTTCAAGAGCAGCGCCGCCGCCAGCACCGCCGCGATCGCGATGGCGGCCATGAGCTTGGCGTCGAACGGGCTCATCGCCGCCGCCTGGCCGAAGATGAAGCCGTCCACGCCGCCCGCGCCCGGCATCCGCTGGATCACGCTCACCAGCACCGCCCCTGCTCCGAAGAAGACGCTGAGCACAATGCCGATCGCCGCGTCCTCGTGAACCCGCGGCACCCGCAGCAGCCACTGCACGCACAACACGCCGACGACGCCCGACACTGTCGCCCCCACCAGCAGCCACGGCAGTGTCCGGCCGCTCGCGCCCAGCAGCGTCGCCGCGATGAACGCCAGCGCGATGCCCGGCAGCGTGGCGTGCGAGAGCGCGTCGCTCATCAGCGACCGCTTGCGCAAGAGCGCGAACACCCCGACAATGCCCGCCGCAATGCCGAGCAGCGTGGTCGCCCCGAGGACGACGTTCGTGTTGTACCCGCCGCCAAAGGTCATGACCCGGGCGACCTCACCAACGCCCGGCCACTCGTCGCGGACGATGTTCAGCGACGCGCTCACGACATCGGCTCCCCGCTGGCGGCGCGGCCGAGGGCCTCGCCGGCCTGGTCCAGCAGCGTCAGTTTGCCGCCGTAGGTTTTTTGCAGATTATCCCGCGTGTAGACATCCTGGATCGCCCCGCTGGCGACGACCCGCATGTTCAGCAACACGATCTCATCAAAGTATTCTGGCACGGTTTGCAGGTCGTGGTGGACGACGATCACCGTCTTGCCATCATTGCGCAGGGTGCGCAGGACCTCGATGATCGCCCGCTCGGTGGCCGCGTCGACGCCGGCGAACGGCTCGTCCATGAAGTACAGCTCGGCCTCCTGCGCCAGCGCCCGCGCCAAGAACACCCGCTGCTGCTGGCCGCCGGAGAGCTGGCTGATCTGCCGGTCGGCGTAATCGGCCATGCCGACGCGGTCCATGCACTCGCGGGCGAAATTGCGGTGCCGCCGCGTGACCGGCCAGAACCAGCCGATTTTGCGGTACCTTCCCATGCAGACGACGTCGAGCGCGCTGACCGGAAAGTCCCAATCCACGCTCTCCCGCTGCGGCACGTACCCGACCCGGCTGCGCTGCTGCTTGTACGGCTCGCCCCAGAACTCGACGACGCCCGACGCCTTGCCGACCAACCCGAGGCAGGCCTTGATGAGCGTCGACTTGCCCGCACCGTTGGGCCCGACGATGGCGACGAGCTTGTTCGCCGGGGCGTCGTAATCCACGTCCCACAGCACCGGCTTGCGGTGGTACGCGACGGTCATCGCGTGGATCGACAGCGGGCTCTCCGGCGAATGCTCCGGCCGATCGAGCAACGGCCCGCCCGGCTTGGCAACTCGCACGTTGGGCGCGGTGGGCGTCATTCCGTCACCAGCTTGCCCTGCATGCCGCCGGCCGGGGCTTCGCCGCCCAGGGCGCGGGCGATGGTCGTCACGTTGTGATCGATCATGCCGACGTAGGTGCCGGTGTACGAGTCGGCCGGCCCCATCGCGTCGCTGAACAACTCGCCGCCGATGATCACCTCGTGCCCCTGCGCGGCCGCACCATTGATGAGGGCCTCGACGTTCTTCGGGTTGATGGTCGACTCGATGAACACAGCCTTGATGTCGCGGTCGACCAGCATCCTCACGATCCGCTCAATGTCGCGCACACCGGCCTCGCTCTCGGTCGAAAGCCCCTGAATGCCGACAACTTCGTAGCCGTAACGCTGGCCGAAGTAGTTGAACGCGTCGTGGGCCGTCACCAGCACCCGCTGCCCCGGTGGCACGCTCGCCAACGCGTCCTCGGCATAAGCGTCCAGCTCCCGAATCTCCTCGACAAGTCGCCCGGCATTTGCCGCGTAAACCGCCGCGTTCTCCGGGTCGGCCTCGGCAAGGGTCCGCTCGATCACGCCCACGACCTGCGTCCACGCCGCCGGGTCCATCCAGACGTGCGGGTCCTTGAGCCCCTCAAACGCCTCCGGCTCCAGCAGCAGATTCTCGTCCAGCGTCTCCGTCACCGCCACCACCGTCGCCCCGCCCGTGGCCGCCCGGATCAGCACGTCGGTCATCTTCCCCTCCAGCAGCAGCCCGTTGTAGAAGATCACATCCGCCGCCTGCAACGTCGCCAAATCGCTCCGCGTCGGGGCGTACAGGTGTGGATCGACGCCCGCCCCCATCATCGTCGTCACCCGCGCCTCCTCGCCGGCCACCTGCCTCACCAGGTCGCCGATCATTCCGATGGTCGCCACCACCTCCAATCCCTCGCCATCCTCAACCGCCAACGGCTCTGAGGACTCGCCACACCCGGCCAGCCCGAGAACCAACGCGACAACAAGGGCAAGCCGGCGGACAATCGTGCGGGTGAGATTCATTGTGAGACGCCGGGCGAAATGTAGCCACGGCTACAACTGAGGTCAACCGGCACAACCTGAAGCGCCCGGCATCACCAGCGGCTGCCGTACACTGCCGGCCATGCGTCGACTGCACGGAGTGTCCGCGTTTGCCGAGTTGCCTGCCGGATGCGGGTTGACGGTGGGGAACTTTGACGGGCTGCACCTGGGGCACCGGGCGCTGATCGCCGAACTCGAGCGGCGGGTTGGGCGTGAACGGGCGGTGGTGGTGACGTTCGAGCCGCACCCGTTGGCCGTGTTGCGGCCGGGAGTCGCGCCGCCGCGGTTGTCGACGGCGGATCAGAAGGCGGACCTGTTGGCGGCCGCGGGGGTGGGGGTGCTCGTAACGCTCGACCCGGCCGATGGGCTGCTCGAGTTGTCGGCGGCACAGTTCGTGGCGTTGCTCATGAAGGCCCAGCCGGGGGTGATCGTGGAGGGGCCGGACTTCCATTTCGGCAAGAATCGGGCCGGCGACGTGGCGACGCTGCGGGCGTTGGCGGGTGGGGCGGAGGTGGTGGTGGTCGAGCCGACGGAGGTGGCGCTGACGGACGCGAGCCGGGTGATCGCCGGCAGCAGCCTGGTCCGTTGGCTGCTGGGGCACGGCCGGGTGCGGGATGCGGCGCTGGCGCTGGGCCGGCCGTACACGCTGGTCGGCGAGGTCGTGCACGGGGCGAAACGCGGGCGGCAGCTCGGGTTCCCCACGGCCAACGTCGCCGTCGACGGCCAGATGGTTCCCGCCGATGGCGTCTACGCCGCCCGCTGCATGGGCCATGCCGCGGCGGTGAGCATTGGCATTACACCCACATTCGAGAACCGCGGCCGGTTGGTGGAGGCCCATCTGCTCGACTTCGCCGGCGACTTGTACGGCCAGACGCTTGCCGTCGAGCTCATCGACTGGCTCCGCCCGCAACAGAAGTACCCCGGCGTCAAGGCGCTCAAGCTACAACTTGAGAAGGACGTCGCCCGCACCCGCGCCGTGGCGGGGCAAGACCCGACCGAGCCGATCTACCGCGTCGCGTGATGCTCAACCCTCGGCCCACACCGGCAGCTTCCACAGCGGGACGCTCTGCTTCATCTCGTCGATGAACACGTCGCACGCCCGCAGCGTCGCCTTCCGGTGGGCCGCGGCGAGGCTCAGGCGGAACGAGCACGCCCCGACCGGCACCCGGCCGACGCTGTGCTCGACGCGCAGCGCGATGAGCGTGTGAGCCGCCGCGACTTGCAGGGCGAGGTTGAGCAGCGTTTGCCGCGTCATCGGCTCGTACTGCTCGTACGCCAGCGCCGCCAGCCGTTGCCCGTCTTCCGTTGGCCGCACGTTGCCTTCAAACACCAGCACCGCCCCGGCCCCGGCCGGTGCCCAGGTCATTGCCGGCGGCAGCGAGCCCTCCACGATTTGCACGTCGATCTCCATCAAACCGCCCCGCCGCTGACCATGCCGATGAGGGCCACTTCGTCGCCCGCCGCCACGGCGTCGGCGGCATCGACAAACTCATGATTTACCGCCAACCGGCTCCGCCGGACCGACTCGGCCAGCGTCGGCTCCGCTCGCCCCAACGCCGCCAACACGTCGGCCGCCGTCGCCGGGTTCGGCACCCGCACTGCCACCACCCGCCGCCCCGCCAGCACGGCCTGCGGGCCGAAAAGCCGAACGTCGAGGTTGAGCAGGGTCCCGGCCACGACACGGCACGGTAGCCGCTTCGCGAAGGATTGGCCGGTGCCGCGGCGATCCCACGTCGGCATACCCTGCGGCCATGCCGAACCTCTCGCCGGACAACGCGGCGGCGCTGATCTTCGACCTCGATGGCACGCTGGCCGACACGATGCCCGGCCACTACGAGTCGTGGCAGGCGACGGCCGATCGGTACGGGTTGGCGTTTGATGAAGCGCGGTTTTACGCCCTTGCCGGCAAGCCGACCGAGGACATTTTGCGGCTCCTGGCCGACGAGGCCGGCGTCACGATGGATGCGGCGGCCGTTGGGGAGGAGAAGGAGCAATTGTTCATCGACCTCGGCCTGCCGAAGGTGCGGCCGATCGGGCCGGTGGTGGAAGTCGTCCGCCGTTTCCATGGCCGAATGCCGTTGGCGGTAGCGACAAGCGCCTTCCGCTGGGTGGCCAAGAAGACGCTCGCCCAGATCGGCATGGCCGATGATTTTGCCCACCTCGTCACCACCGAGGACGTCGAGCACGGCAAGCCGGCCCCGGACATCTACCTGCACACGGCGAAGCTGCTGAACGTCGACCCGGCCCGATGCGTCGTCTACGAGGACGGCCAAAGCGGCATCGATTCTGCGCGGGCGGCGGGGATGACGGTGATCGACGTCAAACAGATGTCGGGCTACCCCCTGCCGGCGGCTTTGCAGCGTTAAGCCGGATCTCGCCCGCCTGCCGCAGCTATTTTGTTTCAACATCGCCGAAGCGGATCCACTGGAGGAACAGGCCGTGGGCGGGGGCGGTGGGGCCGCCTTGTGTGCGGTCTTTTGCGGCGAGCATGTCGGGCAGGTCGTCCGGCTTCAGGCGGCCGCCGCCGACGTCGGCGAGGGTGCCGGCGATGATGCGAACCTGGTTCCACAAAAAGCCGCCGCCGGTAACGGCGAGGGTGACGCGGTGGCCTTCTCGCTTCACTTGGATCGCGGTAATGGTCCGCACGCAGCTCGGGCGGCCGTGGCCGGGGCGGACGAAGCTGGTGAAGTCGTGCTCGCCCACAAGGTGTTGCCCGGCCGCCGCCATCGCCTCGGCGTCGAGGCCGCGGGGGCGGTGGAACAACCGGTCGGCGGCAAAGATCGGCCGGTCGGCGTCGTCCCAGAAGTGGTAGCGGTACTGCTTGAGCCGGGCGTCGGCAATGCTGTGGAACGCGTCCGCCACCTTCTCGGCCCGGCGGCAAATGATGTCGCCCGGCAGGTTGCTGTTGAGGCCGCGGCGCAGCCCGTCGGGCGGCAGGTTCTCGTGGATCGTGTCGAAGTGGGCCGTCTGCCCCTTGGCGTGGACGCCGGTGTCGGTCCGGCTGCTGCCGGTGAGCACCACCGGGTGCCCCACCGTCCGCTGCAAGCTCAGCCGCACCGCGTCCTGCACCGTCGGCACGGCGGCGTGGTCCCCCTGGCTCTGCCAGCCGTGGTAAGCGGTGCCGCGGTAGGCGAGGGTGAGCTTGAGGCGCAAGGGGCGGAAGTGATGAGTGAGGAGTTGGGGAGTGAAGAATGCCGAAGCGTCCTACGCTACGGCCGCTCCGCCCTCACCGCCACGCCGCCGGGTCGCCCTCCGGCACTCGTCACTTTGCCACTCATCACTCATCACTTCCGCTTCATGTCCGACAAAACCTCCCACCCGCCCTTGCCCGAAGCGTTCGCGAAACTCGGCGTGGCCCCGGCGATTCTACGCGGCCTGGCCGACGCCCGGTTCGAGAAGCCCAGCGACATCCAGTCCCTCGTGATCCCACCCGCCTTAGCCGGCAAGGACATCCTCGGCCAGGCCAAAACCGGCACCGGCAAGACGGCCGCCTTCGCCGTCCCGCTGATCCAGGAGGCCGAGCCGGGGCGGGAGTATCAAGCGATCATCCTCGTACCGACCCGCGAGTTGTGCACGCAGGTGGTGGATGAGGTGGAAAAATTCGCCAAGCACACGCCGATCCGGGCGGTGGCCATCTACGGCGGCGAGCGGATCACGGCGCAGGAGAAGCGGCTCAAGCACAAGCCGGAGATCCTCGTCGGCACGCCCGGCCGCGTCATGGACATGGCCCGCCGGGGGCTGATCCACTTCGAGCACGTCGACTTCGCCGTGCTCGACGAGGTCGACCGCATGCTCGACATCGGCTTCCGCGACGACATCCGCAAGATCCTCGGCTGGATCAAGGAACGCCGCTCGCAGGACGTGTTTCTGCAAACCATTTTCGTCTCGGCGACCATCAGCCGGGAGATCGAAAGCCTCGCCCGCAAGTTCATGCGGGACGACGAGGTGGAGAAGCTGATCGCACCCGGGGCCGACGAGGACCCGACGGTCGAGCAGGTGGAGCAGGCGTACATCTCGGCCGACCCGTGGGACAAGTACAAGGCGCTGCGGCTCTTGATGAAGCATGAGGAGCCGGAGCTGGCGATCGTGTTCGTCCGCACCAAGCGGACGGCCGAGAAGGTCGCCAAGCGGTTGGGCGAGGACGGCTTTGGCGTCATGGAGATCCACGGCAACCTCGCCCAGAACAAGCGCGAGAAGGCGATGAAGAACTTCCGCGGCGGCAAGGCGGGCGTGCTGGTGGCCACCGACGTCGCCAGCCGCGGCATCGACGTGGCCGACATCTCGCACATCATCAACTACGACATCCCCGACGACCCCGAGGCCTACGTCCACCGCGTGGGCCGCACCGCCCGCATGGGTGCCAAGGGCAAGGCGTTCACGTTCGTCGCCAAGGACCAGGGCGACGAGCTGACGAAGATCGAGAGTCTGATCAACATGCAGATCCCCAACCGCCGCCTGGAGGGCTTCGAGGCCAGCCCGCCGCCGCGGGAGAGCCGGGAGAAGCCGCTGTACGAAATCGAGAAAAAGCCCGAGCCGGAGGAGCCGACCAAGCCCAAGCGGTACGCCGGCAAAGTCGCCCGCCGCCGCCGGCGGTGAACGGCGGCGGGGCTTCTTGGGTCGGCCTTGTGCCGTTCATGCGTGGGCGTCCGAAGGTAGCCGCGGCGCCTGCCCCGCCTTTCGGGAGCTTGTGGCACTTTGCATTCTGATTAACCCGCTCTGAAGCGCGTGCGTCGCTGAAGCCCCCCACCGCCGCGTAGCGGCGGGGCTACGCACACTCGTCAAGTTGTTTGGAGCGCGTTTGTAGCCCCGCTGCTACGCAGCGGTGGGGGCTTCAGCGACGTTGCGGCGGAAGTCAAAGTACAAGCTCCGTTAGGGTCTGCCGATCGCGGGGCAGGCCCCGCGGCCACTTCCCGACGCCACACATGCACTGAATCTGCTGCAACCTAGAATCCGCGCATCCGTCATGGACTGGCTGTTCACGCTGCTCGCGTTTGTGCCGATCGCCCTGCTGCTGGCGTTGAGCCTGACGTGGGGCGTGCGGCAGGCGGTGCTGGCGGCGGCGGGCGTGACCGGGCTGATCTTCTTCCTCGGTGGCGGCACCGTCCCGGCGCTGGGGGCCGGCCTCGTCGCGGCGATGTTCGACACGGCGACGATCCTGCTCATCGTCACAGGGGCGTTGCTGCTCTACGTCGTCATGCAGCAGACGGGGCAGTTCGACCGGCTCAAAACGTCGCTGGAGCGGGTCCACCCCGACCGGCAGGTGCGGTTCTTTTTCCTGGCGTTGTTCCTCACGGCGTTCTTTGAGAGCGTGGCCGGGTTCGGCACGCCGGGCGTGGTGGTGCCGCTGCTGCTCATCGGGATGGGGTTCTCGCCCGTGCTGTCGGTGGCGACGGTGCTGCTGTTCAACGGGTTGTTCGCCGCGTCGGGGGCGATCGGCACCCCGGTGACAATCGGGCTCGTCGGGCCGCTGACGTTGGAGCCGGCGGCCGTGACGCGCATTTACCTGGTTGCCGGCGTCGGCGTGGCGGCGGGGTCGGTGGCGATCATGGCCTTCATCGCCAGGCAGGTCCGCGGTGAGACGGACCTGCCAATCCCCCGCCAAGCGTGGGCCATGCTCGCGGTCGGGATGGTCACCTACGCGACGACGACCCCGTGGCTGCAGGAGCTGACCGGCATCGCTGCGGCCGGGGCGGTGGCGGCGTACGGGTTCGCGTTCGTCTTCACCGATCGCCGGGTTCCGCTGCGGCCGTGGCTGCCGTACGGGGTGCTCGTTGGATTGTTGCTGCTGCCCAAAATCGTGCCGCCGATGGCCGGGCTGCTCGATGGGGCGGTGGCGTGGCGCGGGGTGTTCGGCACGGAGGTCGACGCCGTGCTGCGGCCGCTGCGGACGCCGCTCGTGCCGTTCTTGGCGGCGGCCGGGGTAGCGCTGTGGCAGGCGCGGACGTGGCGGTTCGACGCAAAGCCCGTGGCTTCAAAGGCGTTGGCGGTCGGCGTGATCCTGCTGCCGTCGCTGGCCATTACCCAGCTCATGCTCGCCGGCGGCGGCGGGCCGTCGGCTGATGGTGACTTGGCAACCATGGTCGGCCGAATCGCCGACGTCTTCGCCGCCACGGGTGTGGCCTACCCGGCCCTCGCGCCGCTGCTGGGCGTGCTCGGCACGTTCATGACCGGCAGCACCACGGTGAGCAACGTGATCTTTGGCCCCGTCCAGCACGACGCCGCCGCGGCGCTGGGGCTCGATGTGCCGACGGTTCTGGGCGTGCAGCTGGCCGGGGCGTCGCTCGGCAACGCGGTGTGCTTGTTCAACATCATCGCCGCCGCCGCCGTGGCGGGGGTGGACGATTACAACCTCGTGCTCCGGCGAACGATCCTGCCGGCCACCCTCGCCGCGGCCGTGGTCGCGGCCGTCGGCTACGCGTTCCTGGCAGTCTGAGCCGGCGGCCTAATCAACGCCGACACAGAGCCGCGCCCGTGAGGAAGCGGGGCCGGCGCAGCCGGCTTCAGAATACTGTGGCCTGATACCGGCTGCGCCG
>CAYLSV010000121.1:0-9592 GCA_964386435.1 uncultured Tepidisphaerales bacterium
GGCCGGTTCCGCGAGAACCTGCTCGGCAAGCGGGTCGACTACTCGGCCCGTTCCGTCATCGTCGTCGGCCCGGAACTGCAGCTGCACCAGTGCGGCCTGCCGAAGAAGATCGCGCTGGAACTGTACCAGCCGTTCATCATCCGCCGCCTCAAGGACCACGGCCTGGCCGACACCATCAAGTCGGCCAAGCGGATGCTCGAGCGCCGCGATCCCGAGGTTTGGGACATTCTCGAAGAAGTCATCTACCAGCACCCGGTGCTGCTCAACCGTGCCCCGACGCTGCACCGCATGGGCATCCAGGCGTTCGAGCCGGTGCTTGTCGAGGGCAACGCGATCCGCATCCACCCGCTCGTTTGCAAGGGCTTCAACGCCGACTTCGACGGCGACCAGATGGCGGTCCACCTGCCGCTGTCGGTCGAGGCGCAGGCCGAGGCGCAGATCCTGATGCTCTCGCCGCACAACATCTTCAGCCCCGCCAACGGCAGCCCGATTATCACGCCGTCGCAGGACATTGTGCTGGGCGTGTTCTACATCACCTCCGAGCGCGAGGCCGACCGCGGCGAGTTCAGCTACTTCAGCAGCCCGGCCGAGGCGATCAAGGCGTACGAGGAGGGCAAGGTCGCCGTCCACAGCCGCGTGTTCGTGAAGCTGCCCGGTCGGGAGCGGGTCATCACCGGCGACAAGGACGCCACCGGCACGCCGATCAGCGAGCTGGCCTGGCGTGACCACGAGCGTCGCCGCCAGAACATCGACCCGCTCGACACCGAAGCCGTCGAGGCGGCGCAGCTCGCCGCGATGCCCGAGGGTTATAACGGCCGGGCGATCCTGACGACGGTCGGCCGGGTGCTGTTCAACGACATCCTCCCGCCGGAGATGCCGTTCTACAACTTCCCGCTGACCAGCAAGGGCGCCAGCCGCGTCATCGCCGACACCTACGCCCGGCTCGGCCGCCCGGCGACGATCGATTTGCTCGACGACCTCAAGCGGGTCGGGTTCCGCCGCAGCACGCTGGCCGGGCTGAGCTTCGGCATCACCGACATCCGCAGCCCGGAGACCAAGCCCGAGATCCTCGACGCCGGCCAGAAGAAGGCCGACCGCATCGAGAAGCAGTACGACAAGGGTGCTATCACCGCCCAGGAGCGGTACAGCCAGCTCATCGACGTCTGGACCCACGCCCGCAACCAGGTGACCGACGACCTGATGGCCGGCCTCCACAAGGACTACCGCCTGCCCGACGGCACCCCGACCGCCGCCGAGGACGACGCGGCCATGCGGTACCTCAACCCGATCGCCCTCATGTCGGTGTCAGGTGCCCGCGGCAGCGTCGACCAGATGCGGCAGCTCGGCGGCATGCGTGGTCTGATGGCCAAGCCGTCGGGTGCCATCATCGAGACGCCGATCAAGTCCAACTTCCGCGAAGGTCTGTCGGTGCTGGAGTACTTCAGCAGCACCCACGGTGCCCGCAAGGGTTTGGCCGACACCGCGCTCAAGACGGCCGACTCGGGCTACCTCACGCGGAAGCTGTGTGACGTCGCCCAGAACGTGGTCATCAACAACATCGACTGCGGCACCACCCGCGGCGTGACGAAGAACACCGTCATGAAGGGCGATGTCGTCGAGGTCGAGTTGAAGGACCTGATCGTCGGCCGCACCTGCCGGACCAACGTGGTCCACCCGGTGACCGACGAGGTGCTGGTGGCCGAGAACGCCGTCATCACCAACGACATCGCCGACAAGCTCAAGGCCAACGGCGTCGAGACGATCCGCGTCCGCAGCCCGCTGACGTGCGACAACGCCTACGGCATCTGTGCCCGGTGCTACGGCATCGACATGAGCAGCAACCAGCTCGTCGAGGAAGGCCTGGCCGCCGGCATCATCGCCGCCCAGTCCATCGGCGAGCCGGGCACGCAGCTGACCATGCGGACCTTCCACACCGGCGGCGTCGCCAGCGGCTCGCTCACCGAGAGCGACATCAAGGCCGGCGTCAGCGGCACCGTCGAGTACGGCGATCTGGGTGCCGTCGAAGCCCCCAACGCCGAGGGCACAATGCGGACCGTCACGCTCCGCAAGAACGGCACGCTCAAGGTCGTCGACGCCAAGGGCCGCGAGCTGGAGAAGCACAAGGTGCCCTACGGCGGCACGCTGGTCATCAAGAACGGCGGCAAGGTCAAGGTCGGCGAAACCCTCGTCGAGTTCGACCCGCACGTCGCCCCGATCCTGGCTGAGAAGCCGGGCAAGGTGAAGTACGAGGACATCGAGGAGGGCGAAACCGTCCGCCGCGACACCGACCGCAAGTCGGGCGCCGAGGGCGAGGCCAAGCTGATCGTCGTCGAGCACAAGGGCGAGCGGAATCCGCGCGTCACCGTGGTCGACGAGGACGGCAAGATCCTCGACTTCCACTACCTCCCGGCCAAGGCCCGCATCGAGGTCGCCGACGGCCAAGACATCGTCGCCGGCCAGACGCTGGCCCGGCAGCCGCGGGAGTCGGCCAAGACGATGGACATCACCGGCGGTTTGCCCCGCGTCACCGAGCTCTTCGAGGCCCGCAAGCCCAAGGACCCGGCCGTGCTGTCGGAAATCAGCGGCACCATCGAGCTGCAAAGCGAGCGGCGCAAGAACAAGATGACCATCGTCGTCCGCAACGAGACGGGCATGGAAAAGGAGCACCACGTCCCGCAGGACAAGGAGCTGGCCGTCCACACCGGCGACTACGTCGACGCCGGCGACCCGCTGATCCGCGGCCCGGTCATCCCGCACGACATCCTGCGGATCAAGGGCGAGGAGGCTCTGCACACGTACCTGCTCACCGAGATCCAGAACGTCTACCGCTCGCAGGGCGTGCGTGTCAACGAGAAGCACATCGAGGTCATCGCGGCCCAAATGCTCCGCAAGCTCAAGATCGACGACGCCGGCGACAGTGGCTTCCTGCCCGGCGAGGTCGTCGAGCGGCACCGGTTCCTGCAGCGCAACGACGAGCTGACCAAGAGCGTCCGCGTCACCGAACCCGGCGGCACGAACCTGTTGGAAGGCCAGCTCATCAGCAAGGACGAGTTCAAGGACGCCAACGAGCAGGCCGAGGCCGAGGGCAAGGATCTGGCCAAGAGCAAGAAGCCCCGCGTCGCCCGGGCCAAGACGTTGCTGCTGGGCATCACCAAGGCGTCGCTGTCGAGCGAGAGCTTCATCAGCGCCGCCAGCTTCCAGGAGACGACGAAGGTGCTCACCGAGGCCGCCATGGCCGGCATGCGGGACACCCTCAACGGCCTCAAGGAGAACGTCATCCTCGGCCACCTCATCCCCGCCGGCACCGGCTTCGGCTTGTACCAGGACATGACCGTCCTGTACCCCGGCACCGACCAACTCGAGGCCGACGACGCCGGCATCGAGCGCGTCACCCAGGACGCCGGCGCGGTCGAGAGCCGTCTGCCCAGCAACGACCGCCTGCCCCAACCGGCCGGCGCGGCGAGCTGAAAAAGCGGCTGCTTGAGCGAGCGATTCGCCTCCCGCACCACGCGTGCGGGAGGCGAACTTTTTGCGCTCGATTCTGGTGTGGTCCAGACGTCAGGCGTAGCCCCGCTGCTACGCAGCGGGGCTACGCACGCGGCAAAAGCTGTTTCAGGATTCGAACCGTTTCCACCCCCGCCGACAAGTTGCGTCACCGGCCTTAGTTGAACCGACCCCCGCCCCCGGCGTAAAGATCGTCGCCGCCCGCCGGCCCCGCCATGCCCACCACCGCCACCAAAACCATTCGCACCGGCAAGGACCTCGTCATCGTCGAGAGCCCCGCCAAGGCCAAGACGATTAACAAGTACCTCGGCGACGGCTACGTCGTCCGGGCCAGCATGGGCCACATCCGCGACCTCCCCAAAAAGGGCATGGGCGTCGACCTCGAAACCTTCGAGCCCGAGTACGAGATCAGCGACGGCAAGGAGAAGGTCGTCACCGAGCTGCGCAAGCTCGCCAAGGACGCCCCGATCGTCTACCTCGCCACCGACCTCGACCGCGAGGGCGAGGCGATTGCCTGGCATCTCAAGGAAGCGCTGCGGCTGCCGGACGACCGCATCAAGCGGGTCATTTTCAACGCCATCACCAAGGCTGACGTCCATGCGGCGTTCGCCAAGAGCGGCTCCATCAACATGGACCGCGTCAACGCCCAGCAAGCCCGCCGCATCCTCGACCGCGTCGTCGGCTTCGAGATCTCGCCGGTGCTTTGGCGGAAGGTCGCCCGCGGCCTGAGTGCCGGCCGGGTGCAGTCGGTCGCCGTCCGGCTCGTCGTTGAGCGGGAGCGGGAGATCGAGGCGTTCATCCCCGACGAGTTCTGGAAAATCGCCGGCGTCTTCTCGCCCAAAAACAACCCGGCCCTCCACGACGCCTACACCAAGTGGGCCGCCGAGGCCGCCAAGCAGAACGACCGCGGGGAGGGCCCGACGAAAATCGCCCAGCAAAAATGGCTCGGCGAGCACGACAGCTTCGCCGCCGAGCTGACCGAGTACCGCGGCAAGAAGTTCGCCGCTACCAACGCCGACGACACGCGGAAAGTCGCCGAAGCCCTCGGTTTCGTCGTCGACGACGTGCAGGTCATCGACAACGAGGGCGGCAAGGGCCCGCAGGCCAAGCTGACGAAGCTCGTCGGCCGCCTGGCGGGCGGCCCGGACTTTTCGATCAAGAGCATTGAGACCAAGCGCAGCACCAGCCGCCCGCCGGGCCCGTTCATCACCAGCACGATGCAGCAGGCCGCCAGCAGCCGGCTCGGGTTTGGCGCGCAGAAAACCATGCGGTGTTCCCAAGCGTTGTACGAGGCCGGGCACATCACCTACATGCGGACCGACTCGACCAACCTCTCCAAGCAGGCGATCGACATGGCTCGCGGCCACATCAACGGCCTCTACGGCGACAAGTATTTGCCCGCCAAGCCCAACACCTACACCAGCCGCAACAAGAGCGCCCAAGAGGCCCACGAGGCGATCCGCCCGACCGACACCGCCATGTCGCCCCGCGAGGCCGAGACCAAGCTCGGGGCCGACGACGCCAAGCTGTACCGCCTGATCTACAACCGCTTCGTCGCCTGCCAAATGGTGCCGGCCCAGTTCGACCAGACGACGATGCTGATCTCGGCCAGCACGCCCGGCGGCGAAGCGATCTTCCGCGCCGGCGGCCGCAAGCTCGTGTTCGACGGCTTCATGCGGGTTGCCGGCATCAGCAGCGACGACCAGCTTCTGCCCGAACTCGCCGAGAAACAGCAGGTGTTCCCGGTCGACGTCGCCCCGACGCAGCACTTCACCAACCCGCCGCCGCGCTACAACGAGGCGAGCCTGATCAAAGAGATGGAGGCCCGCGGCATCGGCCGGCCCAGCACCTACGCCACGATCATCTCGACCATCCAGAACCGCGAGTACGTCGTCCAGAAGGACCGCCGATTCTGGGCGACGCTGCTCGGCAAGGTTGTGACTGACAAACTGATGCAGGGCTTCCCCGACATCCTCGACATCAACTTCACCGCCGACATGGAGGACAAACTCGACGGCATCGAGGAACAGGCGACCGACTGGGTGAAGCTCCTGAAGGACTTCTACGGCCCGTTCCACGACGAGGTGGACGGCGCGCTCGAGAAGCTCGACCACGCCGGCGGCATGGAGAGCCCGTACACCGATGAGGAGACGGGCGCGAAGCTCGTCTACCGCATCAGCAAAAACGGCTTCTTTCTCGCCGCCGAGGACCGCGACGTGAACGTTACGAAGCCGGTCGATGAGTTCGGTGTACCGACGCTGCGGGAGGAGAGCGAGTGGAACTGCCCGATCTGCGGCCGGGGCATGATCAAGCGCAAGGGCCGCTTCGGCGACTTCCTGGGGTGCAGCGGTTACAGCGAGAAGACCGAGAAGGGCGACCCGAGCTGCCAACTCATCGTCCCCGTCGGCAAGGACGACCAGCCGCTGCCGCCCAAGGTCGAGCCGATCGAGACGAGCATCCCGTGCGAAAAGTGCGGCACGACCATGCTCCTGCGCGACAGCAAGCGCGGCCCATTCCTCGGCTGCGGCAGCTTCCCCAAGTGCCGCGGCACGAAGTACGTCAAGGGCCTGCCCGAGGAGCAAATCGTTTACCTCGAAAGCCTGCTGCCGGAGCTGAAGGAGCGCGTCCAAAAGAGCTACGACCTCGCCGCCAAGATGACCGGCAAACCCGCCGAGAGCTTCGGCAAGCTGCCCGCGTTGGAGATCGTCCGCGCCGAGCCCAAGAAGCCGGCGAAAAAGAAAAAGACGACCAAAAAGAAGGCGGCCAAGAAAGCGCCCGCCGGTGCCTGATGCCGCCGGATTCGCCTCCGTATGATGCGGCGTGCCGAGTGATGCCGATGAGCCGGGCGGGTTGTTGAACGGGCGGGTGATGGTCGTCCTCTTGCTGGCGATCATGGTGGCCAGCGTGTTTCTGACGGCGTACCTGATCGGCGACGACGCCGACCCGTTCAAGAAGCCGCCCAACAGCGCGATCAGTGATCGGCTGCTGCTCGGCGAGCCCGACGGGCCGGCGACCCGGCCGGAGTGAGGCGATTGCAATGCGGCGGCGGCGGGGTACAACAAGGGCATGCCTTGGCCGCTGATTCTTCTGGGACTCCTCGCCGCCCCGACCACGCAGCCGGCGGCGGGGTTGGCGCCCGAGCCGCGGTTTTCGCTGGAGTTTCAGTGGTCGCGGATGGCCGAGGCCGAGGGGCGGTTCAACCACGAGAACGCCGCCGACGGCCGCAACACCAGCGTCGAGGTCGCCCGGTTCAGCCGCGACGGCCAACGCATTGTCACCGGCAGCAAGCTCGACAACTCCGTCCGCGTCTTCGACCTCGATGGCCGGCAGCTTTGGATCAACCACCACGACGCCGAGATCGAGCGGGCCGCGTTCAGCCGCGACGGGCAATGGGTGATGAGCGGGGCGGAGGACGGCGTCGTCCGGGTCTTTGACGCTGCCACCGGCGAGCAGGCGGCCATGCTCCATCACGGGGCCGGCATCGACGCGATGCAGCTCTCGCCCGACGGCCGGGTGCTGGTGGTTGGCACCGAGATGCGGGACGAAGTCGAGGCCGGGCCGCGCGACGAGCGGGCGATCGAGGCCCGCCCCGGCATCTACGCCGGCCCTGACCTCGGCCGTGGCGAGGGCTTGAGCTTCTGGGCCGTCGACGCCGCCGACCCTGCCGATTGGCGGCACCTTCTGTTCGTCAAGCCCGACACCGACGCCCGCTGCGACGTCAACGGCATCGACTTCACGAGCGACGGCAGCATCGTCGTCGCCGCCTTCCGCGACGGCAAGGTGCGGGCATACGACCTTCAAGTCACCGAGGAGGGCGGCCAAGTCAGCGGCATCGAGGCGTCGCTGCGACAGGCGTACGACTTTTCGCCCGGCTCCGCGAAGATCGCGGTCGTCGCCGAGCCGGAGGGTTTGCCGCGCCTCGTCGCCGCGGGGCAGAACGGCCGGATTGGCCCGCGGGTCTGGGACCTCGATTCGGGCGAGCTCGTCGCCGAGCTGCCCGACTACAGCCGCACCAACGACCCGCTGGCGTTCAGCCCCGACGGCCGCTTCCTCGTCGTCGGCGGCAACGAGGGCCGCACCCTGGATGAGGGCCGCGACCGCGAGGGCCGCTACCTCGACCGCGCCGGCATGAGCCGCATCAGCGTTTACGCCGTGACCGACTTGCTCGCCCTCGGCAGCCGCGTCCAACCTTGCACCGTCATCGACGGCGTGTTCCGCATGGAGTTCGGCGAGTTCAACGCCAACGGCACGCGAATCGTCACCGGCCACGAAGACGGCACCGTCCAGCTGTGGCGGGTGACCGCGGCCACTCAGTAGCCGATCAGTCGGCCGTGGCCTGCAGGCTGGCGACGACGCGGCGGCGGACGCTGGCGGCGTGGGCGTCGAGGCCTTCGGCCTGGGCAAGCGAATCGACGTGTGCGGCGTCGGTGGCAATGCCTTGCCGGGTGTACTCGACGGTGCCGGTGCGTTTGAGGAACTCGTAGACGCTGACGCCGCCGCCGAAGCGGGCGGTGGTGTTGGTGGGCAGGCAGTGGCTGGGGCCGGCGACGTAGTCGCCCGCGGCAACGGGGGACCAGCGGCCCAGGAAGCAGCAGCCGGCGTGCTTGAGTCGGGCGAGCGTGCCGCGGGGGTCGGCGGTCTGCAGGCTCACGTGCTCGCCGGCGAAGCGGTCGGCCAGCGCCAGCACGTCGGCCATCGTCGACAGCACAATGAGCGCCGACCGCCCGGCCAGCGCCTTCTCGATGGCCGGGCGGCGGGAGAGGCCGATGACCTGCTGCTCGACCTCAGCGGCCACCTTCTCGGCAAGATCGGACGCGTCGGTCAGCAGGAAGCAACTGCCCGGATCGTGCTCGGCCTGGGCGAGCAGATCGGCCGCGCAGCACGCCGGGTCGGCCGACGCATCGGCGATGACGACGACCTCGCTCGGCCCCAGAAAGCCGTCGACGCCGACGCCGCCGGCGAGCAGGCGTTTGGCGATCTGCACGTAGCTGTTGCCGGGCCCGACGATTTTGTCGACCGCCGGCACGGACTCGGTGCCGAACGCCAGTGCGGCGACGGCCGCCGGGCCGCCGGCACGGATCATGTGGGTGATGCCCAGCTCGTGCCCCGCCGCCAGCACGAGGTCGCTGCGCCCGAACCGGCTCGGCGGCGTCGTCGCCACGATCGTCGCAACGCCCGCCTCCTGCGCCGGCACGGCGAGGTGGATCAGGCTCGACGGATAGCTCGCCTTGCCGCCGGGAAAGTAGCAGCCGGCGGAATCCAGCGGCGTCCACCGCATGCCCAGCCGCACGCCGTCGCGCTCGAAATCCGGCGGGTTACTCGGCAGGATGTGCCGCTGGTACGCCCGGACTTGTTTGATCGCCGCGCGCAACGCCGTTCGCAATTCGTCGCTGATCCGCCCGTGGGCCGCGGCCATTTCGTCGGCCGAGACGCGGATTTGATTGGCGGAGAACTCGGGATCATCGAACCGCTGCGCCGATTCGACGAGGGCCGCATCGCCTCGCTCGTTGACGTCGGCCATGATCTGCCGCACTTCGCGTTCCATCTCCGCCCGCGGCCCGGCGGCGAGGGCCATGTCGGCCGGGTCGAGCCGCAGTTGATCGAGGAGCGTTTCAACAGCCGCCCGCCCGTCGTCGGTCGCGGCATTGTGGATCGGAATCGTCACGCCGCAGGCTACGGCGCGGCGGGCGGCGATGCTTCCGAAAGCGGTGGACATCTGCGCCTTCGCCGGACGTCGGGCGGGCGACGGGTTCGGGTCAACCGGCGAGCGCCGCGCGGGCGGCGGTGACGAGTGTCGCCGCCTCGTCGGGCGTGTCGGCCGTGGCGGTGAGGTGGCCCATTTTGCGGCCCTTGCGGGGCTCGGTTTTGCCGTAGAGGTGGAGCTTGACCCGCGGGTCGGCGAGGGCGGCGGGCCAATCGGGTTCGCCCGCGTGCCAGAGGTCGCCCAGGAGGTTGGCCATCGCGGTGCCGCCGGGCAGCAGGGCGGGGTCGCCCAGGGGCAGGTTGCAGACGGCCCGGAGCTGTTGCTCGAACTGGTCGGTGACGCAGGCGTCGAGGGTGAAGTGGCCGCTGTTGTGGGGGCGGGGGG
>CAYLSV010000122.1:0-9514 GCA_964386435.1 uncultured Tepidisphaerales bacterium
CGCTTGCACCAGATCGTGAAGCCCCGCCTCTACGAGGCGGAGGCGGTTTCAGCGACGCACGCATTCGTTGAGCGGATTGCCTGAGTGCGAACCGTCTGATGCGTTCGCGCGTCCGCAGCGTCCTAAATCACCTCGAGGTCGTCGGGGCTGCCGAGCTTGGGGAACTCGGCGGTGGGCAGGGTTTGGTACCAGTAGGTGACGCTGGCGATGTCGTCGTTGAGGGGGTGGTACCGCATCCCGCTGCGCCAGCCGAGGGCTTGGCAGGTGACTTTCAGGTCCTCGCGGAAGCGGATCGGGTCGGTGACGTGGAAGCGGTACATGCCGAACCGCTGCTGGCTGCGGTAGACGCCGTCGGGCTCCAGGACCTGCGGCAAGCCGGCGTAGGGGGTGGTGTACTCCTGGTAGCGTTTGGTCTTTTGATTCTCGAAGTTGTAGCTGCCGCAGAAGTAGTCCTCGGTGCCGGTGCCGACGATGGTGGCGTGATCCTTATCGCCATCGAGGAAGAACTTCATCTCGCCCTCGCCCCACCAGCCGCTGCTGTTGACGCCCCAGGCCATGTAGCAGCCGACGAACTGCCCCCGGCCCTTCACGCCGTCGATGAGCACGTAATCCTCCTTCGTCGGCAGCGGGTTGGTCCGGCGGAACTGCGCGTGAAAATACGCCGCGTCATCCGGCACCTGGCACAGCGCGTAGTTGATCTGGTAGTAGACCACCAGCTCCGGGATGTTGTGCGGCCCGTCGGGCTTGGCCGGATCGTACGGGTTGCGGTTCTCCACCGTCACCCGCGCCCGCTTGCGGAACGGCATGGTCCAGTAGCAGTTGAACGCGCTGCCGGGGTTGACGCACACCGGCAGGCTCGTGACCTGGGCGAACTCCTCCCAGCCGTTGCAGAAAAAATCGCCCACCGGGCACTCGACGCTGGGCTGTTCCTGATCGTCCCAGTAGATGCGCAAAATCGCGTTCCGCCACGGCTTGCCGACGGTCATCCAGATTTGCTGCAGCGCGCCCGGCCCCTCGATGTCGGCGAGGGTGAACTCCTCGCCGGGCTTGATCTTCACCAGCGGCGAGATCTTCCAGCCGGGCCCGAGGTCGCGGGCGGCGTCGGCACCGGGGCCTTCGGTGGCCATGCCGCCACGGCCCTTCTCGCCGGTGAAGTTCTCCGGCGAGATGCTGCGGGACTCGGCGTCGGCAATGCGGTGGAGGTCGGCCATGGTGCTGGCGAACGCGTGGTTGGGCGGTGGGTTCATGGAACACGCAATGTAGACACAGCGTGCCGGTTGCACCAACGGCAAAAAGCGACTTACGCCCCTTTTCAGCCGGCGAGGTGGCGGTTACGCTGTGGCGATGCCCGCAGGTCTTGACCGGCACAGTGTGCCCAACATCTTATGGATCTGCACCGACCAGCAGCGGCACGACACGCTGGGCACCTACGGCAACCGGCACGTCGCGACGCCGAACCTCGATAAACTCGCCGCCGGGGGGACGCTGTTCGAGAACGCCTTCTGCCAGAGCCCGGTCTGCACACCAAGCCGGGCGAGCTTCATGACCGGCCGCTACCCGCGGACCACCCGCACCCGCGCCAACGGCCAGAGCATTCCTGAGGACGAGGTGCCGGTGACCAAGCTGCTCCGCGACGGCGGCAACTACACCTGCGGCCTCTCCGGCAAGCTGCACCTCTCGGCCTGCCAGCCCAAGGTCTGCCCCGACACCGAGCGCCGCATCGACGACGGGTACGCCGACGAGCATTTCCATTGGTCGCACCACCCCGACTGCGAGTGGCCGGGCAACGAATACTGCCAGTGGCTGGCCGAGCGCGGCGAAACTTACAAGGTCAACCCGCACCCGATCAGCCGGCACGTGCAGACGTCGATGCCGGAGGAATCGCACCAGACGACGTGGTGTGCCGAGAAGGCCATCGAGTTCATGGAGCGGCAGAAGGAGGCCGGGCCGTGGGCGTTCAGCGTGAACATCTTCGACCCCCACCACCGCTTCGACCCGCCGGCAGAATATCTGGAGAATTATTTGGATCGGCTGGATGAGTTGCCGATGCCGCACTTCGTGCCCGGCGAGCTTTCGGACAAGCCGACGTGGCAGCGAATGGACCACGCCAGGGGCGCCCACAACGGCGGCGGCGCGGGGTGGGACCAGCACACCGAGCAAGACCACCGCGCACTCCGGGCGGCATACTTCGCCATGGTCGACCTCATTGATGTGCAGGTGGGCAGGATGGTTGACGCGCTCGACCGCACGGGTCAGCGGGAGAACACGCTGGTCATCTTCATGTCCGACCACGGCGAGATGCTGGGCGACCACGGCATTTACCTCAAGGGGCCGTACTGCTATGAGGAGGGCGTGCACGTGCCGCTGATCGCGAGCATGCCGGGCACGGTGGCGGCCGGGGTGCGGCGGTCGGCGCTCGTGGAGCTAATCGACCTCGCCCCGACGCTGCTGGACGCCGCCGGGTTGCCGAATTATCCAGGGATTCAGGGCAAGTCGCTGTGGCCGCTGCTGACCGACGCCGCCGCCGAGGATGTGCACCGCGACGACGTTTACTGCGAGTACTACGAGGCGATGCCGTGGCACGATCGGGAGGCGACCGGTGCCCCGTGGCTGACGATGCTGCGGACCACGACGCACAAGCTCGTCGCCGCCCACAACGCTGGCGTCGACGGTGAGCTGTACGACCTCGCCGCCGACCCGCACGAAACGCGCAACCTTTGGCACGATCCGACCCACGCCGCCGTGAAGCTCGACCTTTACCAACGGCTCGCCGACCGCATGGCGTTCACCACCGACCCGCTGCCCGAGCGGAAGGCGGCGTTTTAATCGTGGGCTGGCTCGACGATTTCCGCGACCCGCCGGCCGAGTACCGGCCGGTGCCGTTCTGGAGCTGGAACGGCCGGATGACGCCCGCCGAGGTCCGCCGGCAGGTGGACGTGATCGCCGACGCCGGCTGGGGCGGCGGGTTCATCCACTCCCGCGTCGGCCTGACCACGCCGTATTTGGGCGAGGAGTGGTTCGCCGCCGTCGACGCGACGCTGGAGGCGTGCCGGGCGCGCGGGCTGCCGGTGTGGCTGTACGACGAGGACCGCTGGCCCAGCGGCTTCTCCGGCGGCACGGTGACGCGCGAGCATCCCGAGCACCGCAGTTGCTACATCGCCGCGCTCGAGCCGAAGGCGACGTTGCCGCCGGACAGCGAGGTGATCGGCGAGCGTGACGGCGTCCGGCTGATCGTCGGCCGGGAGCCGCTGGGGTCGCCGCTGTTCAATGGAGCGACCTACCTCGATCCGCTGAACCCGGCGGCGGTGGCGAAGTTTTTGGATGACGCGTACGAGCCGTACCACCAACGGTACGGCGACGACTTCGGCGGGTTGATCCGGGCGGTGTTCACCGACGAGCCGGCCCCGCTGTCGCTGCACTCGCGGCTGCCGATCGGGGCGTTGCCGTACACGCCGGATCTGCCGGAAGAATTCGCCAAACGTCATGGCGAGCCGCTCGCCGACAAGCTGCACCTGCTGTTCGCTGATGGCCCTGGCGCGGCGACCTTCCGCCTCCGCTACGCCCGGCTCGTCAGCGATTTGTTCGAGCAACGGTTCACGCGGGCGCTGGGCGATTGGTGCGAAAACCGCGGCGTCGCGCTCACCGGCCACTGGATGAGCGACCACAACTGTCGCGACCCGCAGCGCATGGCCTTCCGGCCGATGCCGCAGTACCGGCACCAGCAGATCCCCGGCATCGATCACCTCGGCCGGCAGATCGAGGAAGTCCTGGCCGCCAAGGTTGCCAGCAGCGCGGCCCACCAGCAAAGCAAGCCGCGGGTGCTCAGCGAGCTGTTCGGCGTCGCCGGGCAGTCGCTGTCGTTCGAGGATCGGCATTGGATCGCGCTGCAGCAGATCGTGCTGGGCGTGAACCTGCTGGTGCCGCACCTCGCCCTCTACACGATGGCCGGCTGCCGCAAGCGGGATTACCCGCCGAACCTGTTCGAGCAGCAACCGTGGTGGCCGATGAACCGCGTGCTCGACGACCGCCTCAGCCGTTTGTGCGTGGCGATGAGCCAAGGCAAGTACCTCGCCGACGCGGCCGTCATCCACCCGCAGGAGTCGGCGGCGTTGCTGTGGCAGTCGGCGCAGACTGACGGCACGATCCCCGAGCTCCACCACCACGGCCGCCACACGTCGAAGCAAAGTTGGCAAGCGCTCACGGACCTCGACGCCAAGCTGCAAGACCTGCTCACGCGGCTGCTGGACGATCAGGTCGGCTTCGACTTCGTGGACGAGGGCGACGAGCTTCAGGCCACCGCCGACGGGCTGCGGGTCGGGGCGATGGTTTACCCGCAAATCGTGCTGCCACCGCTGGCGACGCTGCGGCCGAGCACGTTCGCCGTGCTGCGGCAGCTGGGCGGCCGCGTGTGGCGCGACTTCGGCGACGACCAAGCGGTGCCGCTCGACGGCGAGCCGAGTGATGAACTCAATGCTTGGCTGCGGACGCTGCCGCGGCTCGATTGCCTGCCGACGCGGGTGGTTGCCGACACCACCGGCGGCCGGCTGCTCACGCACCTGCGCGACGTTGGCGACGAACGTTTGCTGCTGGCGGTGAACCTCCACCGGACCGAAACGGTCGAGGGCACCGTGGCCGTGACCGGCTGGCACGTCGCGGCCGAACTCGATTTGGCGTCGGGCGAGCGGCGGGACGCGGAGCCGTTCGCGTTGCTCCCGGCGTCGGGCCGGTTGTTCGTCCTGAAGCCCGACGATCGCGAGCCGGCGACGCGGCCGATTGGGGCGACTGCCGAGCCGATCGAGGTCACCGACATTCGTGTCACCGCGCTCGACGACAATGCCCTGCCGCTGGATCACGTGTTGCACGACGGCCGCCGGGTGCCGGTGTTGGCGGTGAAGCAAATGCTCGACGCCGAGCAATTTATCGGGCCGCTGACGCTGCGTTACCCGGTGCGAATCGACGCGGTGCCGCCGCGATGCCGGCTGGTGGTCGAGGACGGCGAGGCGTGGCGAGTTAACGTCAACGGCCAGCCGATCACGTTCGACGGCAACCACTGGCTCGATTGCCGCTTCCGCACCGCCGACGTCGCCGCCCTGCTGACGGCCGGCGAAAACATCATCGAAACCAGCGGAAACTTCATTTTCGGCGACCCCGGCGCGGCCGAGAACGCCCGCCGCTACGGCACCGAGCCGGAGGCAATCTACCTCGTCGGCGACTTCGGCGTCGCCGGCAAGCTCGGCCCCGGCCGAGTCGCGCCGCGGTGGGATGAGCTGGGGTTGCCGCCGGTGGTGACGCACGAGTTGCACGAACCGCAGATCGTCCGGAGGTCGTCGTTGTCGATCGGCGACGTGGTGCCGCAAGGGCTGCCGTTCTACGCCGGGCGGCTGCGGCTGAGCTTCGACGCGCCGGCGGCCGGAACGCTGGAGCTTCAGCACATGGACGCCGCCGTCGCCGAGGTGCGGCTCGACGGCGAGCCGATCGGCCACCTGATCCACCGCCCGTGGCAAGTGCCGGTCGCCGGGCCAGGCCGCGTCGACGTCACAATTTTCGGCACTTTGCGCAACCTGCTCGGCCCCCACCACCACCCGCACGGCGAGATGCCCCACGTCGGCCCGCACTCGTTCCTGCCCGAACTCCGCGACGATCAGATCCCCGCGACGACCGCCTGGGTCCGCCGCGGCACCCCGCCGCCGCCGGGCACCTGGCACGACGGCTACTGCCTCATCGGCTTTGGCGGCATCGGCCGCGTTACGCTCACACCATGATTATGCCTGATCTGCCCCGCCCCGAGTACCCCCGCCCGCAGTTCGTGCGCCCCGACTGGCTCTGCCTCAACGGCGTGTGGCAGTTCGAGATCGACGCCGGCGACTCCGGCAAGGAGCGCGGCCTGCTCGATCGACCGCTCGACCGCGAGATTAACGTGCCCTTCTGCCCGGAGTCGACGCTGTCGGGCATCGGGCACGTCGACTTCATGCGCGTCGTCTGGTACCGCCGCGAAATCGAGGTGCCCGCGGCGTGGGAGGGCAAGCGGGTGCTGCTGCTGGGCATGAACCCCGGGCCCTGGGGCATGGCCCAGACCGGCGTCCCTTTCGGCGAGGTCGCCGCGGTCCGCGACTGGCTGGGGCTCCGCGGCAAGATCGGCTCGCCCCCCGATCCGCACCCGAAGCGACCGATCGAAGGACTATCCTGCGGTCGCTCGGAGGTGTCGGGGCGACGGCTGTGGGGCCTGATGCGTGAGCGGTTTGGCGCTCCCGAGGATTTTGCCCGAGAGCATTTCATCCTCAACTATTGCCCGCTGGTGTTTATGGAAGTCGGCGGCCGAAACCGGACGCCGGACAAGCTGCCCGCCGACGAGCGGGCCGGGCTGGACGCCGCCTGCGATCAGCACCTGCGGGACGCTTTGACGATTCTCCGCCCCGAGTTTGTGGTGGGCGTCGGCAGATTCGCGGAGCGAAAAGCCACGGCCGCGGTGCAGCATCTGCCGGTGGATTCTGCCGCCCCCAACGTGGCAACAATCCTACACCCTTCCCCCGCCAGCCCCGCGGCCAACCGTGATTGGGCCGGCCGGGCCACGGCTCAGCTTATCGCTGCCGGCATATGGAGTGCGTCCGCATAATACGCCACTGCAGTTCCTGACTCGGAAGAACGGTACTCGTGGTCTCGAGCAACTATCAAGTTAATTGGTTTTTAGCCCGAAAAGACGCGTATGAACTATATCCGGCTGATCCTCCCGCTTGCTGCCGCAGCTCTGTTCGTCGCCGTCAGCGCAAGCTGCGATTCCTCACCGGCCGGGTCGTCGGCCCGCTCCGGTGAGACCGCGCAACAGCGCTTCCAGCGAGAGAGTCAGCAGACCTTCGCGGATAGGGCCCGGGTCCGGGAGTGGGGAGCCAAAAATTGGCGGGATCGGCTGGTGGCCGACGGCGAGAAGGATGTCGACGGGCAGTCGCCGCATCTTGCGTTCGAGTTCGAGATCGACGGCCGCCCGCTGGCCGTCAAGTACACCCCCGCCCGCCGCCAACTCGTCGGCTGGGACGGGAAGGTCTACAACATTGGGGCCATCCGATACCCCGGCCTCCCCGGTTACGCGAAGAGCGGCCGCGGGGCCGGGGAGATTTTCACCAAACGCCCGGTCTTTTTCCAAAGCCTCATCGACCGACGGACCGGCGAGGAACTCCTGTCCGTCGACTTCTGGCAAATTCTCCCGGCCGGCGACGAGATCTACGTGCGGATGCCGACGGATCGGGAGTCGGACCGTAAAACTAATCTCAAGCTCAGCCGGCCGATCCCGCCGGTGCCCTGGTCCCGCTTCGATCTCGAGAGCCAATCTTTAGTCGAATCCGATGTTTGGCACGCCGAGGAAATCTCACCCCATCATTCGGATCGGACGGCGGCGGGGTGGGAGCGGGGTGGCGTGTTGCTGCAACGGCGGGACCCGGCCTCGACCGAGGCCGTGCCGCTGACGCAAATGGAGATCGCCCGGCGACGCCAACGGTCGATCTTCCCCCCGCCGGGCTCGAAACTGCCGCCGCTGATCCACGACCGCCTGACCGGCGAGCCGTGGGTGCGGCACACGCTCACGGCCGGCAAATTTACGGTGGTGCAACGCCGCACGGAAAATGGTGAGCCCACCGCCCGGCTCTTCGAGTACGGCTACCGGCCCCTGCTCGATACGCCCGGCGAAACCCGGCGGTTTTACGCTTACTGGGGTTACAACGTCGATACCGACAAACACGGGGACGAAAAAGCATATTTCCTTGGTGTCCGCGCCCCGGGGACGAGCGAGGTCGACAACCTCTGGCTGTTGCTGGACGAGAACGGCCTTTTTGGCGCTCCGGCGGGTAGCCTGGGTTTTCGGCCGATCGGGCTGCCTTCCCACCACAAGTATCAACCCAACGAACTAGTCAACCGCTGGGCCGTTAAGGAACTCGAGCCGCGGCCGGACGGAACCCGCTGGGAGATGGTCGGCCCGCAGTTTCAGCCGCTCGCCGGCCGACCCCGCTTCCGCGACCTCAAGCTTATCATCGGTCCCCGTTGGATGGGGGCGGACAGCCACCGCCGCAGCGGGATGACCCAGCACTGGTTGCTCGCCGGCCACTTACCCCGCGGCACCTGGGTCGTGTTCAACGTGGCGCAGTTGGGTTCGCCTGATCGGCCGCTACCAAGAGTCGAAACGCAACTGGAAGTTTCTCGGTTCAACCAACTGGTTCCGGCACTAACGGCCAGCTACGAGCAGAAGGCTAGCGGCGTCCGCACCCAGGATCAGCACGACGCGGCGGTCGCCCGCCGCCTCCGGCAGCGGGAAGTCGAACGGCAGTGGCAGTCGGCGTTCCAGAACCGTGACTGGTCCCGGGCCAATGCGCTGGCCGCCGAACGGGGCGGAGATTCATTCTACCGGCTGGTTAAAGCCATGCCGCGTCCGAGTGTGGCATACGTCCGAGAGGTAGCCGAAGTAACGGACGACGCCGCCAAGAAGGCCGAGCTTCTGGAAATCGCCCGGACGGCCGAGCGGCGGTACGCCGAGGAACTCGAACGGCACCGCCTCTGGCAGGAACAGCAGGCCGAGGCCGCCCGACTCCAACAGCAACGGGAACTGGAGCGTATCCGCCAAGCCAATCGCGCCGCGCGCATCGCCGAGTTCGCCTACACACCCCGGCCTGTAACCCCATCCCGAGACCACATGAGTCCCGCGGCACGCGAACGCTTCCGGGCCAACATCAGCTACTCGCAACACGCGGTGAATATGGGCTGGTACCGGCCGTACAGCTTCGGTAGTGATAAATACTGACGTCGCTCGCCGCGGTGTTTTTCTTGCGTCGCAGGCCTCGAGTCAGACTGCGGCCGCCAATGGCTCGCAGCTGCGGTCCACGGCGGCGGCCACGCGGGCCAGTTGCTCCATCAGCTCGGCCAGCACCCGGGGCGTGATGGACTGGGCCCCGTCGGTCATGGCGTGTTCGGGGTCGGGGTGCACCTCGATGGCCAGCCCGTCGCAGCCGGCGGCGATCGCGGCCCTGGCCATGGCGGGGACCAGGTGGGCCTTACCCGTGCCGTGGCTGGGGTCGATGACGATCGGCAGGTGCGTCCGCACGTGCAGCTCGGGCACGGCCGAGAGGCTGAGCGTGTTGCGGGTGTGGTCTTCGAAGCTGCGGATGCCGCGTTCGCAAAGGATCACGTTGCCGTTGCCCGCGGCGAGGATGTACTCGGCCGCCTGGAGGTATTCGTCCAGCGTCATGGCCATGCCCCGCTTCATCAGCACGGGCTTGGGCTGGTTGCCGCAGGCCTCGAGCAGCTTGAAGTTCTGGCTGTTGCGGGTGCCGATCTGCAGGCAGTCGGCGTAGTCGCTGACCAGATCGACATCCGAAGGCGTCAGCACCTCGGTGATGATCGGCAGGCCGGTCGCGTCACGGGCGGCGGCGAGCATCTTGAGGCCGTCCTCGCCGTGGCCCTGGAAGGCGTAGGGGTTGGTGCGGGGCTTGAACGCGCCGCCGCGGAGGGCGTGGGCCCCGGCGGCCTTGACCGC
>CAYLSV010000123.1:0-9487 GCA_964386435.1 uncultured Tepidisphaerales bacterium
GACCCGCGGTACCTCGTCGCCGTCACGCCGCTGTGGGCGATCCTCGCCGCGGCGGGGTGGGCGGCGCTCGCCGACCGCCTGCCGCTGCTGCGGCGGGGTTGGCCGCCGACCGTCGCGGCGCTGCTGGGCGTCGCCGTGCTCGTGCAGCCGATCTACTACCAGGTGCTGCCGCTGGCGGCGATGCCCGGCTTCACCGCCGCCGAGCGGGCGGCCGATTGGTACCTTGCCCAGCCCGCTGACCGCTTGATCGCGTTTGACCCGGCGATCCACTTCCACGCCGACCAACCGCCCAAGCTCGACCCCAGGTGGCTCGCCGACCCGCCGCCGAGCACGGTGCTGATCTACGACCCGATGTACGCCCGCTACAACGCCGACGCCGGCCTGCTGACCACGCCTGAAGCCCTTGCGGCCGCGGGCTGGGTGTCGGTGAATATCGCCGAACTGAATCTGCCGGACGGTTGGATGATCTACCGCAGCCCGGGATGACGGATCGGGCTGCGGATCACCGGGTGCCTTACCGGTTCAGATGATCCGTCGGCCGCAGCAGCCACAGGGCCTCGACGTTGCCGCGGGTTTTGCCCTTGCTGCCGGGGATGGGGGAGTCGGTTTCGCCCAGCACTTCGAATCCCGCGGCGGCCACGTTGTGCCTCGTCTGCTCCAGCACGGCGGCACGGGCGGCGTCGGGCAGGACGCCATCGACGAGCGACGCTTTTTCGGCCTCGTAATGGGGCTTCACCAGCGTCACCACCCGGCCGTCGGCCTTGAGGTTCCGGTGGGCGGCGGGCAGAATCTTCGCCTGCCTTGTCCAGCCGGCGTCGATGACAATCAAATCGACCGGCTCGGCGAGTTCGACGTGCATCGCGTTGGTCCGCTCACGAACGGTGACGCGTTGGTCGGTCCGCAGGCGGTAATCCAGCACGCCGTAGCCGGTGTCGATGGCAGTGACGTGCTTCACCCCGCGGCGCAGCAGCACGTCGGTGAAGCCGCCGGTGCTGCAGCCGAAGTCGGCGGCGGCGAGGCCCGTCACATCGACGCCCAGCGCCGTCAGGGCGTGATCGAGCTTCAACCCGCCGCGGGAGACGAAATCGTGCGTCGGCTCCGCGGGCAACTAATCCCCCCACCGCGCCAGCAACGCCTCGACCTCCGGTTGCGTCGGCCGGATCGTCAGCGACCGCCGCCACGCCGCCACGGCCGCGGTGCGGTGAATCTCCTCCAGCTCCAGCCCCTCTTGGTACAGCCCGATGAACGCCTGCCCCATGCCGTTGAGGGCGGGAACGTAGTTGCGGTCCAGCCCCAGCGCCGCCTCGTACTCGTCGACGGCGGGACCGAACTCCTCCTGCTGCCGCCGGGCATCGCCCAGCAGCCGGTACGCCAGCGGCGATGGCGCCTCGCCCACCACGTCCTCCAAAAGTCCAACCGCCGCCCCAACCTTGCCCTGGCTGATCTGGTTGGCCGCCAGATTCTGCTTGATCGACGGCGACGCCCCGTCCAGCTCCAACGCTTGCTGATAGCTCGCCTCGGCCAGCACCGGGTTGCCGCGCATGTCGTGCGCGACGCCCAGGCTGCTCCACGCCGAAGGGTTGTCCGGATCGATCCGCGTTGCCTGCTCCAGGAACCGCAAGCCGCGGTCGAGGTCGCGCAGCGCGAGGTAGACCTGCCCCAGCGCGAGGTTCAGCTGCAAATCGTCCTGCTCGATCGCCAGCCCGGCGACGTAGGTGTCGGCCGCGTCGCGCAAACGGTTGAGCATCTGGTACGTGACACCCAAGTCGCGGTAGTTCTCGGCACTCGTCGGGTCGAGGCGGACGACGCTCTCGTAGTGCGGCAACGCGTCGCCGTAGAGGCCGCTCTCGCGGTAGATGTCGCCCAACAGGGCGTGGGCCATGCGCAGCTCCGGGTTGCGCTCGACGGCCGACTCCAGAAGCTCGATGGCCAGCTCCTCATCCCCCGCCCGCTGAGCCAAAACGCCCGCGGCGTACTCATCCACCGCCGCCGGAGCGGCATCGGGTGCGGCGGCCCCGTTGCCGGCACAACCCGCCGCACTTGCCAGGCCCGCCAGCGCCGTCGCCACGAGAACTCGCCGAATCGCTGTCACATGTTTGGTTTGCTCGCCCGCTTGCTGCACGTTGGCATCCTATTTGTGACCCGCCCCGCGGCCAAGCGGCACCGGCAGGAATCGCCCACGGAATGCCGCCGCCGCCCGTTACCTACCATGTGGCGGGGAGTACGCCGCCAGCCGCAGGAACCATCGTGCCAGCATCCGACACCACCCTCGACCGCACGCTTATCGCCATCCCGGTCCACAACGAGGTGAAGTACCTGCGGAATGTGCTCGACCGCGTCCGCCGGTACCACGACGACGTGCTGTGCATCGATGACGGCTCGACCGACGGCAGCGGCGAGATCCTGCAGGAGTTGGCCGACGCCGGTGACATCCAGCTCATCGCCCAGGCGACCAACCAAGGCTACGGCCGGGCGCTGATCGACGCCTTCGACCACGCCCATGCCCGCGGTTACGAGTGGATCGTGACCATGGACTGCGACGAGCAGCACGACCCGGCCCTGTTGCCCGAATTCTTCAAGGCCATCGCCCGCGATGATGCCGACATCGTCAGCGGCAGCCGCTACCTCGCCAGCTTCGACGGCGACGATCTGCCGCCAAAAGAACGCCGGCGGATCAACTGCACGCTCACGACGCTGCTCAACGACGTGTTCGACGAGGAGCTGACGGAAAAGCTTACCGACAGCTTCTGCGGCTACAAGGCCCACCGCGTCGGCCCGACTGCGAACCTCGACCTCGACGAGGCCGGCTACGCCTTTCCGATGCAGCTTTGGCCGCGGGCCATCGACGCCGGGCTGCGGATTCGCGAGATCCCGGTGCATTTGATTTACAACGACGCCGCCCGCACGTTCGGCAACGGCCTCGACGACTCCGACCGCCGACTGAAGCATTACCTGGCCGTACTCGACGAGGAACTGGAGCGAACCGACCGGCCCGGCGTCGGCTGGAACGTCGCCCAGGACATCGCCGAGGCCGGCGGCTGCCAATGATTCGACGCATGGCCGAGGCGCTCCCGAGCTACGACGACTGGAAGGCGCCCCA
Source organism: uncultured Tepidisphaerales bacterium (assembly GCA_964386435.1). Lineage (GTDB taxonomy): Bacteria > Planctomycetota > Phycisphaerae > Tepidisphaerales > Tepidisphaeraceae > CAYLSV01. The sequence continues at coordinate 3,101 of CAYLSV010000123.1, forward strand.
AGCCGACGGCGGCACCCTGCTGTGGCCCGACCTCGCCACGCTCGCCGACGCGGCCCGGCAGAACAAGGACCGCCTCGACGCGTCCGACGCGCCCATCGGCGGCACGCCGCTAAGCGAACTTCGGCGGGACCATCGGGCGTTCCTGAATCTCGCCGACGCGCCGATCGTCGCCACCGGCCACCAGTGCGAGCTGTACCACCCCGGCGTGTGGGCGAAAAACGCCGTCCTCCACCACGCCGCCGAGGCGACGGGCGGGCAGGCGGTCCACGTCGTCGTCGAGACGGACGCCCCGAAGCACCTCAACCTCCGCCTGCCGCCGCCGGCGGTGGGGCGGGTCGGCGTCGATGAACCCATTACCGACGACCCCGACCTTGCCGCCGCGAAGTGGTCCGGCCGGCTCGCCGCGCCCTCGCCGGCCCACATCGACGGCCTGCGCCCCCACGCCGAGACCCGGCCGCTGCTGGGGCAAATCCTCAACGCCCTCGCCACCGCCAACGTCGAGCAGGCCCAAACCTTCGCCCCCGGTGCCGGCGGCCTCGTCGCCGCGCTCACGGCCGCCACGCACGAGCTCGATTGGTCGCTGGGCCTCCGCCACGCCGCGCTGCCGCTGGGGCCGATGCTGCTGAGCGATGGCTTCCTCACCCTCGTCCGCCACCTCGCCGCCGAGGCCGAAGCTTTCGCCGCCGACTACAACGCTTCCCTCGCCGACTACCGGCAGCAGCACGGCATCGACGACGACCAACGGCCGATGCCCGACCTCGCCGTCACGCAGGACACGATCGAGCTGCCGCTGTGGTTCGATGACCTGGCCACCGGCCGCCGGGAGCGGGCGACCCTGGTGCGGCACGAGGGTCGATGTTGGCTCGTCGCCCCAAGCGGCGACCGCCTCGACCTCGGTCGTGAGGAAGCCGCCACCACCCGCTGGCTGATGGCCCGGCAACTCCGCCTCGCCCCGCGGGCACTGTGTCTGACGCTGTTCCTCCGCCTGATCGCGTGCGATGTGTTCGTCCACGGCATCGGCGGCGGCCGGTACGACCAAGTGACCGACCGCCTGATCGCCCGCCACTTCAACCTCGCCCCGCCAAAGTTCGCCGTCGCCACGGCCACCCTCCGCTGGCCCAGCAGCGCCGACGTCGACCGTGTCTGCCCCCCGTGCCTGAAGATGCGCCGCCACCGCCTCTACCACAACCTGCTCGGCGACGCCAAGACCGACTTCCTGAGCCGTCCCGACAAGCCCGCCGCCTTCGCCGAGTTGCACGCCGCCCTCGCGGCCGCCGCCCGCCGCAGCGAGCCGTACCAAAAGCTCCTCGCCGCCCTCGACGCCGCCCCCGCGCGGCAGCGGTGGGAAGCCAAGGTATTCGACCGCGAGCTGTTCTACGCCCTGCAACCCGCCGACCGCTTGACACGGTTGATCGATCGCTTCGGCGGGTAGGCATCGCGTGCCCGGACCTGCCGCACGTGGTGCGGCGGCTACCGCTGTCGAGCTTTGATTGCACCCGCACGCGGCAGCTCGTTTTGCCAACGCACGCCACACCTCGCACGACCAACGACATGCTGCCGGCCCTTATCCTGCTCGCCACCGCCGGCCTTGCCCTGACGCTGCTCGGCTTGATCGGCCGCCGCGTCGGCGAGCACCCGCACTGCCGCCGGTGCGGCCGCAACTTGTTTGGCGTCGAGTCCGCCGCCTGCCCGGAGTGTGGCCGTGACGTGACGCCGCCGGCCGCCACCGTCATCGGCCACCGCCAGCGCCGGCCGCGACTCGCGTGGCTCGGCGGCACGCTGCTCGTCGCCCCGATCGCCGTGCTGCTGGCGACGACCGCCATCGACTGGCAAAGCCTCAAGCCCGCCGCCTGGCTCATCGCCGAACTCGACGGCGACCAAACCTTCATCGCCGCCGCCGACAGCTTGCGGACGAAGCTGGAGGCGAGGCAACTCGACGACGCCGCGGTGGAGCGGGCCGCCGACAAGCTGCTGGCCCGCCAAGCGGACGCCGACAAGCCGTGGCACCTCGCCGCCGGGCAGTTCATCGAGGCCGCGCACGATGCCGGGCAGTTGGGCGACGAGCGCTGGCAGGCGTACCTGCGGCACATCTTTGGCCGCGACGCGGTCGAGCTTCAGGTTCGTCCGGTCATCCGCCAAGGCGACCCGTTGCCGATCCGTCTCGCCCGCACCAACATCCCGATCGGCAACCAGTTGCGTGGTGGCGATTTACGGTTCGGCTTCGCGGCCGATGCCGGCATCCCCGATCTACGAAACGACGCCACCCTCCGCAGCAACTTCCACGGCGGCTCGCGCACCAACAACCGCCCGAAGATCCCCGGCATGCGCACCGCCCAGTGGCCCATCGGCACGAAGTTGTTCACGCTCGAAGTCCGGCACGAGCTCCATCCCTCACCTGGCGGCTCAGGGATACCCGCGCCGGACAGTCTGCCGCTGGCCGTCAACGCGTACCGGCACTCATTCGAGGTCGAGGTGCTGCCGGCCGACGTTCCGCAGCCGTTGTTGGATGCGCGGGCGGCGTTCGCGCCGCCGCCTGGCGCGGTTGAACCCGCGTCTAAGGCGGCGTATGACGAGCCTGCGCGAACCGACCAGCTCGAATTGTCGATCCGGATATTGCCCGAGCTTTGGCCCCGGCTGAGCGATCACGTCGCGCACGTGTTGGCCGCCGATCGATCAATTCCGCTGAAGTCCGGCGGCTGGATGACCGAGCCCGAGTGGGTGACGCTGGACTGCACCGGCCCCGCGGGCGCCGCGTTGCCGGGCTCGACCGTCACGATCCTGCTGCTGCCCGACCACGACGAGGCTTTGGAGCGGGTCGAGGCGACGCCGATCTACGATGGGCCGGTGCGGGTGGAGGACGTGCCGGTGCGGCATCAGGCGATCTATGAGCCGCCCGGGTAGGACGGGGTGGTGTGGCCGTGCACTTCTTGGCAGAATGGCCGCATGGTGCAAGGACTCGCAATCGGCTTCGGCGTGCTGGCGACGCTTGGTTTCGTGCTGACGCTCGTCGGCTGGCGTGGCCGGCGGGTGGGCGATCACCCGCACTGCCGGCGTTGCGAGCACGACCTTCATGGCGGCAATGGCGTGCAATGTTCGGAGTGCGGGGCGGACGTGGCGCAGCCCGCCGCCCGCCGGATCGGCCGCCGCGAAAGGCGGGGGCGGTTGTTGGGCATTGGGCTGACGCTGCTGGTGCCAACGGCGCTGGTGGGCTTGCTGCTGGGCGGGGCGGCGGCCGGCGGCGTCGATTGGAACCGCCACAAGCCGGCGTGGTGGCTCGTGCACGACCTCGGCAGCGACCGCCGGTACCTCGCCGCCGTCGCCGAGCTGCAGCGGCGGCTGGATGGCGACGCGTTGTCGGAGCAGCGGGCGGCGACGATGGTCGAGCCGCTGCTGGCGCGGCAGGGCGACCGGTCGCGGCCGTGGGATCTCTCGGCGGGCGTGCTGCTGGAGACGCTGCGGGATCGCCAGTGGCTGGGCGATGAGGCGTGGCGGCGGTTTCTGAGCCAATCGTTCGAGCCGAACGTGCAGGTCCGGCCGATCATCCGGCAGGGCGATCCGTTGCCAATGGAGCTGGCGACCCGCGGCCCGAGCGAGGTGGACGTGCACCACGGCATCGAGTGGCGCGGCGGCAAGCAATCGTTCTACCTCAACGCCGCCGGCGCGAGCGAGGGCCTCGACGGGAAAGCCGGCGATCGTGACGGCGATTTGGTGATGCAGTTCATCAGTCACGGCCGCGGCACGTCACCGAGGCGGGCGATGGTGTCGGGCGAGGTGACGCGGGACTGGCCAATCGGCGAGCGGGCGGTGGAGGTGGTCATCGGCGTGAGCCTGTCACGGAACGACTCGGGCCGCCGGGGTTACGGCGCGGGCATGACGTTGCCGGGCACAACACTGGCCGAGTGGACGACGATCCGGCGGACGGTGGTGCGGGTGTTGCCGGCCGACGCCGAGCAGCCGTTGGTGAGGCGTGAGCCGAGTCCGGCCGCCGCGGGCGTGCGGGCGGGCGAGGCCGACGTGGCGCAGGTGACCCGCTACAACGTGCCGCACGCGCCGCTGCCGGCGCTGTTGACGCTCGAGTACGACGGGCCGGCGTTCGATTTGCTGGCCGACCACGACGCGTACCTGGTCCAGCCGGGCGGGTTGGTGCGGCTGGGGTCGATGTCGCGGATGGCGATGACAACGGCCGAGGGCGAGCGGACGCACCGGCTGAACCTGACACAGGCCGACCGCGAGGAAGTGCTGGGCGACACGGTGGACGTGGTGCTGAAGTTCGACGCCGAGGGCGCGCTGCGGCGGCTGACGAGCGAGCCGGTCTACGCGCTGGACGTGACGGTGCGCGGCGTGCCCGTCGCCCGCCCCGACGGCGAGAGCGACTACCCGCCGGGCGTGGGGCCGCCGTCAATCCGGCTGGATTGACGCGGGTGCGACTGACGGCACTCGTCCGGGTAATCTTGGGCATGCTCGCGTTCGTGTTGTCGTTGTTGTTAATCGGAGCGTCGCCGCAGGCCGGGGAGGTGGAGGTGGTGACGGCGGAGGTGCCGTTTCCGCGGGGGCTTGTGGTGGTGGATGGGGCGCTACATGTGCTGTCGCGGGGCAAGGTGCGGGGGCAGGGCGGGGCGGACGCGACGCTCGACGACTCGGCCGGGACGATCTGGCGGGTGGGCGAGGGCGGGGCAGTGACGGCGGTGGCGCGACCGACTGAACCGCCGTTCAAGCTGCTGCGGCCGGACGCGGTGCCGGCGACCTTGGATCACCAGACGGACCGGCCGTACTGCGTGCTGCGGTTCGACGAGGCGACGCAAAACTTCTTCATCTGCGCGTTCAGCGGCATCGACAAGGTCTACGACACGGTCGACGGCGACTTCCGCAAGAACAACACCGACGCGCTCTTGCGGTTCGATTTGCGGACGCGGACGTGGCACGAAATCGACCGGCACCGCGGCGGCTGGAACTACCCGCACCACGACCCGGCGGCCAACGACCCGCCGCACGGGTTGCTCAAGGGGCCGAACAACTGCCTCGTCGTCGACGCCGATCTGTGGGCGGTGGGCAAGGACAACAACGCCGTGGCGCGGTACGACTTGACGCCAATCGTCGGCAACCCGGCGGCCGGGCCGCTGCCGGGGGAGATCGTTTGGCAAACGGACGCGGACGGTTTGCTCGGGCCGTCGGCGCTGGCGGCGCGGGACGGGTTTCTGTACGTCGGCTTCCGCACCAGCGGCGAGATCGTCCGCACGCCGCTGAACCGGGTCGGCGAGGCGGTGGAGATCGTCGCCCGCTTCCCGCCGTGGGACGAGGCGGCGGGGACGAGCGCCGACATCACCGACATCGATTTCGACGCCGGCGGCCTGCTCTACGTCGTCAATGCCCAGCCGGCCGTCGTCCACCGCTTCCGTCCCGACCCTGCGAGCGTCTACGACGGTCGCGGCAAACCATGGCGGGATGTGGCGGCAATGCTCGACCAGCCCCGGCTGAAGGCCGAGAACCTGCTGGTGACGGAAGACGGCATCTACCTCACCACCGGCGACGCCTACGGCCGGACGGACGGGTTGGCGGGGGTCGTGTATCGGCTGCCCGTCGACGGATCATGACTACCGCGTGAGTCTCATCACTGCTCGTCCCGCAGCTTCGCCACCGTGTTGAAGTCTTCGAGCGTCGTCACGTCGCCGGTGATTTCGCCGCCGGCGGCGACTTCCCTTAGCAGGCGGCGCATGATCTTGCCGCTGCGGGTTTTGGGCAAAGCTTCGGTCAGGCGGATCTGGTCCGGCGTGGCGATCGGGCCGATCTCCCGGCGGACCTGGGCGATCAGCTCCCTCTGCAAGTCGTCGCTGGCGGTGTGGCCGCTCTTGAGGGTGACGAAGGCGGCGATGCCCTCGCCCTTGATCTCGTGCGGCACGCCGACCACCGCCGCCTCGGCGACGGCGGGGTGGGCGACCAGCGCGCTTTCAACCTCGGCCGTGCCCAGACGGTGGCCGCTGACGTTCAGGACGTCGTCGATGCGGCCCATGATCCAGAAATAGCCGTCGTCGTCCCGCCGGGCACCGTCGCCGGTGAAGTACATGCCCGGCACCTGGCTCCAGTACGTCTGGATGAACCGGTCGCGGTCGCCCAAGACGCCCCGGAGCATGCCCGGCCACGGCTTGCGGATCACGAGCAAGCCGCCCTGGTTGTGCGGCACCTCGTTGCCCTGCTCGTCGACGATGGCCGCATCGACGCCGAAGAACGGCAGCGTGGCGGTGCCGGGTTTGGTGGGCGTCGCGCCGGGCATCGGCGTGATCATGTGGCCGCCGGTTTCGGTCTGCCACCACGTGTCGGCGATCGGGCACCGGCCGCCGCCGATCTTCTCGTGGTACCACATCCACGCCTCGGGGTTGATCGGCTCGCCGA
>CAYLSV010000124.1:0-4397 GCA_964386435.1 uncultured Tepidisphaerales bacterium
GCTCACGCTTGGGGCTCGTGTTGGAGATCGCGCAGGTTCGGAACAGGATCCGTATCATTCGGGCGTTGCGGCTTGATCCGGGTGCCACTGCATCTTGCAGTGTCTGTGCGTCTCAGGTCCAGACACTCCAAGGATGCAGTGGCACCCGGCTCAGAACCCCTCGCTCACGCTCAGGGCTCGCAGGTAAGAAGCGCACGGTCCTTTCAGGATCCGTATCATTCTGCTCCTTTTCAGAACATTGCCTCTTTGCTCCTTTGCGTTTCTCTCCAGAATGCTCGCATCAACGACAGCCGCCCCGTGGCGAACGGGGCGGCGTCTTTATCAGGATTGAAGAAAGCTACTGCGCCGAAGCCTGCTGCTTGGCGTCGCGGGCGTCGAGGAGCTCGGGGATGAGCTTGTCGAGTTGGCCGCGGGCGTTGGTGCTGTGGAGCTTGCCGTCGGCGTCGACGATGAAGATGGCCGGGATGCTGTTGATGCCCCAGCTCTTGCTGAACTCGCTCTGCCAGCCGTTGCCTTGGTAGTACTGCGGCCACGGGATGTTTTCTTCTTCCACGTACGCCAGCAGCTTGTCACGGCCGCCTTGCTCGACCGGGCTGTCGAGGCTGACGCCGATGAACTCGACGCCGCGATCCTTGTACTCGGCGTAGAGCTTCTTCATCTTGGGCATCTCGGCGATGCACGGGCCACACCACGTCGCCCAGAAGTCGATGACAACAACTTTGCCCTTCAAATCGTCCTGCACGCTGATCGTCTCACCGGTGCGGGCGGCGTCGAAGGTCAGCTCGAACGGCTTGCCAATCTTCGCGAGTTTCTCCATCTCGCCACTAGCCATCTCGGCGAACTGCGACTCGGGGTGGTGCTCGACGAGCTTACCGAAGTAAGCCTTCTTCTCCTCAGCCGACTCGGAAATCATGGCAAGGCCGTAGAAGTACTCGGCCGACCGCTCGTGCTTCGGGTGCGTGTCGACATACTCCCTGACCGCGGCAATTGCTTCTTCGCGGTTCGTGGCACCCTCGATCTTGGCCTGCAGCTCTTCCGGCGTCGCCTTCTCCACGTCGGCGTCGATCTGGACGGTGGCGTCCTTCGTGTCGGAGCAGGCCGATTCACCCGAGCAGCAGTCGCCAGCGAGGACCGCGGGTGTCAGGAAGAAAGGAACGGCCAGGGCGGCGGCGGCGAGGTGGCGGTGAGTCATGAGCGTCGTCTCCGAGTCTTGAAAGGTGAAGGGTTGACGACGCAGCGGCCGCCCGAGCAAAGTGTACCAACTAAGACACGGCCGGCGGACACAAGTTGCGTCCGCCGGCCATAGATTTTCGCGGCCGAACTTGCTCAGGTCTGCCGCTGACCCTCGAGGTAGCGGCCGTGCTTGCCGAGTGCGCGTCGGCGGACGGTGTCGATGACCTCGCGGACGCGGCCGTTCAGCTGCGGGTCGGCGAGCATCTCGCCGATGACGACGCTGATCGGCTTCTTCTTGCTGACGAACAGCTGCCGGACGGCGACGTGGAGCTGGGCGATGTCTTCCTCGTCCACCAGGCCGCTGCGACGCAGGCCGACGTTGTTGACGGTGCGAATCTTGTCCTCGCCGTCGACCTTGACGTACGGCGGCACGTCGACGTGGATCTGCGAGTAGCCGCCGATGAAGGCCAGCGTGCCGATCGTGACGAAGTGGTGCACGGCACTGCCGGCCATCATGCTGACGCGGTCCTCGATGACGACGTGGCCGGCGAGGAGAATGTTGTTGCCGAGGATGCAGTGGCTGCCGATGGTGGCGTCATGGCCGACGTGGGCGCCGACCATGACGAGGTTCTGGTCGCCGATGCGGGTCGTGCCGCCGCCCTTGGCGGTGCCGGTGTGGACGGTGACGTGCTCGCGAAACTCGTTGCCGTCGCCGACGACGAGGTAGGTGGTTTCGCCGTCGAACTTCTTGTCCTGCGGGTCGCCGCCGACGACGCAGAAGGGGTGGAACGTGTTGTCGCTGCCGCAGATCGTGTGTCCCAGGACCGTCGCGTGCGGGAGCAGGCGGCAGCCCGGGCCGAGGCTCACGTGCGGGCCGATGACGCAGAACGGGCCGACTTCAACGTCCGGGGCCAGGTCCGCCCGCGGGTCGACGCTGGCCGTCGGGTGGATGCGAGGTGAGGCGCGGCGATCATCATCGCCCCAGGCACGGGAGCCGTCGTTCCAAAGGCGGCCGGACGCGGCATCGCCGGCCGGCTCGGCCCAGGTGCCGGGCGCAGGGGCCGGCGTCTGACGGTGGACGGGCCGACGCAGCAGGCGATCCCGCAGGCGGCCGGCGAGGCCTTCGCGGGTCTCTTCGTCCTCGGCAGGCGCGTAAGAGAAGGGCGCGGCCATGCCTTCGTCGGCAGCAGCAGCCGGTGCGGTCTCCACGGCCGCAGCCCGATCGGGGCTGCGGTGGTCGGCGGTGCCGGTGGTGAAGAAGTAACCTGTCAGGTTATCGAGGAGCTTGCTCATGGCGCGGGCGGCCGCGGTGGCTGGTTGGAGCCGTTGCGGCAGCGGGTGCGGGGCCGATCGGGTCGGGTCGGAGAGTCCTGCGAAGGGTGTATCAAGTCCTGCACGGGGCGATGCTCCGGCCACGACGCCGACAGCAGCAGGATCGCCCCTGCGACTGTTCGTCGGCCGACCCGGGCGGGTTCGCCGCAACGGTGCGACGAGAGGCCGCACGGTGGCGACCGGATGCCCGGGTCCCGGCGCGACCCGCAAGGGCCGGTCCGGCGTGAGAACCATATCCGTTGAAGCGGCGGCTGTCATGGAAGTCCTCCCTGTCCCGCCAAGTGCCGACGCAGCACGGACGCTACCGCCCGTTCGAAGCTGCTACGGCCGCTCTGCGGCACGTCCCATAACGTATCGGTCGCCTCCCAGTATCCTCGCCACCCGCCCGGCGTCAAGCGGGTTCCGCATCCGTCAGCATGAACTTGATATCCGCCTCCGCCGCCAGCGTCTCCTGTACGTACGCCCGGCAGCGGACCTGCCCCGTCCGGCTCCGCACCCGCACCGCCTCTGCGACCAAAACCAACTGGTCGCCCGGCGTGACCGGATGCCGCATCTTCACGCCGTCCATGCTCAGCAGAATCGCGATCTTGCCCGTGTGCTCCAGCTTCCGACTCAGCAGAATGCCCCCGAGCTGGCCCATTGCCTCGACGATCAGGACGCCGGGAAAGATCGGCTGTTGCGGGTAGTGGCCCAGGAAAAAGACGTCGCCCATCGTGACGTTCTTCACGCCGACGGCCCGGCGGTCGCCGTCGAACTCGAGCACGCGGTCGACCAGCAGCATCGGAAACCGGTGCGGCAGTAATCGCTGAATCCGCCGAACGTCCAGCGCCGCCTCGGCCGCACTTTTCCCCAGCAAGTGTCGAAATCCGGCGGCAATTGGGTCGGCCGGGTCGATCTCGTCGGCGACGCCGCGGCCGGCACCGCGATCGTCTTCGGCATCGAGCAGGGCCCGCGAGAGCTGGTGATTGAGCGCGTGGCCCGACTTGTGCGCGACGATCCTGCCGCAGACGGGCCGGCCGAGCAGGGCGAGGTCGCCGACGAGGTCGAGCACCTTGTGCCGCACCGGCTCGTCGTCATGGCGGAAGGTGTTGTCGATCGGGCCGTCGGTGCCGATCACGAGCAGGTCCCGCGTCGTCAGGTGCCCGCCCCAGCCCTTGGACCGCAATGCCTCGGCCTCGGCCTCAAAGATAAAGGTCCGCGCGTCGGCAACCTCTCGGCCGAAGCGTGTCTGACGCGGGTCGTCCGGCGTGTCGGTCCAGTCGATCCGCAACGCCGCGACCTGTCGGCCGACAGGAGCGGGCGCTTCGAACGTGTACACGATCTCCAGCGCGTCCTTCGGCCCCGGCAGGGCGACCAGCGACGCGTCCGAATCGGCCTCGGCTTCGACCTGCGTCGGCTTCGTCACGACCAGCGGCTCGACGTCCGCGCCGCCATGTGCTGCGGCGAAACCGGCCTCGGCCAGCGCCGCGAGAAACGGCATCGACGACCCGTCGGCCATGGGCACTTCCACCGACTGCACGCCATCGCCTTCGTCGGTCTCCTGGAACTCGATCTCAACGTCGCTCACGCCCGCCGCGGCCAACGCAGCCAGGAGATGTTCGACGGTCTCGACCCGAAGATCGCCGTCACGGAGCACGGTGTGGCGCGGCTGCTTCTCGAGGTGGCGAATGTCGGCCGCGACAGTGGATTCACCGCAGGCAAAGGCGATTCCGGCGCCGCCGGCCGCCGGACGGAGCTGCAGCGTCGCCGGCCGACCGGTGAACAGGCCCGGCCCTTCGATCGTGACCGGCTTCTGCAAGGTGCGTCGCGGCAACCGAAGGTCAGCAGCAGGCGGAGCAGGGTCGGACACGTACGGCAAAGGCTAGGAGGCGTCGTTGCTGCCTGCTGGCCGT
>CAYLSV010000124.1:4407-6474 GCA_964386435.1 uncultured Tepidisphaerales bacterium
GTCGCACCTCAATCCTCGCCGACCGCGCGGGCGTGTTCTTCGAGACGCTGTACCAGCTCGTCGGCCGGCTCCGTGCGATCGCCGGTCGACGCGGTCCACGTCATCGGCGTCTTGCGGCGGATGTTGTTCTCGACCCGCTTGCACGCGCTGATCACCGTCGAGTGATTCCGCTTGCCCATCCGCCCGGCGATGTCAGGATAGCTGAGCGTCGTCAGCTTTCGCGTCAGGAACATCGCGATGCTGCGGGCGAGGCTGATCGTCCGCTGGCGGCGGCCGCTGAGGAACTCGCGGCGTTCGAGGCCGAAAAATTCGCAGCAGGCGGTGAAGATCTGCTCCGCCTTCACCGGCCGCTGCATCGCCGACTCGACGTCGTGCAACACTTCCGCCGCCAGTCGCACGTCCGGCTTGCGGCCGACGAGGCGGACGTGGGCGCTGATCCGCGTGATCGCCCCTTCGATCTCGCGGACGTTGCGCGTTACCCGCTGCGCGATCCAGCCGACCACTTCCGGCGACAGATCGAGTCCGCGACGCAAGGCCAATGCGGCGACGAGCTGCGTGCGTGCCTCGCGGGTCGGCGGGTCGATGCGAGCGACCATGCCGCTGACGAATCGGCTGATGAGGGATTCGCCGAAACTGGCAATCGTCTTCGGGTGGGCGTCGCTGGCGATGACGACATGCCGGCCGGCGGCTTCGACGGCGTTGAAGGTGTGCAGAAACTCCTCCTGCGTCGCCCGCTTGCCGCCGAGGAAGTGGACGTCGTCGATGACGAGCAGCTCGAGGTCGCGCATGCGTCGGCGGAAGCTGTCGACGCGGTGGTGCCGCAGGGCCTGGATGAAGCCGTTGGTGAACTCTTCGCCGGTGAGGTACGCCCACCGACCGGCCGGGTGGAGCTTGGCGTAGCGGCGGCAGATTCCCTGGAGGAGGTGTGTCTTGCCGAGGCCGACGCCGCCGTGGATGAACAGCGGGTTAAACGCGCCGCCCGGCTGCTCGGCGACGGTGCAGGCGGCTTCGTAGGCCACGCGGTTCGACGGTCCGGCGAGAAAGTCGTCGAGCCCGTGCCGCAGCCGATCGGCGGCGGGTTGCGGACGCAACAGCTCGCGCCGCGTATCCACGGGCGGCGTCTCCAACGGCAGCACGTCGCCGCCGGTCGTCCGCATACTCGCCGCCACCAGAACGTCCGACCGGCCGGGAGCAACGCGGGTTGACCTGTCCTGCGGCACCGGCAATGTCGCCGCCCGCGGCCGAAACAGGCCCGGCTCGTCACGATCGGCCTCAAAAACTTCGTGATCGACCAGGTAATTCAGGTCGATCGTCGCGTGCCGGGCCTCGGTCGCCGACGCCTGCAGGGCAGGGCCGAAGTGCTTCTTGACCCAGTCGCAGACGAAGTCGTTGGCACAAACCACCTCGATGACCTCGCCATCGCCGCAACCGACGAGACGCAGGCGGACGCTCTTTTCGAACCAGACGCCGAACCGCTGCCGGCCGACGCGTTGCTCGACGCCGCCCGCGATGCGGCTCAGCAGCTCCGCGCCCGGCCCGTCGAAGTCCACCTCCGTGCTTGCGTCGATCGGTTGTTCAAGTGGTTCGCAGACATTGGCTTGCATGGCAGACTCGTTCCCGCACCTACGTCCTGCGCGACAACCTCCCGAGCTGTCGACGGCACGCCGGTGATTCACTGGTTGTCGAAGACAAGCCGGCGGCCGCGGGGGCCGGGCGCACCGACTTCGTTCACGCCTTCCCGGGCGTTTCGCGAGTACGGCGAGCCATTGCTTGTCCTCCGGCGACGCACCTACCAAGTCCGCCGGCCACCACGGCCGTCGTACGAAGGTGGATGATGTCGCCGGACCTGTGCCGTCCTCTGCGGCCGGTGCGTCAGGACGCACCGACGTCGTTCGCAAGGCGAGTTCGACCTACCAAGTCGAACAGCGATGCGAAGCGAGATGACGACCCTGGCATTCCTTGCCCCGGCAGGTTCGACTCGGCGTGGCGCGGTGGTCTGACCACCTCCGCGTGCTCCGAGCCGGATCCTGCCGGCGTGGTTCCGTATGGCCGGCCGAACGGGTTCGG
>CAYLSV010000124.1:6484-9322 GCA_964386435.1 uncultured Tepidisphaerales bacterium
CGTGCCGGCGAGGGTTCCCGCCGGCGGTGAAGGGCCACCGTAGACGGCCGCTGCGTCGACAGCAACGCGCCACCCGGCGTCAGTTTGCCGGTCGGCTCCGCCACCTTGCGGGAGCCGCATTTCCGACAACGCTTTACGTGATGCTAAAATGCCGGGATCAACCGGTTGGTGCACCGTCCGTACACCGGTTGATCGCGAACAGGTTGTCCACGAGGTGCAAAAGCGGGCCGTCTGGCAGAGTCTTGTCGGCGGTGAAGCGGCGATCTGCCGCGCCAGCCGTGCTAAGACGCGATCTCTGCCGTTATCGCGACCTTCGACGGCAAGCTTCAATCATAAGCTGTGGAGCCATGGCACGCCGTTCGCGCGTGTAACGCCGGCCAGAGTGGCGTCAGTCACTTTGGCGTCACTCGCGGACGGGCTGGTGGATCGTCAGCTTTTCGATAAACCGGAGGCGCTTCCGGTGGATGACTTGTGCCGAAGCCGACCGGTCGTTCAGGCGGCGTTGAGGTCGCGGACGAAGGCGAGCCGCGTTTGCACGAGCTGCATGTCGTATTTCTCGTACAGCCGGATGGCCGGCGTGTTTTGCGCATCGACCGCGAGTGCTAGCAGGCGGCCGGTGGTCGCTGCTGCGGCTTCTTCTGCCAGGCCGAAAAGAGCCGGTGCAAGTCCGAGCCCACGCGCCCGCGGCGAAAGGCCGAGGTAGACGAGTTCGATGCCGACCTCGCCCCGCTCGCCGAGGCCGCTGCAGAGACAAACGCCGCACGGGCCGATCGGGTCGTAGAGCACGTGCCACCACTCCGGCCGGTAGAGGCCCGCAGCGCGATGCCCCTCCAGCACGTCCGGCATGGGCCGGCTGCCGGTGAGCCGCGGGCAGTCGAGCGTGTCCTCGTACGACGCCGCTACCGCCTCGGCGACATCCTCCTCGAAGGCCCGCGTCCTGTCGACAAGCCGATAACCGGCCGGTAAAGCTCGCGTCCGTCGGCGTTTGGGTTCGACGATCTTCTGCAGGTAGGCCAACGTCGCCGCCGTTTCGTAGCCGGCGTCGAGGAGGAGCCTTGCGAGCGTCTCGCTCTTGCCGGGCAGAAGCGACTGTGCCAGCTCCGCCCCGGCGTCGGCGGCGTCCTGCAACGCCGCCCGCAACGCGACGGCCGCCGCGGCCTCGTGCTGTTGCGACAACTCGTTGCCGAGCAACACCATCGCCGCCCGCCCCGGCATCAGCACGGCCACAACGGCCCAGGCGGGTTTGTCTTGTTCGTAGATGGTCTGGACCGACACGACCTTCCCGCCGCGGGCGGCCGTCGAGCGAAGGAAGTCGCGGGCGGCTCGTGCATCGACCGGCTGGTTCCCGGTCGACAACGCCAGCCGAAGCCCGGCCTGGTCGGCATCGGTGGCAGGTGGTTCGGAGACAGCTCCCGACGTCCGGGGCCGGCCGCGGAACAGGTTTGACAGGCCACGCACGTCCCCGGACACTACAGAGGCGGTCGGCGACTGGGTCGGCCCGAGGAGGTTCCTCGTTCGTGGCGGCGTGGGAAGCACGCCGGGCAGGGCGAGGGACAGAACGGGCTGGTGCTCGGACACGGATCGTCTCGGGTACGGCTCAGGAACATGGCGGCCTGCCCACGCCTCCGCGTGGAGCGACCGTCCAACCACATAGCGTCGGCTCGATCCGACACCGCCTGAAGTTCACGACCCGCAACCGATCGCATTGCCACCACGGCAAACTACGAACCACAGCAAGCGCTTTAATGAAGAACCCGCTCCGCCTGCCGTCGCTGTTCCTCGCCGCCACCGGCCTCGCCGTCGGCGTCGCCGTGCCCGCGTCGCCGGTCGCGGCCCAGTACCCGGAGCCGAGTCTGGCCCCCGTCGGCTGGGAATTCGACTTCAGCTGGCGCGACCCGCGTCGCATCGAAGTGCCTATGCCGGACGGCGAGACCAAGGCCTACTGGGTCCTGCCGTACACCGTCACGAACAACAGCGACCTCGAGCGGCCGTTCTTCCCCGACGCGACGATGCTCACCCGCGACGGCCGGACGATCACGGCCAACCGCGGCGTGCCGAAGCAGGTCTACGACGCGGTGATCGACCGCTACCGCTCGATGCCGCTGCTGATCCCGAGCCGGGCCAGCGGGCGTTTGCTGCTGGGCGAGGACCGGGCGCGGAGCAGCATGTTCATCTGGGAAGAACCGATGGCCGAGATGGGCCGGTTTCGGCTGTTCGTGGCCGGCCTGAGCGGGCAGATCGAGCCGGTCGTCGGCCGCGACGGCGAGACCCTGACGGACGCCGACGGGCTGCCGGTGCTGGTTCGCAAGACCAAAGAGCTGACGTTCCGCGTCCGCGGCGACGCCATGAACACGGGCCGCGACCCGGTCGTTTTCGAGAGGGAACGCTGGGTGATGCGGTAGCCTACACTGGCTGCCCGCTTTCCCGAAAGACTACACGATGGCACACAAGAAGGGCCAAGGCTCCAGCAAAAACGGACGTGACAGCAACCCGCAGTACCTTGGCATCAAGGCCTACGGCGGCGAGTTTGTGACCGCCGGCAGCATCATCGTCCGCCAACGCGGCACCCGCTTCAAGCCCGGCTTCAACGCTAAGCTCGCCAAGGACGACTCGATCTTCGCGCTCACCCACGGCAACGTCGAGTTCCAGGGCCGCAAGATCCACATCCGCGAAGTCGCCGCGAGCTAGTTGTTCTCGTCCGGCGGATCCGGTTGATGCGTCGAAACCGCGAGCACTCGCTCCTGCTGGAGCAGGTGCTTGTGCGTTTGGCTTCGGAACGCTGCAAGACTTCGGTGAAGTGTCCTCTGCTGCTTCAACTGCGTGTTGAGTGTGGACTAC
>CAYLSV010000125.1:0-9131 GCA_964386435.1 uncultured Tepidisphaerales bacterium
CGCCGCCACCACGGCCGCCGCCGTAGCCACCACCACCGCCGCCGCCGCCGCCGCGGTCTTCACGAGGCCGGGCCTCGTTGACCTGGATGGTGCGGCCGTCGAGCGGCGTGTTGTTCAGCTTCTCGACGGCTTGCGTTGCCCCCTCGTCGGGCATGGTGACGAAGGCGAAGCCGCGGGGACGGCCGGTTTCCCGGTCGTGGGGCATGGCGAGGTCTTCGACGACGCCAAATTGTTCGAAGAGTTCGCGCAAGGCGTCTTCGGAAGTGTTGTACGAAAGGTTTCCAACAAACAGGCGCATGGCCCAGCTCCAATTCTATCCAAACTAAGCGGGCCACTCACTGTGGTGCGCCCGCCGGTTCCATCTCCGCAAAGTCTTCAATGCCTGCACCGCTTGTCATCCGCCGAGCCGTTCGTGCCAGTCGCCCAGGAGCCGACTTGGTGAGTCGGGGTTCCCGTGGGTCGTCGCGTCGCGCGTCGTGGTAACCAGGTGCGGCCGATGGCCGCGGAACATGCCGCCGTTGTGCCGGTCGCCCCCATCGGGCCACCGAAGAACACGCCGGTCGGCGGCGGCATTGTCGCACCCTCGCCGCGTGAATCAACCGGCGGTGAAATTAGTTTTGCTCAAGAAATTCCAGTGGTTCAGCGGCCGGCCGGTGCCACGCTCGGCGGCTTGCCGGGCTGGGTCTCGAAGCTGGCGAGGTGGTCGAGCCACATCATCGTCAGGCCGTTCTCGTAGGCTCCTTCCTTCACCGCGTTCATGTAGAACTCGGTGGGCGGCACGTCGAACCGGGCCGGGCTCACGCCGACGAACACTTCCGCCTCCACCACCGCCCCGCCGCCGGCGTACCGCACCGGCAGGGTCTGGCGGCTGTGCACGCCCTTCTCCTGCCCGCCCGCGTCGAGCCTTCGGCCGGCCTTGCGGTCGAGCAGTTCCAGATCCTTTGTTGTGACCTCGAAGAGCGCGCCCATCACGCTTTTGCCCGGATCGCGGACCACGTCGGCCACGCCGCCGCCCCAGTACTCGTCGTAAATCGGGAAGCAGAGGCGAAAGTTCTCCAGCAGCGCAGCCCGGCCCTTGCGCAGCGTCGGCGGCCGCACGCCGTGGGCGCGTGCCCATGCGGCGAGCGCGACGCTGCTGAGGTTGGAGCCGTAGGAGAAGTAGTACATCGGGCGCGGGTGGAGCGGGCATGCTACGCGGGAACGCCCGTCGGACGCGACCGCTTTCGCGGACGGCCCAAAAGGGTTGAATCAACCCATTTTAGAGGTTGCCCTCATCGTCCTCGTCCGCTTCATCATCCAGTTCGTGGTCCGCCTCGTCGGCGGCGTTGAACAGGGTCCGCTTGCCGTCGAGGCTGGCGGTGGTCGGGTCGGGGTTGGCGGCGGCGAGCAGGCGGGTGACGGCCTCGACGCGGCTGCCGGCGTCGACCTCCTCGAGCAGCCGCTGCTTGAGCCGGGCGTCCTCGAACAGCTCGAACGCCAGCACGTCGGCGATGTCGGCCACCGGCAGCGGCCCGGCGAGCAGGCGGGCGAACTGCCGGCCCAGCGACGACTCGGCCAGCGGCGGCCGCTGGCAGATTGCGGTCAGGCGTTGCCGCTGCGGGTCAAGGTCGATTTCCAGCGGCCGCTTCTCGGCGAGGATCTCCAGATCGCCCCGGCGGTAGGCGCGGCTGAAATCTTCCTCAACGAGGCGGACGCGGGCCACGCCGTGGAGCAGCAGGTTGTACCGGCCGTCGTCCATGCGCTGCACCTCGCCGATGCGGCCCAGGCCACAAATCGGTTCGAGGGCCGGGTGATCGGTGAAGTCGCCGTCGTCCTCGTCGCCATCGAGCTTGGGCTGGCACATGGCGATCAGGCGGTCGCCGGCGAGGGCGTCCTGCACCATTTGCCGGTATCGCTCCTCGAAGATGTGCAACGGCAGCACGGCCCTCGGAAACAGCACCATGCCCGGCAGCGGGAACAGCGGCGTCGACGCCAGCACGTCCCCCGCCTCGGCCGACCAATCGGCGTCCAGGTCGTCAAATCCCCCATCGCCGTCGGCGGCCATGCGGCATCGTAGGCCCGCGGGTCAGGCCGCCCGCAACTGGCGTTCGGCGGCGAGCCAGCGGTCGGCGTCGGTGCCGGGGGCGCCCTGCTGGTGCAGGTAGAACGCCGCCTCGGCAATTTGCCGCTCGGTCGGCTCGGGCCGCGGGATGGCGACGCGGATCTCCCGCATCACGGGGGCCACCTGTTGCCGGCGGGCGCGGCGGGCGGCGTCGAGCTTCTTGCGGCGCTGGGCGGGCTTGAGGGTCTTGGGCATGCGAACTTTATCGGCCACGCGTCGCCAACTTGTTCAGGACCGCAGCGCCTCAAGCACCATCTGCTCGTGGCCCTCGGGCTTGACCTTCTCGAACACGGTTTTAACCCGGCCGCCCTGCTCGACAATGAACGTGGTGCGGTTGGCCCCGTGGTACTTTTTGCCAAACATGCTCTTCTCGGCCCACACGCCGTAGGCCTCGCACACGGCGTGGTCGGCGTCGGCGAGCAGCGGGAAGTTGAGGTCGAACTTCTTGGCGAACTTCGTCACCTCGGCCACCGGGTCGGGGCTGATGCCGACCACCGCCGCGCCGGCGTTTTGCAGATCGGTCATCGTGTCGCGCAAGCCGCACGCCTGCTTGGTGCAGCCCGGCGTGTCGGCCTTGGGGTAGAAGTAGACCACCACCGCCCGGTCGGCGGCGAGCTGTGAGAGCGTGACCTCACCGCCGTCGCTGGCGGGCAGCGTGAAGTCCGGGGCGACGTCACCGGCTTGGGGCATGGGCATGAGGCGAAGTTAGCCGCGTCGCCCGGTGCTGGTGTGGCGGGCGGAGAAAAATCAGCCTGTTCTGAAAGGCGCGGCGACGCCGGGCGATTTACCGGGCGAGGCCGGCATCGGGCCGACCTCACCGCTCCCGACCGCCCACCCCCACCGCCATGAACGACCACATCCAAACGCTGGAAAACCGCCGCCTGCTCGCCGCCGACGCCGTGCTCGATGAGGGCGTGCTGACCGTCACCGGCACCAACGGCCGCGAGGCGATCAACGTCATCCAGACGACGCAGCACCTCGCCGACGACACCCGCGAGGTGGACGACGGCACGACGAGCGTCGGCCTCGACTTCGAGACGCTCGAGGCCGCCGCCGGGCTGGCACTGGCCGGGCTCGACGGAACGGTGGAGCCGGCCGAGGGGCCGTTCGCCGCCGGGTTCGACATCATCGCCGCCAGCGACTTCCGTTACACAACCGACGGCGAATTGCTCGGCGGCACGATCCGCCATACCGGCACGCTCACCTTCGACCTCGTCGGCAGCGACGGCCAGGTGACGATTGGCGACTTCGACATCGGCTTCGACGCCAGCCGCGCCACCGACGGCAACACCGGCCTGTTCGTCGCCGACACGGTGGGCAGTTTGGGCATCCTGTTCGACATCGGCGCCCCCGACTCGCTCGCCGCCGGTGATGCGACGTTGGATGTGGGCCGGGCCGATCTGAACGTCTCGCCGGAGTTCGCCGCGTTCCTGTCGGGTGCCGGCCTTGCCAGCAGTGACTTGACCGGCGCGACGGTCGGTGCCGCCCGTGTCGACGCGCTGGGCGTGGCCCAGGTGCCGACGATTCTGGTGAACCGTCTCGCCCCGTTCCAGCGGCCGGCGTTCTTCGACTTCGACGCCGAGTTGGTCGACGACGTGGTCATCGACAGCGGCGGCGGCCGGGACTCGGTGAACGTGTTAAACCTGGAGGTCGAGAACCTCTCGATCGACACCGGCAACGGCCGCGACCGGGTGCTGCTGCTGCGCAACACGGTTGCCGGTGACACGACGATCGACCTCGGCGGCGGCCGTGATTTGGTCTTTGCGTTCCGCAACACCTTCGCCGGCAGCGTCACCCTCGACGGCGGTCGCGGCCGCGACACGTTCATCGACATCCTCAACGACTTCTCCGAGGAGCCGGTGCTGATCAGCATCCGCTGATGCCGAATCGAGGCGAGATGAAGTCTGGGGTAGCCGTGGAGCTTGCTCCGCGTGTCTGGTGACGATCAACCGGGCGCGCTGGAAGCAAGCTTCACGGCTACCCCAATGAACGCGCCGGACCTCATCCTCCGCTCCCCGCGCGAAGTAGTTCACGCCGACAGCTTCTGGCGCATCAGCTTGTTCACGAGCGCCGCGTCGGCGTCCTGGCCGTGCTGCTTCATGAACGTCCCGGTGGCCCGGCCGGCGTCGCTCGGGCCAAAGCTTTGATCGGCAAGGAAGGCGTCGATCTTCGCGGCCGTCTCGGTCTCGTCCATCTTTTTCGGCAGGTACTCGGCCGCGACGCTGACCTCAAAGTCGCTCTCGGCGGCGCGGGCTTCATCGTCGTGCTTGCGGTACGTCTCGGCGGCCTTCCTCGCGCCGCTGGCGAAGCTCGCGACGGCCTTCTCGGGCGTCGTCTTGTTCATGTCGGCGTTCTTGACGTCGCTGAGCAGCATGCGGATCACGCCCAGCCGCTTCTTGTCGCCGGCCTTCATCGCCGTCTTCATGTCGGCGGTCAGTCTGCTCTCGAGGGTGTCGTCGGCCATGCGGGCAGGTTACGCCGCCTACAGTGTGGGCGTGGTGCGATGCGGTTCATCGCCGGCCACACCCTTCTTTTTCAGCGTCGGTGCCCAAGCCGCGCAGGAGCTTTGCGCTTGCCCGAGAACTCGACCCAAGATCCGGCCGATGCCAAGACCGACAAGATCGTCGGCATCCTTCACACGCCCACCGACAAAGGCGATGGCTACCTCCGCCAGCCCGAGGCGCTGCTCCGCGACCTCGTCGGGCCCAACGTCGTGCCGCGGAACCTCATCAACCAGCTCAACCTCCGGCCCGGCAACCTCATCGAAGGCCTACCCAAAGGGGCCGGCAACAACGGCAACAACGGCAACCGACGCGGCCGGCGGCGCGGCGGCGGCCAACGCAACTCCCCGGCGCTGGGCCGCATCGAACTCGTCGACGGGCTGCCCGCCCCGGACTACGCCGGCGTCGTGCCGATGAGCGAGGCCGTCCCGCTCGACCCCCAGCCGCGGCTCCAGCTCGAACACGACGCGGACGAACTGACCACCCGCTGCATCGACATCCTCACGCCCATCGGCTTCGGCCAGCGCGGCCTGATCGTCGCCCCGCCGCGGGTCGGCAAGACCATGCTGCTGCAAAATATCGCCCGCGGCATCGGGGCCAACTACCCCGACGTCGACCTCGACCTCCTGCTCATCGACGAGCGGCCCGAGGAAGTCACCGACATGCGGCGGAACGTCCCCGGCACCGTCTACGCCAGCAGCAACGACAACGACGCCCGCGCCCACATGGACCTGGCCACCCTCGTCGTCGAGCGGGCCAAGCGGCGGGTCGAGCGGGGCAAGGACGTCGTCATCCTGCTCGACAGCCTCACCCGGCTCGGCCGGGCGTTCAACCGCGGCAGCAACAGCGGCAAAACCCTCTCCGGCGGCATCGACGCCCGCGCCCTGGAAGTCCCCAAACGCCTGTTCGGCGCCGCGAGAAAGATCGAGAACGGCGGCAGTTTGACGATCATCGCCACGTGCCTGATCCAGACCAACAGCCGCATGGACGACGTGATCTTCGAGGAGTTCAAGGGCACCGGCAACATGGAGCTGACCCTCGACCGCAAGCTGGCCGACCAACGCATCTTCCCCGCCATCAACGTCACCCAAAGCGGCACCCGCAAGGAAGACCTGCTGCTGACCCCCGAAGACCTCCAAGCCGCCCACAAGATCCGCCGCCACCTCCTGGCCATGAACCCGGTCGCCGCGGTCCAGACGCTGTTGCAAGCCCTCAAAAAGCACCCGAACAACGCCAGCTTCTACAAGACAATGCTGGCCCGAGGCTAACCCGCTTCGTCTGCCGTCTGGACCTCCGCCGCGTGGCGGCGGAGGTCCGGCCGGGAGATGAAGCGGTTGCGATGCGGCGGCGTGTCGGCGATACTCGGCGGCATGCTGGGACTCATGCTGCTTGCCTTGTCGTTGATCGGATTCGTCGCCGGGCCAGTGGTCGGGGAGGAGCCGCGGGCGGTGGGCGAGCGGGCTGTGGAGCTGCTGTTCGCCGGCGATCCGGCGGTGGCTGAGTTGGCGGCGGCGGACGATGTAGCCGGGCGGACACGGCTGTCAGCGCTGGCCCGGCGGATCGCGCTGCAGCACCGCATCGACGGCAGCGAGCCCCCCGCCGGCCCGTTCGTCGCCGATGTCCAAATCAACGGCGACACCGCCCGCGTCAACCTCCGCGCCGGCGACTGGCCGATCGGCCTGACCCACTTGACCCTTGCCCGCGCCGCCGACGCCTGGCACGTCCGCCCCACCCCAGGTCTAGAAGGCAACGAGCGGGACAAGGCGTTGGTCAAGGCCAGCCTCGCCGACGAAGCGTTGCTGCTGATGGCCGAAGAGATCGAAGACCGCATCGAGGCCGGCACGGTTCCGTCGATCGAATTTATCAAGCCGATCATCGGCCCGCTGCGGGCTCCCATGTACGACTTGCTCGCCCGAAGGAAGCTGCCGGAGGATCTGCAACCCGTGGCTGAAGCAGTGTCGGACGACCAGGCCGAGTTGGCCCAGCAGGACCTTCAGGCCCGAGTCGACGCGAAGATCGCGGCCTCAGCCGGCCGCATCATCTTCGATGTCAACGTCGGGGGTCGGGTAGAACACATGGTGCCCATCGGCAAATACTTGGTGCTGGCTTGCAACGGCGAAGACAAGCCGATTCGCTTATTAGACACTCAAAAAAATAAGGTTACCGAATTACCGTTGCTTGTCGCCTTGGGCCTGGAAGATGAAGCCGACCAGCACCAACCCCTCCGGTTTGTTTGCACCGCGATGGTCCCGGACAACCAAGGGTCGGTTTGGATAGGCGGCTTCGTCAGCCGTGCCAAGGCTGTCGAGCAGAGTTGGGCCGAGCCACGGCTCCCTTCGCGGAACGTGGCCGCACGCGACTTGCCGCGGCTGCACCATCTGCTGATCCAGGTTGATCCGTCACGCGGCGTGATCCGCAAGCAGATTACCCTGAAGCACACCCCCACCGCCTTGGCGTGGCACCAAGATCGTCTGTTCGTGGCATTGGGTCCGCATCTGGCCTCAGTCGACCTGGACACGAATCAGGTTCTGGAAATCGATGTAGACCTGTCCGATGTGACCCCCGACCAAGTGGCCGGGGGCGATCCGCCCGTCGATGACCCGGCCTTGAACGAGTTCATTCACCTTCAGCCGCTCACGGAACGCCGGCTGCTGGCCATTGGGACCGTGCAGACCATTGTGTTTGATGCTGATCTCAAACCGACAGCTTGGCTGGGCCACCTTTACGCCACGTCGGCTGTCGCCGTCGTAGGTGAGGGGTACTACCTCGGCGGAAGCGCTGCGCCTGGCCTGATGGCGAGCAGTAGCTCGCTTGTGCTACATTGGGCACCCGGCCGGGATGCTCAGCGGACATCCATCGGCATCGGGCGGGGTCCGCACGTCCGAACCTGCACGTCAACCGCCATCCGCACCCGGCCGGAGACAGGCATGATCTTCGCGGCATCGGTCTTGCCCGTGCTGGGCGACGAACCTACCGCGCACGAACTGATCATTGCCGACTTAGCCGCGGGTGAGCCGCAGGTGATTTACGTCCGCGACGCGATCCGATGTGTTCGAGTACTTGAAGACGGTCGTTTGATCACCGGCGACGACGGCGGTTTCCTCAAGTTGTGGATGGCTGAGGCTCCCTGAGGCGGTTTCGGAATCATTCGAACCCACCGGTGTTCGTCAGGTAGCTGCGATCCAATGGATCTCAGCTACCTCCTTTTTTTGGTGAATCCAGGGGCTTCTAAGCTGCTTGGTCACGCGGCGGCTGTGTCTTGTTGCTGCTTGCCCAAGTCGCGGTAGTACTCGATGCACCATTTGCGCAGGGCGTCCTCCATGATGTCGGTCATCGTGTTGAACGCCCCGCCTTCGAACTCGTTGGTCATGGCGATCATCTTCACCCGCCGGGCGAGCTTGCTGTCGAGGCGGAGGCTGACGGTTTTGGTGGATGGGACGTGGGCCGAGGCGCTCAGCTGCACCGGTTGCTCGAGGATCTGGGCGAACTCGGCCTCCTCGCTGTCCACCGTTGGGGCGGTTCGCTTCTTGCGCGGCTTGGGCACGGTCGGGGCCGGGGCGGCGGGCGTGAGGTCGGCCCGCACGTCGTCGGGGATGGCCGGATCGGTCAGCTCGTCGAGCATCGCGCTGCTGAGCAAACTCTTCTTCGGGGGGTTGGGCATAATCAATTTCCTTTGGATTCTGGGCGATATCAGGCGGCGAGCTTCTTGGGCGACTTGCCGCGGTCTTTCTTGAGGGCGAGGATGAACTCGTCGAACGCCTCGGTCATCTCCTTGGCCGCCGCACGGGCGCCGGCCTCGCGGTCCAGCCGCCACACGACGCTGCCGATGCCGCTGGCCTTCTCGATGGCCGTCCGCTTGCTCAGCGTCGACGCCAAGCAGCCGACCGGGTGGGCGCGGGCCAATTCCTCCACCTCGCGATGGATGGCGGCCGCCTGCTCGCGGCGGTTGATGATCAGCCGGACGGTCGGCTTGCAGCGATTGTGAACCGCCTGCTGCTCGTAGACCTTCAGGCCCTGCACCGTGGCCCGCCAATCGAGCGGCGCGGGGTTCATCGGCACGAGAATCGCGTCGGCGTGCCGCACCGCGGTGAGGGCGGCGTCCCCGAGGCCCGGCTGGCTGTCGACGATGAGGAACATCCGCTCGTTGCGGCACCGGCTCATCACGCGGTCAATCTTCGCAGCGTCCGTGGTTGCCACCACGTCGGCCTGCGGCAACGCCTCCCGCCCCCACGCCGCGGCGGCGGCCTGGTTGTCGGTGTCGAGGATGCCCACGCTCGCCCCCTGCTCGGCCAAATGGGCCGCGAGGTGAACCGCCAGCGTCGTTTTCCCCACGCCGCCTTTTTGGGCGTTGATGAGAATGTTCATGCCCCACCTCATCGGCCACCCCACGCCGGCAACATGAGCCCGACCCGCAAGTTCCACGACGCCGCCCCCGGGCGCGCAAGACGTCAAGCTGTACAGCGCGCAATACAGCCATACAGAAGGACCGTATTCTCAATCGGCTGGTACGAAGAACGCACTCCCGCTGC
>CAYLSV010000126.1:0-1090 GCA_964386435.1 uncultured Tepidisphaerales bacterium
GTTGTTAGTTGTTAGTTGTCCGTTGCTCATGCGAGCGATGTGCGATGAACTACAGCAACTGACCACTGACAACTGACCACTAACCACTGATTATTCAGTACGTGAATCCCGCCGCGCCCTCGGCTTCGGCTTGGCGTGGTGCGGGTTGCTGAAGTTGGCGGGTCCAGGCGGTGGTCAGGTCGTCCATCAGCTTCGCGGCGACGTAGCCGGCGTAGCGGTTGATCATTTGCTTGTCCAGCGGCGGCGGCACGTCGACCACCGCCCGGCCGACGCTCAAGCCCGTGGCCGTGTCGATCGCCTCGGCGACCAGGCGGACGCTGGGGCCGTCGAAGTTCTGTTGAGACGGGCGGGCGGCGACATGGATCAAGACGTCGGCCCCCAGCCGCTCGGCCACCTCGCCCAGCGCAGTCGCCTCGCCGCTCTCCAACCGCTGCAGCGCCGCGGGCGACAACCGGCTGCGGGTGGCGCTGGGGCTCATCAACGGCACCTTGTTTCCCGCGCTCAAGAGGTCAGTCAGAATCGTCTCGACGGCGGCGAAGTCCAGCGCCCGGTTGCCCAATTCGTCGCGACGCGGATCGTGCACGCCGGCTTCGGGTCGGCGATCGGCGGGGTCGATCGGCTCGAAGCGCGTGCCGTCAATTCGTGCACCGCGGCGGGTGAGCGTTACGTCGGCGGTGTAGGTCGTGCCCTGCCGCCAACGCGGCAGCTCGGCGGGAATTACGCGGCCGTCGAAGCTGCGGTTGACGTAGACGGCCAGCCGCGGATTGCCCACCGCGCCGTGGGCCGTGACATAGGCCGGCTCCTGCCGCAGCTGCTGGCGGTAAATCTGCGGAGCCTCCATCGTCGGCCCCGGCTCGCCGGCCAAATCGAACGCGTCCGCCGGCAATGGTCGCGGCTCGGGCGGCAGCACGACCGCCCCTTGCCCCACCGGTGGCACCGACACCCTTGGCGGTGGCGGCGCACTCTGCTGGCAACCGGCCGTGATCAACATCAGCGGCGCGATGGCCCCAAGAAGCGTCGTGCAAGTCATCTGGCGGCAAGGACACATGGCGTGTCCGGAGGTTAGCCGCCCCGGCTCACGCCCGGCTCA
>CAYLSV010000126.1:1190-4905 GCA_964386435.1 uncultured Tepidisphaerales bacterium
AGCCCGGCTCAAGCCCGGCTCAAGCCCGGCTCAAGCCCGGCTCAAGCCCGGCTCAAGCCCGGCTCACGCCCGGCTCACGCCCGGCTCACGCCCGGCTCACCCTCGCTCACGTTTGCGGCGGGTGCGGGTCTGGGCGGCGTAACGTCGATAAGACTTGCCAGAAGATTCCGCCATGATCCACCCCCGCCTTGCCGCCGCCTGTTTCGCTGTTCCCGTTGTTCTCGGCACGCTCGCCGGGTGCGCCACGACCTCCGACACCGGCGGCTACGACCGGCAGCGGCCGCCAATCGGGCAGCTCGATCCGGGCAACCGCGGCTTGCAGGGCAAGGACGTCGTCGCCGCGAGCGACCAGATGGCGATGGAGCTGCTCGCCGACCCGCGGCTCAACGCCAGCCGGGACCGGTGGCTCCTCGTGGCGGGCAACATGGACAACCTGACGGCCAGCCAGGCGGGCGACCTCAACATCTTCATCCAGCGGCTCAAGGGCAACCTTTTCCGCAACTCCGCCGGACGGGTGCAGCTGATCGAGAACCGCGACCGCTTCCGCGGCATGCAGTCGGCCGAGCTGGAACAACCCGGCGGCCGCGACCCGTTCGGCCAGGGCGTCGGCGGCACCCAGCAGCCGGGCCCGGCGGGAATTCAGCCCGATTACCTGCTCGCCGGGCGGGCCCTCGATCTGCCGGGGCGGGCGAGCAATTACTACAACATGGAGTTCACGATCACCGACCTGCGGACCCGCGAGCTCATGTGGGTCGGCAACTATGAGGTGCAAACCCGCCGATGAGAACAAGCCCGCTGATCTTGATCGCCGTTCTACTGTTGCCGTTGGCGGCAAGCGGGTGTGCCTCGGCCGTGGCCGCGGGGACGGCGGTGGCGCTGGACGAGAAGGATCTGGTCAGCATGACCGACCAGATGGCGCGTGAGATCGCCGCCAGCCCGAGGGTGCAACGGGAGCTCGCAGAGGCCGGCGGCATGGCGATCGTCGTGTTCCCGGCCCAGAACCGGCTGCGGGGGGAGGTGGTGCCTCGTGGGGCGGCGGAGCTGTTCACGGCGCGGGTCCGAGGTCGGCTGGACGAGGTCGCGCCGCAGACGTTCACGTGGGTGATGAACCGCGACAGCTTCTACCGCCTTCGAGAGGACGAGCTGGCCGGCAACGTGTCGCTGGGGCCGGCACCGGGCATGATCGAGCCGACGCACGCGCTGCACGCCACGCTGTCGAGTTTGGCCGAGGAAACCCGCCGCGGCCGATCAGCGTATTATCTGTGCACGTTCGAGCTCACCGATCTTTCCCTGCGAAACGTGCTGTGGACCGGGCGGTACGAGGTGCAGAAGCGGGCGGTGAAAGGGTTCTTGGATTAATGCGATTTGCCGCCGCCATTCTGTTCGCCCTGCTGCTGGGCGTGGTGAGCGGGTGCAGCCCGTCGGCCGGGCAGGTGGCCGCCAAGAGTGGGATGAACGCCTACTTCGGCGGGCGTTACGACGTGGCCGTGCGGGAGCTGTCGGTGGCCGCCGACGAGACGGGCCGCGACTACGTGCTGAACAACCTCCGCCTCGGCACCGCCGCCCTGGCCGCCGACGATCCGGCGACGGCGGAGCAGGCGTTCCTCCGCGCGTACGAGGTGATGAACGCCACCGGCGTCAACCAGGGCGGTCGCGAGGCGGCGGCGGTGTGGCTGTCCGAAGACCTCAAAATCTGGAAGGGCGAGCCTTACGAGCGGGCTGTGGCCAACCTGCATCTGGGGCTGATCTACTACGGCATGGGCGATTATGAGAACGCCCGCGGCGCGTTCGAGAACGCCTTGTTCAAACTCCGCGACTACGCCGAGGGCGACGCCGACGAAGCGGATTATCGCGAGGTCGAAAGTTCATTCGCCGCGGCACACGTGATGCTCGGTCGGACCATGGATCGGCTGGGCCGACGCGATCTGGCGGCGCAGCACTTCGAGCGGGTGCGGCAGGCGGCGCCGTACCTTTCGGCACTTGCCGACCCGGCGGTTCATGCGCGGAGCAACGTGTTGGTCGCCGTGCCGTTCGGGCTGGGGCCGACGAAGGCGAGCGATGGGCCGGCGGTGCGGTTCACGCCGAGCCCGACGCGGGCCGGGCCGATGCCGCGGTTGGTGGTGCGGGTGGACGGCGAGCCAATGGACGTGCGGGGCTTCGACGTGCCGACGTTCGATTCGGTGGCCATGGCGCAGGACCGGCGCTGGCAGGACATCGACACAATCCGGGCGACGAAGGACACGATCGGCAAGGGCCTGATGGTGGGCGGCGCGTTGGTGGCGGCGAACGGGGCCGACAAAAACAGCGGCGACACCGTGGCGGCCGGCGCGGGGATGGCGCTGGTCGGTTTGCTCCTTCAGGCGTCGAGCCGGCCGGACTTGCGGGTGTGGGAGTCGGCGCCGCGAGGGATGTACCTCGTGCCGCTGGATTTGCCGCCGGGGGAGCACGAGGTGTGGGTCGGGTTCGAGGGCGCGCCGCACCAGGCGTCGGCGCGGGTGGTCGCCGAGCCGGGGGGCGATGCTCTGCTGTACCTGCTGCCCCAGCGTTGGAACGCGTCGTGACCGAGGCCGGGGCGATCGCCGCGGCGCTGTCGGCGTGGTACGGGGTTGATCATCGCGATCTGCCGTGGCGGACCGACCCGCCCCAGCCGTGGCCGATTTTCGTCAGCGAGGCGATGCTGCAGCAGACGCAGGTGGCGACGGTCGTGCCTTACTTTCGGCGGTTTCTCCGGGAGTTCCCGACACCCGCGGCGCTGGCCGGGGCCGAGGAGCAGCAGTTGATGGCGCGGTGGCAGGGGCTCGGGTACTACCGCCGGGCGCGGAACCTCCAAGCCGCGGCGCGGCTCATCGTCGAGCGGCACAACGGGGCGGTGCCGCGCGACCCGGCGGCGCTGCTGGCCCTGCCCGGCGTGGGCCGGTACACGGCCGGGGCGGTGGCGAGCTTGGCGTTCGGCCTCCCCGAGCCGATCCTCGATGGCAACGTGATTCGCGTGCTGTGCCGCCTGAACAAGATCGAGGCCGATTCGACCACGGCGGCGGTTCAGCGACATTTGTGGTCGGACGCGACGGCGCTGGTGCGGGCCGCCGAGAGCCCGGCCGTGTTGAACAGCGCGCTGATGGAGTTGGGCGCGACGGTTTGCACGCCCCGCTCGCCAAAATGCCTGGCCTGCCCGGTCCGCGAATGGTGCCGCGGCCAATTGATCGCCGACCGCTTGCCGACGAAGAAGCCGAAGAAGCCGACGCCGCTCATCGAGCGCGACGTCTGGTGCGTCCGCGATGCCGCCGGTTGCTACGCCCTGCACCAGCGCCCAATCACCGGCCGCTGGCCGGGCTTGTGGCAGTTCGTCACGCTCGAGAAAGACGAACGCCCGCCCGGCATCCAAAGCGGCGTTTTGCTCGGTGAAGTCCGCCACGCCCTTACCCACCGCCGCTACCGCTTCCGGGCGTTCCACGCGCTCGGCAAGGTGCCGGGCGAAAAGGTGCCGCCCGCCCGGTTCGGCGATCACCCGATGAGCAAGCCGCAACTGAAGATCGCGGGGCTGGTCCGGGCGGTCGAACATCAATGAGGTGCGGCGTCACTGAAGCCGCCTCCGCCGTGGTGACGGCGGGGCTTCACGAGCGAAAACACCGTCGCCAAACCGGACCTGCGGCACGTGGTGCCGCGGCTATCGCAGCAACACTGTGTGGTTCGTCCGCAGTAGCCGCGGCACCACGTG
>CAYLSV010000126.1:4916-9074 GCA_964386435.1 uncultured Tepidisphaerales bacterium
TCCGGTTTGGTTGAGATCACGCAGAGTGCCGCAATCTGCACCAAGTCGGGTGCGTCATCAGTCCAAATCGTACGGCGTGTTGTCATCGGCGAGGTAGCCCGTGTCGGTGGCGACGCTGTTGGTGAAGCTGGGGTGGCCGAGGTGGCGGTCGGGTTGGGGGGCGGCGTGGCCGTCGGGGTGGGCGGTGTTTGTGCGGTTGTCGTGGCGGAAGCCTTGGGTGCCGGCGAAGCGATTGTTGAGCGGCAGGCTGAAGCGGTCGCGGTCGGACGGCAGCGGGGAGCGCATGAACTTGTTGGCGCCCCCGGCCCATTGACCGTCGCCGAACAGGGCGGTGGCGCTGGGTCGGCGGATTTGGGCAAGTTTGGCGGAGTCGACGTGGGCGGGGGCGGACAGGTCGCGGAAGCCGCCGAGGTGGCTGGTGTTGTAGTTGTAGCCGGTGAACGGTTCGTCGGGGTCGTCGGTGCGGCCGTCGAAGCTGGGGCATTGCTGCACCGCGCCGGGGGCCATGCCGAGCCAGAGCAGGCCGGGGCGGATCTCGCCCGAATCCCGGCGAAAATCCCAGGCGATCCGGGCCGGCAGGTCGTAAGCGAGGGGGAGTGTGCCGGCGTGGTCGATGGCGTAAAGGTTCGCCGCCACGGCCATCTGCCGGAGGTTGGAGAGGCACACCGCCGCCCGCCCGCTCCGCCGGGCCCCGGCGAGCGACGGGAGCAGGATCGCCAGCAGCAGCGCGATGATGCCGATGACGACCAGGAGCTCGACGAGGGTGAAGGCGCGGGGACGCATCAATGAATCTTGGGTGCGTGGATGGGTGGGCGAACCTGCGGCACGTGGAACCGCGGCTATCGCAGCGTGACCGTGTGGTTGGGTCGCGGTAGCCGCCGCACCACGTGGGGCAGGTTCGGGTTCAGCGACGTCGGACGAGCGACAAAGCCGCGGCGGCGAGAAGGGTGAAGCTGCCGGGTTCGGGGATGACGTCGGCGACGGCGTCGATCTCGGGGGTGATGCCGCTGCCGATCGGGTTGTCGTTGGTGATGCGGACGAACGAGATGGCGGAGAGTCCGGTGCCGGCGAGGTCGATGCCCAGACCGCCGCCGCTGCCGTTGTAGGCGGCGAGGATCTGGCTGAAGGTTTGGCCGGACGCGTCGTAGGCCGGGTCGACGGCGACCGTGAAGTCGGTGGGCACCGTGCCGGCGGGCAAATCAACGCCGTCAAAGCCGAAGTCGAGCGGCAGATCGACGTCGCCGAAGCCCAGCGTCGGGAACGCCCGGTTGATCGTCTGGTCGGTTGCGCCGTCGGCGTCGGTGGCGACCTGGACAAAGTTCACGCCGTCGGCGCTGACCTCGACGGTGCCGCCGTCGCCGAAGATGGCGTCGGCCCGCGGGTCGGGCGGGGTGCCGAAGTCGCTTTGGTAGAAGAAGCCGTTGCCGAAGAGGAGCAGATCGATGCCGAACTGCACGTTCGGCGGGTTGTCGACAACCGGCTCGTCGAACGAGAGCGTCAGCGAGCCGCCCTCGCCGAGGCTAACGAAGGTGGTCGGGTCGAACGTCGAGTTGAACGGCGTGATCGCCCCGCTGCCGGCGGTCTGGCGGGTCGGCTCGCCGAGGGCGGCGGCGGGATCGTTCGCGGCGTTGCCGGCAGGGCCGAAGGCGCCGGGCGTGTAGTCGACGACCGAGTCGGCGAACGGCGAGGCGAGAACGGGTGCGGCGACAAGGGTTGCGGCGAGGAAGATGGGCTTCATCGGAGACTTTCTGCCCGGAATCGCGCCGGGCGTTGGCCGTTGATCCGATGATGCGACGACACGCCAACCGCCGGGCGGACCGGGGGCGGGGTGGGCCGCCGTCCCGGATCGCGGGGACTGGGCTGAACGCCGGGGTGTTGCTCGCCGACAATCGGCGGGCGGACCCGGCGCGACAGGCAGGTCTTCCGGCTCGAGGCGTGACCTGAAACGATCATCGTTCGAGGATCATTCCAAGTCGGATCACGCGCCTTCCCACAAAGGTTCGACCTTTGCAGTGGCACACTCGCGTGACCTCTCGCCCCTCACGGCGGCGCGTCCGCGGCGGAATCGCTGATCGCTCAGCTCACCGCCTTCCCGTTTTCACCCGTTCCCCGCGTGATCGGCGGGGGTCGGGCACCTGTCGTGGCGGAGCGTAGCGGCGGCAACCAAGGGTGCCAAACTTTGCCGGCGGGCAAAATGCGACACCTTGGGGCGTGGCGTGTGAAGCCGGGTAGACTGCAACGCCGCCGCCGGTCGCGGGAGTCGGGAGCCGAGTTGCCACGCGTTGCCACGCATGAGGAGTTGACGTTGGACGTTGCCACCGCCCCGCCACCTGCCGACGTCAATGGCCAAGACGTTGCCGCGCCCCGCGGCGATTTGCGCCGGCTGCGGCCCAAGATCGAGCATTTGCGCGAGAACATCCAGAGCGTGTTCTACGGCCACCCCGACAGCGTCGAGCTGCTGTTGATCGGGTTGTTCGCCCGCGGCCACGTGCTGATCGAGGACGTGCCGGGCGTCGGGAAAACCGTGCTGGCCAAGAGTTTGGCCAAGAGCATTGACTGCACGTTCAGCCGGTTGCAGCTCACGCCCGATTTGCTGCCGGCCGACGTGCTGGGGGTGAGCATCTACAACGGCAAAACCGGCGAATTTGACTTTCGCCCGGGCCCGGTGTTCGCGAACATCGTCGTCGCCGACGAGATCAACCGCACGACGCCGCGGACGCAAAGCGCCTTGCTCGAGGCGATGAGCGAGGAGCAGGTCAGCATCGAGAACACGACACACGAGCTGGCCCGGCCGTTCATGGTGGTGGCGACGCAGAACCCGTTCGAGTTCGAGGGCACGTACTACCTGCCGGAGAACCAGCTGGATCGGTTCGTGTTGCGGATCAGCGTCGGCTACCCGCCGCGGAGCGAGGAGCTGCGGGTGCTCACGACCCAGCCCGGCCGGGCGGCACTGGACCGGTTGCAGCCGGTGATGACGGCCGACGAGGTGGTGCAGGTGCAGGACTTGGTGCCAAGCGTGCGGTTCGACTCGGCCGTGCTGGAATATCTGCTCGACCTCGTGGAGGCAACGCGGCATCACGAGCAGCTCCACTTGGGCGTCTCGCCGCGGGGAAGTTTGGCGCTGACCGATGCCTGCCGGGCGCGGGCGACGGTGCAGGGGCGGGAGCACGTCGAGCCGGACGACGTGAAGCAGATGTTTTTGCCCAGTTGTGCCCACCGGGTAATTAGCAAAAGTTACCTGAGCACCGGCGATGTCAAGGCGACGGCGCGAATCCTGCAGGGCGTGCTGGACACCGTGTCGGCCCCGAGTTGAGGAGGGGCCGCCCATGCTCCGCCCGGTAAGTGCAACCCGTGCCCGCCCCACCGCGACGCCGATCCGCCGGCGGCCGAGCTTGGACGTGTCGGTCGTCGGGCTGGTGTTCGCGAGCATGATGATGTTCATGGGCTTGGCGGCGATCAACAGCCAGGTGTCGTTGCTGTTTGGCGTATTTGGCCTGATGATCGGCGTGTTTCTGGTCAGCGGCGTGATCAGCAAGGCGCTGTTGCGGAAGCTGGAGATGCGGCGGTTGCTGCCCGACCACGCCATCGCCGGACGGCCGGTGACGATCAGCTACGCGCTCTCGAACCACAAGCGCGTGTTCCCAATGCTGTCGCTCTCGATCGCCGAGCTCGACGCGGCCGAGGCGTTCACGCGGCAGCCGCAGGCGTACGTGCTGCACGCGGCGCCGAGGATGACGGCCGTGGTGCCGGTGGAGCTGGTGCCCAAGCGGCGGGGGCTCCACGAGCTTGGCTTGTACCAGCTCAGCACGAGCTTTCCGTTCGGCTTCATCAAACGGGCGGTGACGCTGCGACTAAACGATTCGCTCTTGGTCTTCCCGCCAATCGGCGAGTTAGATCCGCGGGTGCTGGCGTTGTTCAGGAGCGCCGAGAGCAGCGGCACCGCCAGCCGGCCGACCGCGGGCGGGCAGGACGAGTTCTTCGGCACCCGCGAGTACCGGCCGGGCGACCCGCCCCGCATGATCCACTGGCGCGGCAGCGCTCGGGCGGCGAGTCGTGGGGGGAATTTGGTGACGAAGGAGATGACGCACGTCTCGCCGCCGAAGCTGATGGTGGTGGTCGACAACCGCCGGCGCGACGGCAGCCGGGAGGCGGCGGCCG
>CAYLSV010000127.1:0-4648 GCA_964386435.1 uncultured Tepidisphaerales bacterium
CAACCGATGCTGACAGCGCGTGAAGCCCCGCTGCTACGCAGCGGTGGGGGCCTCAGCGACGACAACTTGCCATGCGGGTTCGGCATCATCTTGCGGCTTAGCCGGGTGCTGCCACTTGCCGATGCTCGCGATATGGCATGTTGAGGTGTCTTTGCCAGCAAGCGAGGTGAACGTCATGAACAGCCAGCGCGTGGAACTAATTATGCCGGGGTTGCGGGCGTTGTGGGACGCGCCGGGGCCGGTGTGCGTGACGATCGAGTCGCCGGACGGCGCGCCGTGGCTGCAGGCAATGCGGTCGCCGTCGCGGCGGGGGGCGATCCGGCTGTCGTACCCGCTGGACGAGGAGCCGGCGGCGGCGTTGCGGGCGCGGGGGCTGTGGACGCTACCGGAGCTGGCGGTGTACGACTGGGGCGCCTGCCCCGCCGGGGGTTGGTCGGCGACGCTGTCGCTGCGGCTGCCCGAGGCCGCCGACCCGCTGGCGGCGTGGGTGGACCAGGCGTTCGACCGCCTGTACGCCTACGGCGACCGGGCCGACTTCGAGGTCGACGTCTTGCCGATGGGGCCGTTCGTACAGACGGGATAAGCTGCGGGCGTGCCCGACTTCATTATCCGGCCCGGCGATCCGAAAGATGCGGCGGCGCTCACGCGGTTCAACATCCTGCTCGCCCGCGAGACCGAGAACCGCCGGCTCGACCCGTACACGGTCGAACGGGGCGTGCGACGGGTGTTCGCCGGCGAGACCGGGGCCCGCTACTTCGTCGCCGACGCCGGGGGCGAGGTGGTCGGCTGCTGCATGTGTACCGGCGAGTGGAGCGACTGGCGCAACGGCATGATCTGGTGGCTGCAAAGCGTGTACGTCGCCGCCGAGCACCGCGGGCAGGGTGTGTTCCGGGCCCTGCTCGCCGAAGCCGAGCGGGCGGCGACCGCCGACGGCGCCCCCTGCCTGCGGCTGTACGTCGAGCGGGAGAACGCGGCGGCGCAGAAAACCTACGCGAAGTGCGGCTTTTCGACCGAGCCGTATGCGGTGATGGAGAAGGCACTTTGAGAGCGCGCGCGTCTGATCGGACTGCGGTGCGTTGAACCGCAGCTACCTTCCGCACATCAAATTTTTTGTGGCTCCAATGTGTGGTGTAGCTGCGGTGCAACGCATCGCAGTCCGATTGCTCACCGCGTCGCGTCCCACCACTTCGATGCCCCGTAGAGCAGTCCCGCCGACGCCGTGAGCAGCGTGCTCATCACCACCGCCCGCCCGAGCCCGGCGTCGGCGGCCTTGCCGAAAATTTGGTAGCCGGCGACGTAGACGAGCGCGAAGCCGAAGATCAATTTCAGCCACCCGACCGGCAGCGAGGTCGCCCCCCACGCCCCGAGGTAGCTGCCGCAGAGCATGCCCGGCAGCATGTACGACGCCGTCCAGAGCTTCAGTGCCCCCTCGCCGTGGTAGCGGATCATCGCCGGGATTTGCAGCGGCGAGGCAATGACCGCCAGCGACGTGCCTTGGGCCGATTTCTGGTCGAACCCCAGCAACAGCACCAAGACGGGCACGATCACCGCCCCGCCGCCCAGGCCGGTGAAGCCGGCGAACGCCCCGACGAACAAGCCGAACGGGATGAGAAACTGCGGGTTGTTCTGGACGTGCTCGGGCATGATCTGCCGGTGAGGATACAGTCCCACGTCATGGAAGCGACGATCTGGAACCGGGCGGACAAGGCAGAACCAGACGGCGACGAACGGCCGTTCCCGACGAAGCGTTGGGATGTCGCCGAGACGCCCGCCGGCACCGAGGCCCTGGCCGCCAAGCTCGGCACCAATCGGCTGATCGCCGGCCTGCTCATCCGCCGCGGCATCACCGACCCCGCCGCCGGCAAGCAGTTTTTGCGGCCCACGCTCAAGGATCTTCACGAGCCGAGCACCCTGCCCGGCCTCAACGAAGCCGCCGAGCGACTCGCCAAAGCTGTCAAGGACAAGGAAAAGATCGTCATCTACGGCGACTACGACGTCGACGGCATTGCCGCCACCTCCATCCTTTGGCACGCCATCCGAACCCTCGGCGGCGACCCGCACACCTACATCCCCCACCGCCTCGACGAAGGCTACGGCCTCAACGACGACGCCCTCCGCCAGATCATCGATGATGGGGCCGACCTCATCGTCACCGTCGACTGCGGCATCACCGCCGTTGACGCGGCGACGCTTGCCAAAGACCGCGGCGTCGACCTGATCATCACCGACCACCACGACTTCCGCGAGCCGCTGCCCGAAGCGATCATCGTCCACCCCCGGCTGCCGACGGGCGGCGAGCCGTACGAGAACCCGCACCTTTGCGGCGCGGGCGTGGCGTTCAAGCTGGCGTGGGGCGTGGGCCAGAAGCTGACCGGCGGCAAAGTCACGCCCGCGCTACGGCAGTTTCTGGTCGAGGCGACGAGCTTGGCCGCGCTGGCGACGGTGGCCGACGTGGTTCCGCTGATCGGCGAGAACCGCGTGCTGACCCGCTTCGGCCTCGACGGGCTGAAGCACACGAGCATCGACGGGTTGCAGGCGCTCATCACCGCCGCCGGGCTCGACGGCAAGGACATCGACAGCATGGCTGTGGGCTTCAAGCTCGGGCCGCGCCTGAACGCCTGCGGGCGGATGGGGCACGCGCGGGAGGCGGTTGAATTGCTCACCGTCGCCACGCCCGAACGCGGGGCCGAGATCGCCGGCGAGCTGGAGTCGGCCAACCGCCAGCGTCAGCAGACTGAGCGGCAGATCACCGACGAGGCGGCCGCTTGCATCGGCGACCCGAACGGCTGCCAAGCAATCGTCGTCGACGGCGACAACTGGCACCCCGGCGTGGTCGGCATCGTCGCCGGCCGGCTCAAGGATCGCTTCCACCGCCCGGCCGTCGTGCTCTGCCGCGACGCCGCCGCCAACACCGCCACCGGCAGCGCGCGGGGCATCGAAGGCTTCCACCTCGCCGAGCATTTGTCGGCCTGCGGCGAACACCTCACCAAGCACGGCGGCCACGCGATGGCGGCGGGGTTGTCGCTGAACCTCGACGCCCTGGACGCCTTTCGCCAAGCGTTCCTGCAGCGGGCCGCCGACGCGCTCTCGCCGGACGATCTGGTGCCGCGGCTGAAGATCGACGCCGAGGTGACGCTCGACGAGCTGACGCCAGCGTTGGTGAAGGATTTGGCCCGCCTCGAGCCGTTCGGGGCGGGCAACCCGCGGGTGATGTTCGTCGTGAAGGGGGCCAGCCTCGACACGCCGCCCCGCCCGGTCGGCAAGACGGGCGACCACCTCCAGCTCCGCCTGCGTCAGGGTCGCACGGTGACGAAGGGCATCGCCTTCGGCGCCGGCCCCTGGCTGCCGTTTTTGCGGGCGGGGCAAAAGCTGGACGTCGCCGGCGTGCCGAGCTTGAACCACTGGAACGGGCAGACGTCGGTGGAGTTCGAGGTGAAGGACATCCGCCCGGCGGAGTAACGGCCGTTCTGCCGGTGGCTCACGAAGTTCGGCCGCTACCGTGCATGAACCATGACCCTCGGCACCGCCCCGTTCACGTACACCTGGCACGACCACTTCATCACCCTGCCCGACGGTTTCGAGGGCAAGGGGCAGACGCACAGCGTCGCCGTCACCCGCGGCGGCGACATCCTCGTGCTGTGCACCGGCAAGCCGGGGCTGCTCGTGTGTGATGCGGCGGGGCACATCAAGGATTCGTGGGGCGATTTTCCCGAGGGGCACGGGCTGGCAATCGTGGAGGAGGACGGGCGGGAGCTCGTTTGGATCGTCAACACCGCCCCGGCCCACGTCGGCAAGTACACGCTCGACGGTGAGCTGCTTCAGGAGCTGCCCGCCCCGCCGGCGGACGAGGTGGGGGCCGGGGGCGACGTGCCGATGCGGCAGAAGTTCGTCCCGACGTGGCTGGCCGTCGCGGCGGACGGCGGTTTGTTCCTCGCCGACGGGTACGGCTCGCACCAGATCTTCCGTTACGACGCGGCCGGCAACTACCTCGGAAAGCTGGACGGCACCGAGGGTGCCGGGCGGTTCAACGAGCCGCACGGCATCCGGTTTTCCCCGAAGAACGAGCTGTTCATCACCGACCGCAGCAACCTGCGGGTGTGCGTCTACGACGCCGAGGGCCGTTACCTTCGGCACAGCGACACCGCCTGTCACAGCCCGGCCGATTTTGCGTTCGACGGCGCTGGGCGGGTGTACGTCGCCGAGATCGCCGGCAGCGTCAAGGTGCTCGATGAGCAACTGAACGTCCTCGCCGACCTCGGCCAGCACGAGAAAATCACGCCCCAGACCTCGCCCGGCACCTGGGCCCCCGATCACGACAAGCGGCCCGCGAGCTGGCCCAACCCGCCGCGCAGCGAGCAGGTGCCGGGCCAGTTCCACACGCCCCACGGCCTCGCCGTAACGGCCGCGGGCGACGTGATCGTCGGCGAGTGGATCGAGGGCGGCCGGGTGACGAAGCTGGCGAAGAAGTAACGACTTGCCTCCTCGGGCGGTCACCTCCTCGCGCGTCGCTGAAACCGCCTCCGCCTCGCAGAGGCGGGGCTTCACGAGCGCGACTATCTCACCTCCATCCTAAAGCCCGCCTCTACGAGGCGGAGGCGGTTTCAGCGACGCGGGAGACCCGATGCGGTTGAGCGAGGTGCGGGCGCCT
>CAYLSV010000127.1:4780-8951 GCA_964386435.1 uncultured Tepidisphaerales bacterium
GGCGGAGGTCCGGGACGATCACCAACCGATTCTCAGACCAGCATCAGGTCGTCGCTCGGCCGGAGTTCGCGTTGCCCGAGTTGCCCGGGTTTCCGGTCAGGCTTCGGCGCATCGTGGATCTTGGCCGGTGGCTCGCCGGCCTCCGTCATGCGGCGGAGCAGGCGGGCTTTGAGGTCCTGCCGGACTTCGGCGAGCGCTTCGACGCCAACGAGGTTGCACAGCTCGTACGGGTCGGCGAGCAGGTCGTAGAGGTGCGTCTCGGTGTACGTCTCGGCGTGCCGGCTGTTGGGCTTGGCGTCGGCATGGGCGGCGTACTTCCAACGCGTCGTCCGCACCGACCGGCCGACGCAGGACTCGCTGATTTGCGTGAACGATTCCTCCGGCCAATCAACCTGCTCCCGGCGGACCAGCGGCAGGGCGCTGCGGCCTTGGGCACCGCTCGGGGCGTCGGTGCCCATCACGTCGCACAGCGTCGGGGCGAGGTCCGTGAGCTGGAACGGCTGCTCGATCCGCCCGCCGCCGGTGAATGCCCCGCCGTGGATCATGCAAGGCGTCCGCACGCTCGATTCGTGGCACGACCGCTTGTACTCCTCGTTTCGCGTGCGGAAGTGGCACGCGTGGTCGCTGGCGAAGACGACGACCGTGTTCTCCAGAATGCCCAGGGATTGCAGCGCGTCCATGAGCCGGCCGAAGGCGTCATCGATTCGCTTGCACATGCCAAAGTACCCGCCGAGCACCTGCTGAGCGTTGCCGCCGGTCAGGTGCTCGTAGAATGGGGCCGCCCCCGGCAGGGCGGCGAGGTCGGGCGGGGTCCAGCGGCCGTGGTAGCGCTCGGCGAGGTGCGACGGGGCCGGGTAATCGTCGCGGTGGTTCTGCATGTGCGGCTCGAGCAAGCTCACCATGCAGCAGAACGGCTCGTCGTGGTTCTGCTCGCGGTCGTCAATGTACCGAATGGCCGCGTCGACCGTGGCGTCAACGCGATAGCCGGGCAGTTTCACTTCTTGCTCGTCCTCGTCGTAGAGGATCGTGTGGTAGGCGTCGCTGCACGCCTCAACGGCGTTGGCGGCGAGCCAGGTCTGCCAGCCGCCGCGGTGTTCCTCGGACACGGCGTTGTGGCCCAGGCCGAGGTGCCACTTGCCGAAGTAGCCGGTGTGGTAGCCGGCGGCGCGGGCACGTTTGGCGAGCGTGTCGTGATCCGGCGGCAGCGGCAGGTTGTTGGTGTGGCAACCGATGTCGCCGACGGCCGTGGCGAACTTGCCGGTTTGCAGGCACGCCCGCGCCGGCCCGCACACCGGCTGGGGCGTGATGGCGGTGGCGAAGTGCGTGCCCCGCTTGGCCCAGGCGTCGAAGTTGGGCGTCAAATCCAGCGGACAGCCGTGGAGGCCGCTGGTGTCGTGACGCTGCTGATCTGTGAAGAAGACGACGACGTTCGGGCGGCCTGCGGGCATGGCGGCAGCATATCCGATCGCGCACGAGAGAAGCCGACGCGGCCCGCAGGTCACGCCGGCTTCTTCGGCATTTGAGTTGTCAAAAGTTGTTCACGCCGTGGCGGCGGCGGGGTTGACGGCGGACTCGGCGAGCTGCGTCAAGTGCTGGTCTTGGCTGCCCTCTTCGTCGAGCGATTGCTGGGCCAACTC
This sequence comes from uncultured Tepidisphaerales bacterium, assembly GCA_964386435.1. GTDB lineage: Bacteria > Planctomycetota > Phycisphaerae > Tepidisphaerales > Tepidisphaeraceae > CAYLSV01. The sequence continues at coordinate 6,418 of CAYLSV010000127.1, forward strand.
GGCGACGCGGTGCTGCCCGGCCCGCTTGGCCAGCGCCCGAATCGTGCCGTAGCCGGCGATCTCGTAGTGCTCGATCCGCTGGGCGTTCGCAATGAGCGCGGCGTCGATGACATCGGCATCGCCCTTGCCGTCGAGGACTTCTTTGCCTTCCTTGATGAGGCCGACGGTCGCCTGGCAGGTTTCCCGCTCGGCCGACTTGCCGATGGAGTCGAACGCCTGCTCGAGGCGGCCGATTTGGGTTTTGGTCTCGGCGAGGTGCTTCTCGAAGCCGCTCTTGAGCTGCGGGTTGGACGCCTTGGCGTGCATGTCCGACAAGGCGTCGGCGATGCGGTGCTCGGCGTCGTACATGTCCTTCATCTGGTTGAGCAGAAGCTCGTCGAGGCTGTTGAACGTTTCGCTGGTGAACAGGCCCATGTTGGTATTCCTTTAGATAAACGCGGTGATTTACGGCCCGACTGGCCGTGGGCCCGTGATGTCGCAAGCCGCGTGCCGCGCGGCGGTCGCCGGTGCTACCGTGCGGCCGCGTGAGCCAGAACAACGACCAGTCAGCGGTGGGCCACAACCTTGCCGGCAAGCGGGCCCTCGTCACCGGCGGCACCAGCGGCATCGGCCGGGCGGCGGCCAAGCTGCTCGCCGTGGCGGGCTGCCGCATCGCGATCAACTACGGCTCGGACGACAAGAAGGCCGCCGACACGATCCAGGAGCTCGACGGCTTCGACGTGGTGGCACTCAAGGCCGACGTCGCCGACCCGGACGCGGCGAAGCAACTCATCGCCGACGCCGCCGAGAAGCTCGGGGGGCTCGACGTGCTCGTCCACTCCGCCGGCGTGGCCAAAGGCGACGACACGGTGCCGGCGGCGTTCGACCGGGTGGTCCGCACGCACCTCCACAGCACCCACCACCTGCTGCCCCCCGCCGCCGAGGCGATGCGGCAGGGGGGCGGCGGCAGCATCGTGCTCGTCACCAGCATTGCCAACAACAAGGGCTACGCCACCAGCTACGCCGCGGCGATGGCGGGCAAGCGGTGCTACGCCGTCGGCTTCGCCCGGCAGGTGGCCCCGGACAACATTCGCGTGAACTGCGTCGCCGCCGGCACGATTTTCACGGAGATGCTCGCCCCCTACTTTGCCACCGATGCCGACCGGCGGGCGCGGACTGAGCAGGACATGCCGCTGTGGAAAAGCCGCACCGGCTTCCCCGTCGGCGACGACGCCGCCAAGGCCATCGTCTTCCTCGCCGGCGATTTGGCCAGCCACATCACCGGCGAAGAGCTCAAGGCCAACGGCGGGCAGTGGATCAGCGTGTGAGATGGTCCTTTGTTCTTTGTCCTTCGTCGGCAGGGAACAAGGGACCAAGGACAAATGACCAAGAACAAGTCATCATGTTGAACATCGGAATCATCGGCGTCGGCGGGATCGCGAAGGCTCACATGCCCGGCTGGATCGACGGCGATCGGACCACCGTTGTCGCCGGGGCCGACCTTGATGAGGCGGCGCTGACGGCATGGGGCGACCAGCACGACGTCGCCCGGCGCTATGCCGACGCGATGCAGCTGATCGCCGATGACGACATCGACGTGGTTGACATCTGCGTGCCCAACCGGTTTCACGCCCCGCTGGCCATCGCGGCGCTGGAGGCCGGCAAGCACGTGCTGTGCGAGAAGCCGCTGGCCCCGACGGTGGACGAGGTGAAGCAGATCATCGCCGCCCGCGACAAGGCCGGCAAGCTGGTCATGACGGCCCAGCACTTCCGTTACGAGAAGGCGGCGCTGGCGCTCAAAACCGAGGCCGACGCGGGAGCGCTGGGCGAAGTTTACTACGGCCGGGCCCAATGGCTGCGGCGAGGGCAGGTGCCCAACGGGCCGGGCTTCCTCGACAAGGAAAAGTCAGGCGGCGGCCCTTGCATCGACATTGGCGTGCACGTACTGGATTTGGCGTTGCACCTGATGGGCCAGCCGACGCCCACGAGCGTGACGGGCATCAGCGTCACGAAGCTGATGAACAAGCCGGGGGCGTTCAGCATGTGGGGCCTGGAAAATTTGCCCCACGTGGAACATTCGGTCGAGGACTTCGCCGCCGGCATGATCCGCTTCGCCAACGGGGCGGCTTTGTCGCTGGAGGCGAGCTGGATGCTGCACCACCAGCAGGACGACGGCCGCAACGAGACGATGAAGCTGAGCCTCTACGGCGACAAAGCCGGCGCCGTTTGGCCCGAGGCCCGCCTGCACTGGACCGACAACGACAAGAAGCGGCTCTACGACGTGAAGCTCGGCGCCCTCGACGACCGCATCCCGCCCCACGCCCGCGAGTGCATGGCCTTCGCCGACGCGATCGAGAACAATGAACCCAGCCCCGTGCCGCCGGAGGAGTCGCTAAACCTCATCGCCATCCTCGACGGCCTCTACACCAGCGCCCAAACCGGCCACGAGGTGAAGCTGGCACTGTGAGCCGACGCACCCGGTATTCGACCGGACCTCCGCCGCGTGGCGGCGGGGCTGATCCCGTAGTGAAACGTCGCCTCACGGGATCAGCCCC
>CAYLSV010000128.1:0-8938 GCA_964386435.1 uncultured Tepidisphaerales bacterium
CCGGGGGAGGCGCGGCGGCTGACGGGCGAGGCGGTGCCGACGGATGACGACGGGCGCTTGGACTACGCCAACCGACACGCCGCCGCGGCCGGTGTCGTGCTGGTGCTCAAGGGCGAACGGACGGTGGTTGTTGATGGCCGGGACGGGCGGGCGTCTGTCAACACGACCGGCGACTCGACGCTGGCCAAGGCCGGCAGCGGCGACGTGCTGACCGGCGTGCTGGGTGCACTGCTCGCTCAGGGTCACGATCCGTTTGATGCGGCCTGCTGGGCCGTCGCCGCCCACGGCACCGCCGGTGAGGCGGCGGGCCGGCGGTGGACCAAGCGCGGGGCGCTGGCGCGGGACGTGTGCGACGAACTGCCGGCGGCGCTTGCGGCGCTGGAGTGACTTCTTGGTTCCGTGCGGCTGTGCGTGAGTTGCCTCACACGGGACGACGACAACCCGCCCGTCCGTGCCTACCCTGCCGGTCCGCCGCCGCGGTGTTCGTGGCGGTGTTTTTTCAACCTGATTGACCCTCGCCCGGCTTCTCGCGGGGCGTGCGGTGACGGAGCAGAACCCCATGGCCCTAGCCGGCGAAGCCAAGACGAACCTGGTCGACGACCACAAGAAGCACGACAACGACAGCGGCAGCTCCGAGGTCCAGATCGCCATCTGGACGGCCCGCATCAAGGAGATCACCGGCCACCTTCAGACGCACAAAAAGGACTTCGCCACCCGGCGGGGTTTGCTGAAGCTGGTGGCCAAGCGGAACCACATGCTCCGCTACCTGCAAAACAACGACCGCGACCGCTACCAGGCAATTATCAAAAAGCTCGGTTTGCGGAAGTAACGCACTCGGCGGCACGGACAATCAGGTCCGTGCCGCCGTTTTGGTTGGTGACGACGACTTATTAATGGCGCCAGCGAACTGGCGAACCTTGCGCGGCCGGATGCCGCGCCCCGCTCAGCCGAGCGTTCCCCTCGGCGACCCAGCGGCCCCAAGTCCGTGACGTGCCCCGTGACCGCCCCACCGGCTTTTCTTGCCGGTCGCGCCCGGTCCCGCACCACGGCCCCGGGCCGACGCAACCTCAACGAATCATGCAGAAAACCCAAGTTCAACGCGAGATCGCCGGCCGCACGCTGTCGATCGAGACCGGCACCATGGCCAAGCTCGCCGCCGGCAGCGTGACCGTGCAGTACGGCGAAACCGTGATCCTCGCCGCCGTGGTCCGCTCCAACCCACGCGAGGGCATCGACTTCTTCCCGATGCAGGTCGAGTACCGCGAGCGCCGCAGCGCCGCGGGCAAGTTCCCCGGCGGCTTCATGAAGCGCGAGGGCCGGCCGACCAACAAGGAGATCCTCACCGCCCGCCTCATCGACCGCCCGCTGCGGCCGCTGTTCCCCAAGGGGTACAAGGACGAGGTGCAGGTCCACCTGACGGTCTTGGCCTTCGACGGCGAGAACGACCCGGACGTGCTCGCCGGCATCGCCGCCAGCGCGGCCCTGTCCATCAGCAACATCCCGTGGAACGGCCCGACCGCCCATTGCCGCGTCGGCATCATCGACGGCGACACCGTGCTGTTCCCCACCGTCTACCAGGTCGACGAGAGCGACATTGACCTGGTCGTCGCCGGCACCGATTCGCACGTCAACATGATCGAAGTCGGCGCGTACGAGGTGCCCGAGGACGAGGTCGCCGATGCCATCGAGGTGGGCCACAAGGCGTGCCAGGAGATCGTCGAGATGATCGGCGAGCTGGTCGACGAGGTTGGCGCCGAGAAGGACGAGGCCCCCGCCGGGCCGGACGAGGCGCTGGTCGCCAAGGTCAAGAAGCTCGCCGCCACGAAGATCAAGAAGGCCAAGGGCGAGCCGGGCAAGGCCGAGCGGCACGCGAAGATCAACGCCATCCGCGATGAGGTGATGGCCGAGCTCGCCCCCGAGCCGGGCGACAAGGCGGCGTACCACGAGGTCATGGGCCAGAAGGCCATGTACAAGACGGTCAAGAACATCTTCTCCGAGGTCGAAGAAGAAATCACCCGCGAGATCATCCTCGACGGCAAACGCCCCGACGGCCGCGGGCCCGACGACATCCGGCCGATCTCCTGCGAGACCGACCTCTTGCCCCGCGTCCACGGCAGCGCGCTGTTCACCCGCGGCGAGACGCAAAGCCTTTGCAACATCACGCTGGGCACCAAGAGCGACGAGCAGCTCGTCGACGGCCTGATCGAGGAGTACAGCGAGAAGTTCATGCTGCACTACAACTTCCCGAGCTACAGCGTCGGCGAGGTCCGGCCGATCCGCGGCGTCAGCCGCCGGGAGCTGGGGCACGGGGCGCTGGCCCAGCGGGCGCTGGTCGGCGTGCTGCCGGACTTGGAAGACTTCCCCTACACCATCCGCGTCATCAGCGACATCCTCGAGTCCAACGGCTCGAGCTCGATGGCGTCGGCGTGTTGTGGCTGCCTCGCCATGATGGACGCCGGCGTGCCGCTGACGGCCATGGTCGCCGGCATCAGCGTCGGCCTGATCCAGCAGGACGGCCAAGACCTGCTCATCACCGACATCCTCGGTGAGGAGGACCACTTCGGCGACATGGACTTCAAGGTCTGCGGCACCCGCGACGGCATCACCGCCGTGCAGCTGGACATCAAGATCGAGGGCCTCTCCTACGACTTGATCCGCAAGACGCTGCACCGCGCCAAGGAAGCCCGCGGCAAGATCCTCGACATGATGGAGGAGACGATCAGCGAGCCCCGCCGCGAGATCAGCAAGAACGCCCCGCGCCTGCTGACCGTCAAGATCGACCCGGAGAAGATCGGCAAGCTGATCGGCCCGGGCGGCAAGACGATCAAGAAGTTGCAGGAGGACACCGACACCCGCATCGACATCGAGGAGGACGGCACCGTCTTTATCAGCAGCCCCGACGCCCAGGGCGCCGAGAAGTGCCGCGACATCGTCGAGGCGATGACCCAAAGTGTGCAGGTCGGCAAGCTGTACAAGGGCGAGGTCGTGAGCGTCAAGGACTTCGGCTGCTTCGTCGAGATCGCTCCGGAAACCGACGGCCTGGTCCACGTCAGCGAGCTGTCCAACCACTACGTCGACCGCGTGAGCGACATCGTCAAGGTCGGCGAGGTCATGGACGTCAAGGTCGTGCTGATCGACGACCAGGGCCGGATCAAGCTCTCCCGCAAGGAGGCGTTCAAGGAGCTGGGCATCGAGGAGCCCGAGCCGGAGAACGTCGGCCGCAAGCGCGAGGGCGGTGAGGGCGAAGGCGACGGCGAACGCCGCCCCCGCCGCCGCAGCCGCGGCGGCCGAGGCAACCGCGACGACGGCTGAACCCGGGCAAGTTGGTCAGTTTGTCGGACCTCGTCCTTATCAGGGACGAGGTCCTTTCTTGTGCGTCATTCCGAGAAGGTCTTGTAGCTGCGGGTCCCCGACCCGCAGTGCGTGCAATCGAGCGTCAACAGACTGACGCGAGTTTCGAGGACGTCGACCGACCCCACTGCGGGTCGGGGGACCCGCAGCTACGACGCCTCCGCAACAGTGCCCATGTCTGATGACTCCACCACCTGCCGCGTGACTTCGTGGCGGTGCCGGAACATGGCTGCAAGTTGTCGGCGGATGATGAGCCAGTCGCCGATCACGCCCAGCGGCCCGAGCGGCGGCGTGTAGTCAATCTCGTCGGTCAGCCGGCTGCGGCCTTCGGGCAACGCCTCCATCAGGTGCCGGTGCCGCCAGGTTTTGAACGGGCCTTCGTCCTGCTCGTCGGTGAACCACGCCGTGCCATCTTCGTTCGGCGGGACGTGCTCGGCATACCGGGCGACCCACCGCTTCCACCCGAGAATCGGCATCTTCGCCCGCAAGATCACCACCGTCCCCACCCGCGGCGGCAACGGTTCGGCCGACTCCAGCTCCACGGTCTGCCCCGACGGCGTCAGCTTTGGCAGCGCGCCCTTCACGTCCTCGTGGAACTGCCAGAGTCTCTCGAGCGGGGCATCAAATTCAGCGGTGTATTGCACTTGCGGCACGGCCCATCATTGGGCGAGTCGGCCGTCGCGGTACGGATTCTCCGCCCGGCCCCACGCGGTGACGTGCCGCAGGATCGCCGCCCGCTCGGTTGGCGTCACGTCGGCGACGCGGTACAGCCCGACGACAGAAAACGGCCCCTGCGCCAGCGTGCCGAAACCGATTGGCAGCAGCTCCACCTCCACCGCCGGCGCGGCCACCGGGTGGTCGGTGATGAGCCACGTCGCGGCGGCAATGTTGTCGAGCGTCGGCACGTCGCCGGGGTGTTCACCCAGCAGCGTCGCCAGCGGGTGCTTGCCGCGGACCAGCACCAGGACGACGCCGCCCGTGTGTTGCCGCACGCGGTGGACGAACTGCTCGGCCGCGTCGCTCGCGCCGAATTGGGCCTCGGCGGTGCGTTGCCAGTTGCCTTGCCCGACGTGGAACGCCAGCGCGGCGGTGCCGAGGACGAGCCACCATCTGCCAAAGGCGAACCAGCGGGAGAGCCGAACCAGAACCCATGCCGCTAGAATGCCGCCGGGCACCAGCGCCGGCAGCAGGTAGTCGATCCGCTTCCCCGCCGGCAGCGACAGGCCGACGAGCACGACCACCAGCCAGATCGCCACCGGCGTCAGCGCCGATCGCCGCCGACAAGCCAGCGCCACCCCAGCGACGGCCGCGATCGACCACGGCAGAAACTGAGCGGCGAACCACAACCCGATCATGTAGAACGGCCGCGGCGTCTGGTTGTCCGGGCTCGCCGACGCTAGCCGCTGCACGAGCTCGGCCCCGAGCAACACGTTCCGCACGTGCCCCGGGTCCCGCCACCACGCCACGGCCAGCCACAGCCCCACCGCCCCCAGCACGGCCGCCAGACCCAACACCGGCCGCAACGGCCACAAACTCCGCCGCAGCACGAGCGCCAGCACGAGCGCGTAAACGATCGGCAACAACGCCGCCGGCCCCTTGGTCAGCGCGGCCCCGCCGACACACACCCAGAACATCAGAGCAGTTACGTAGCTGCGGGCTGACAGCCCGCAGTGGCGACGTTCCGCGTCGTCAGGGTCACGCGATGTCTTTCGGGTTTCGCTCGCGTCCACTGTGGGCCGTCGGCCCGCAGCTACGCCCTCCTCCCGGCGCTGCAGCGCGAGCGTCGCCGCCCACCACGCCCCGGTGAGCAGCGCCGCCTGGAGCATGTCGGGCCGCATGAGCCACGTCAGGCGCAACCCCACCGGGCAACACAGCCACGCCCCGGCGGCGAGGGCGGCGGTCAACTCGTTGCCGGTCAGGCGCCGGGTGGCCCAGAAGGTGAGCGCCATCGTCGCCACCGCCGAGGCGGCGATCGGCCACTTCAGGACGGGCTCGGACCAGTTGCCGGTCAGCGCCACCCCCGCCGCCGACAGCCAGTTCACCAGCGGCGGCTTGGTCGCCGGCTGGAACAACTCATCCCGCGGCAACGCCAACCGGCCGTGCAGCACCATGTCGGCGGTGTACGCCAGCGTGTGCGGCTGGTCCTTCTCGTACAAATCGCTCGGCCGCGCCCACCGCGACAGCAAGAGCGCCGCGAAGATCGCCAGGATCAGCATGGCGGCGATGGGAAAGAAGCGGGTCGCCACGGTTGCCCATTATGCCGCCGACTGCCGGGAGTGCATGTAAGAGAAGACCAGCACCCACAAGCAGCTCACGATGTTCGCCATCGGCAACTGCAGCGGCGTGGGCAGCAAGTACACCGCCGTCACCGCCGGCACCCACACCACGTTGTTCGCCACGATGATCGGCAGCGCGTCGCGCACGAACCACTTGCCCAGCCCGCCCCTCGGCCACCCCTTGCCGTCCTTGAAGCGGTACACGATCAGCATGCTCGGCACCGCCCACAGCGGGGCGTACAGCAACTGATCCACCGCGACCTTCGCCGCCACCGTGCCCACGGATGCCTCGACGCCGAACAGCCAGCCTTGCAGCCGGTAGAACGCGTCGACCTCCATCCCCCGCTCGGCCCAAAACACCAGCAAAAACAGCCAGCCCCGCCCGCTTGGCATCGGCATGATCTTGAACAGCCGCCCCAGCACGATCGGCAGCACGGCCGCGAAGAACATGGTTGCCACCGCGCTGTACAGGAACCCGAACCGGTCCTTCAACACGCCGACCTCGACCAGAACCTCCCGGAACGGCGGCACGAAGTAGTACCCGAGCACAATGGCCACCGCCGCCAGCCACAGGATCACCGCCGGCCGCAGGTTCGCCTTCCCGGCCAGTGCCCCCTCCCGCCCCGCCGTCCGCAGCGCGTCGCCGAGCGTCGGCCGGGTCGGGATGGTGGCGGTCGCGTCGGTCACGGGAGCGGCAGGGTAGGTGCGGCCGATGCGCAACCCGGCCCCCACGCCGCGTCCCGCTGTTGAACCGTTTTTCTTCGGGAAGAAACGACAGAACGCCTTGACCGGCTTACACTCGTCCCGCGGCCGGAGGAGGTTCCTGCCGCAGGAGGCTCGCGCTTGATGAGGAGCGACAACTCACTCTCCCCACTCGCCTTGCTGGCGATCGGGCTCCGCTGGCTGCTTGGCGCGGCGGCACTCTTGATCGTGCTGTGGTCGCTCGTGCACGTCACGGCCCGCGGGTTCCGCGATGATGCCGAGGGGCGGTCGCAAATGCTGCGGGTGCTGTACTGGGGCGACCCGCAGGAGCGGATGATCGTCGCCGAGCAGATCGCCCGGTTCGAGGCCGACTTCCCGGACGTGAAGGTTGTGCCGATCCACGCCGACTTCGCCAACTTTGATGCGAAGCTGAAGACGATGCTGGCGGCGGGTGAGCCGCCGGACGTGTTTTACCTCAAGGCGGTGTCGCTGGCCGACTTCGCGTCGCTGGGGTTGGTCGAGGCGTGGGACGCGCAGCTGGCTGACGATCCGCCGGCGTGGATCGACGACGTCTACCCCGTGCTGCTGGACACGTTCCGGTACGACGTGGAGCAGCAGGTGCCCGGGCGGGGCGCGTTGTACGGGTTGCCCAAGGATTTCACGACGCTGGGCATGTACGTCAACGTCGATTTGTTCGAGCAGGCCGGCGTGCCGGTGCCGACGAATGGCTGGACGTGGGACGAGTACGAGTCGGCGGCGCGGGCGATCACGGCCTTGCCGGACATGGGCGGCCGCAAGGTGTACGGCTCGAATTTGACGATCTGGCCCGACACGCTCACGCCGCTGATCTGGGGCCGCGGCGGCGACCTGTTCGGCCGGCGGGCCGACGGTTCGCCCGACTTCACCGACGTCCGACTCGACGAGCCGGCGGGGCAGGCGGCGATGGAATTCGTCCGCCGCTTGCGGGAGGACGGCACGAGCTACAACGCATTCGGTTTGGCCCGCGACGGCGGGGCCGAGTTCATCAGCGGCCGCATCGGCATCATCGGGCCGTTCGGGCGGTGGATGGTGCCGCAGTACCGGGCGAACGTCACCGACTTCGAATGGGATTTCGTCCCACTGCCGACGGTCGAGGCGGGCGAGGTGCCGGTGTCGCCGATCATCTCGACGGCGTGGGCGGTGAGCCGGGACGCGTCGGACGTTGATGCCGCGCGGGAGCTGGCCGTCTACCTCGCCGGGCCGGCCGGGCAAGAGACGCTCGCCGAGCTGGGGCTTGCGATCCCCGCGCTCAAGAGCATTGCCGAGGGGCCGGCATTCAACAGCCCGGCCGCGCCGGCGAACGATCAGGCGTACCTCGACCCGATCGCCGTTTCCCGGCCGATCGAACTGCCGCGGCAGGCGGAGTTTTTGCAGTACTACGACGAGGCCCAGCAGTCGGCGCTGCAGTCGATGAGCGCCACACCGAGCGAGGCGGCGGCGGACCTGGAGCGGCGGTGGGCGCGGGAGCTGGCCTCGCCGCTGCGGCAGAACGAGTACGCCGCGGTGCCGTGGCCGCTGCTGATCGCGGTCGGCGGGACGGTCGCCGCCGTGGCGATTCTCGTCGGCGTGATCTGGTCGCGGCGGCGCAGGCTCGGCATTATCGACCGGGCGGCCGAGCGGGCGGGGTACGGGTTCATCGCGCCGTGGCTGATCGGCTTCCTGATCCTGACGCTGGGGCCGATGCTGCTGAGCGTGGTGCTGTCGATGAGCCGGTGGAGCGCGATGGGTCCGTTGGGCTCGGCGCAGTTCGTGGGGCTCGACAACTTCACGCACCTGTTCAGCTACGACGACACGTTCGGCATCTCGCTTTGGGTCACGTTCTACTACGTCATCCTCGCCATCCCGCTGGGGCAGGTGGCGGCGCTGGGCGTGGCGCTCTTGATGAACAACGCCGTGCGCGGCATCAACCTGTTCCGCACCATCTACTTCGTGCCCAGCGTCATCAGCGGCGTGGCGCTGGGGACGCTGTGGCTGGCGCTGTTCAACGACGATTACGGCCTGATCAACGAAACCCTGCGGGCGATCGGGCTGGGCGCGCCCAATTGGTTCGGCGACGACGCGGCGTGGGCGGCGATCCCCGGGTTCGTGATCATGTCGCTGTGGAGCGTGGGCGGCGCGATGGTCATCTACCTCGCGGGCCTGAAGAACATCCCGGCGAGTTTGTACGAAGCGGCGACGATCGACGGCGCCTCGCCGTGGCATCGGTTCGTGAGCGTGACGCTGCCGATGCTCTCGCCGCTGGTGTTTTTCAACCTGGTGATGGGCATTATCGGAAGTTTCCAGGTGTTCACGCAGGCGTTCGTCATGACCGGCGGCGGGCCGGACCAGCAGACGATGTTCTACGTGCTGAACCTCTACTACCAGGCGTTCCAGTTCCACAACATGGGGTACGCCAGCGCGATGGCGTGGGTGTTGTTCGTGATCCTGCTGACGCTCACCCTGCTCGCCTTCGCCGGCAGCCGCCGGCTGGTGCACTACGAGGGGCTCAAGTAATGAAGCCGCCCAGCAGACGCCCACACAGAGCCGCGCCCGTGAGGAAGCGGAGCCGGCGCAGCCGGCAACATCGGTAG
>CAYLSV010000129.1:0-8847 GCA_964386435.1 uncultured Tepidisphaerales bacterium
CCGACGTTCTTCATCTTGCTGCGGTACTTCAGGGCGAACGCGTCGACCGCCTGCAGCGCCACCTCACCGCCGATCAGCGCCAGGCACCGCACGGCGTGTTCCGCCAACGCGCCGCGGTTGTTTTTCACCCACTCGTCCACCTGCCGCCGCAGCACGGGCACCAGGCCGTCGTCGCCCAGCAGCCCGGCCAGCGTGACGGCCCACTTCTCGCCCGCCGCCTGCTCCGTCGCCAAGTAAGCGGCCAGCACCGCCTTGGCGAAATCGCCCGATTTCTCCCGGTCGATCAGCGAGATCATCGGCTCGAGTTCCACGTCCGCCGCCGCCTGCTTCGCCCGGCCCTGCCGGTAAAACAGGTACGCCCGGTCGAGGTCGGTGAGCTTCGCCCCGTCCGCCCACCACAGGGGCGGCAGCTTCACCCCGTCGAGCCAACCCGGCAGTGCGTCCAGCTTGCCCGCCGCCTTGGCCTTCTTGATCCGCCCGCGCACCTCGCCCTTGGACAGCACCCGCCCCTGCCGCCGCCACGCCTCGGCCAGCCCGAGCAACGCCTGATCCCGGACGTCGTCCTTGGCCTCGACATCCAGGTGAGCCTCCAACAGCTCCAGCGCCCGCGCCGACCCATCCGCCGACAGCAACGTCACCGCCGCCTGCCGCACATCGGCCTTCCGCTCATCAAGCAACGCCCCCGCCTTCTCGACGACGGCCGGCTCATCCGCCCGAGCCAACGCCCGCGCCGCAGCCGACCGCACGGCCTTCGACTTGTGCGGCATCAAGTCCCACAGCAGCGACCGTGAATCGTCATCGGCCAGTTGCCCCGCCAAGGCAGCGAAGCCCGGCAGGTCCAGCACGTTGCCGCCGCCGGCGATGCCGACTTGCAACGCGGTTCGCACCACCGATGGTGCCTTCAACCCAAGCGCCTCCACCGCCGCCACCATGCCGGGTTCGATGCGATATACCTTCTCGCGGCGTAGGTAACGATCGAGAATGTCCGCCGCCTGATCCGGTGCGGCCTTGGCCAAATGCAGGGCAATGCGGCCGTGGCTCATCCGCCAATCGCTCGGCTTGCCGAGCGCGAAGGCTGCCTTCTCCACCAGCAGATCGACGCCCGCCTCGGCATCATGTTCGTGCAGCATGCGAGCGAGGGCGAACCCTCGCAGCGGCGGCACGTCCACCGCCGCCTGCCGGACCAAGTCGCTGAACGATGGATCAAACTCCAACAACTCCGCCGCAGTGGTGTCATTGCTGTCGAAATATACTGGCTCGCGCGCATTCGACAGCAGCGTCTCGGCCACCCGTTGGATCAGGTGCGGTCGGCGAGCCCTGAGCAAGCGGAAAACGGCAAGCGGTTCCTGAGCGTTCTTGCCGTCGAGCATGCTGACAAGTTCGTCGTCATTCACGTCCAGCAGGAAGTCCACCAGCGCGTCGGGATTACCATCGATCCGACCGTCGCCCAAGTATCGGAGGATGTTCGCACGGATGCTCTCATCTGGCACACCAGCGCGGTGCAGGCCAAGCAGCACAGGTGCGAAATCTCGGCGGCCCAGCTTGTGGAGGCCGTAGTACGGCCATGTCAGATGGTGGTAGAGGTGTGATTCCCCACGGCCGCCTCCGCCGTCGTACGCCAGAATGACGTCAAGCATTCGATGGTCGGCATCGGTCCACTCGTCTTCCGACGGAAGTGCTTCAACCAGATCGCCCATGCCGTAGAAACTGCGAAGCCTTTTGATCTTCTTCAGCTCGGCCGCTTGGCCGGTCTGGACGTACTTGATCGCGGCGTCCGCGTTGGGCAAAGGCTGCCGACTTTTGGCAGCCGTTTCAAGGGCATCGATGAGGTGCTGCATGATGGCGGGAGCTTGCCAGATTTGGCGGTGAACATCAACCTTACTTTGCGGCCTTGCGTTTGGTTCGTGATCCCGGCACACTTTGTGCGACAATGGCGGCGAAGAAAGCGACTCGAAAGGCGAAGAAATTGGCGGCGCCGGCGGCAACGGTGTTGCGGGCGCCGGCGGAGGTGGTTTATGCCGAGGAGCTGGCGGCGCTGGCGGAGGCCGATGCGGGGCCGCGGCCGGCGGGGTGGGGGCTGTCGCCGCGGGCGGTGCGGGATTTTATTTGTGGGCGGGAGGAGCTGGGGGTGTCGCGGAAGTTCGTGGGGGACGATCAGCTCGTCGAGCGGGCGGTGGTGACGCTGGCGGGGAACCGCGGGCTGCTGCTGGTCGGGGAGCCGGGGACGGCCAAGTCGATGCTCAGTGAACTTTTGGCGGCGGCGATCAGCGGCGACTCGACGCTGACCATCCAAGGCACGGCGGGGACGACCGAAGACCAGATCAAGTACGGCTGGAACTACGCGCTCTTGCTGGCCGAGGGGCCGAGTCTGCGGGCGATGGTGCCGGCGCCGTTGCACGTGGGGATGGACGGCGGGCGGATGGTGCGGTTCGAGGAGATCACGCGTTGCCCGCCGGAGATCCAGGACACGCTCGTCAGCGTGCTGTCGGACAAGGTCATGCTCGTGCCGGAACTCGAGGGCGAGGACCGCGTGCTCTTGGCGCGGCCCGGCTTCAACGTGATCGCCACGGCGAACGTCCGCGACCGCGGCGTGAATGAGATGAGCAGCGCGCTCAAGCGGCGGTTCAACTTCGAGACGGTCGGCCCGATCAGCGACGTGCGGACGGAGATCGAGCTGGTCCGCCAGCAGACGGCGAAGCTTTTGGCCACCGCCGAGGTCGACGTCGAGCCGGCGGCCGACGCGGTGGAGGTGCTGGTGACGGCGTTCCACGATTTGCGCGAGGGCAAGACCGGCGAGGGCACCGTGGTGCAGCGGCCCTCGGCGGTGATGAGCACGGCCGAGGCGGTGAGCGTCGCCTTCGCCGCCGCCCTCGACGCCCACTACTACGGCGACGGCCAAATGACCCCCGCCACCATCGCCCGCCACCTCGCCTCAGCCGCGCTGAAGGACGACCCGGACGACCTCAAAAAACTCCGCCACTACGTCGACACCGTCGCCCACAAACGTGCCGACCGCAGCGAGGCCTGGGCGGCGTTCTACAAGGCCCGCAAGGCGTTAGAATAAGTCCATGGCCACGCACACGATCGAGATCGACGACGAGACGAAAACCCGCCTGGAGGCGAACCGCATCAACGGCGAATCGCTGGGCGAGGTGATCCGCCGCCACGTCCCAGTGGCCCCCTCGCCCGCCGACCCACCGCTGCCGCCGAACGCGGTGCCGGCAAAGCACCCGATCCGCAACGAGCAGGACCTTGAAGATTGGTTTGCTCGAATGCGGGCCAACCCGATCAGTGAGGAGGCCGCCGCCGCCGTTGAGGAAGTCATCGCCCAGCGGAGCTTGCCCATCAACAGTACCGACCCTTGGGGCGAAGCATTGGCCGATTTGGCACGCGACGACGAACAGGCGGCCGAGAAAACGGATTGACCTGATGGCCCTGCTCGACACCAACGTGCTGATCGACCTCCGTCCCACCGCCGCCAAGCGGAAGAGGGCGGAAGCCAGCGCGGCGGTGCTGGACCGCGTGCGGCGCGGGGAAATGATCTGCACGTCACGCATCAACGAGGCGGAGTTGCGCGTTGGTCCACCCCGCGCACCCGATCCGGCCGGCGAGCTAGCCGCTGTTGAGGAGGTTTTGTCGAGCTGCGTCATCATTGAGTTCGATGCTGATGCCGCACGACGCTTCGGCGAGGTCAAAGCCCATCTGTTGGCCATCGGCCGGCCGGTCGGCGATGCGGACATCCAGATCGCGGCGGTCGCTCTGGCATGCGGCGAAACCTTGCTCACCCGCAACGTCCGTCACTTCGTTGACGTGCCGAATCTCCTGATCGAGTCCTACTGACGTGACATCAGGCGCTTTCACCCTCGACCTTGAGGCCGCGGCCTTCGACGCTTTGGCGGATGTCGTGTACGTCCCGGTGCGACACCACAGCCCGGCGTGTGCGCGGCAGGTGGGGCGGCTGATCCGAGCGCATCGGCCGGACGTGGTGTTGATCGAGGGGCCGCGGGATGCGACGCCGTTGTTGCCGTTGTTGCTGTCGGGAAAGGCGCGCATGCCGTTGGCGATTTTTGCGACGTATGCCGAGCCGTCGGGAGAAGGGCCGCCGGTGCGGCACGGGTCGTACTACCCGCTGTGCGACTACTCGCCGGAGCTGGCCGCGGTCCGGGCGGCGGCGGACGTCGGGGCGGCGTGCGAGTTCATCGACCTGACGTTCCCCGAGATGGTCGAGGCCGGCCGGCGGCGGGCGGACGCCAAGCCGCAGTCGCTGCTGAACGACCGGCACTTCCGGCACGCCAAATACATCGAGGCGGCGTGCCGGCGTGTCGGGGCACGCGACCACGACGACCTCTGGGACACCCTGTTCGAGTGCGGCGGCGAGCAACTCGAACCAACCGACTTCTTCCGCGGCGTGCTGACCTACTGCGCCGCCTCCCGGCACGGGGCGAACGACGACGAACTCGAAGCCGACGCCACGCTGCCGCGCGAGCGGGCGATGGCCGCGGCGATCAAAAAGCGTGCGGGCCAACGGCTCGTCGTCGTCACCGGCGGCTTCCACACCGTCGCGCTGCCGACCACCGAGCCGAAGATGCCGCCGCCGGTGAAGACGAAGCCCGACGACGCTGTGGTCACGCTGATGCGGTACGGCTTCGAGCAGCTCGACCGCCTCAACGGCTACGCCAGCGGCATGCCCGCGCCGCACTTCTACCAACACCTGTGGGACGGCGGCGACGTCGCCACGCTCTACGTCGACCTTGGCCGCCGCGTCCGCACGAAGCAAGGCGGCGCGAGCATGGCCGACCTGATCGCCGCCACCGCTCAGTGCCAGAGCCTCGCCGACCTGCGGCGACACCCGACGCCGACGCGGGAGGATTTTCTGGACGGCGTCCGCTCGGCGCTGGTCAAGGGCGAAGCCGACGCCGAGGGGGCGGTGGTGCTGGGGCTCGCGCGGCAACTGTTGGCCGGCGACCGGATCGGCCGGGTGCCGCCCGAGGCGGGGCAGCCGGCGATTGTCCGCGACTTCCACGCCGTCGCCGAATCGCTCGGCCTCGACGCCGACAAACCCAAGGCCGGCGAGACCCGCCTCGACCTCTACCGCCAGGCGAAACACCGCCGAATCAGCCGGTTTTTGCATCAACTGGCGTTCCTGCGGGTGCCGTTCGCCGAACTGCTGGCCGGGCCGGACTTTGTGGCGGGAACGGAGCTCGGGCGGATCCAGGAGACGTGGCGGGCGACGTGGACGCCGGGCGTCGAGTCGCGGCTCATCGAGTGCAGCCTCTACGGCGGCACCGTCGAAGAGGCGGCAGTGGGGCGGCTCGTCGAGCGATACCGGGAAGTCGAGCGTGACACCGCCGGCGGCCGCGCAGCGCAGGCGGCGGCGCTCGTGTTCGCCGCGTGCCAGATGGGGTTGCACGGCCACGCCGTCGATTTGCTGAAGCGCACCCGCGAGATCGTCGTCGGCGAGGCGGAGTTCGCCGCGCTCGTTGAGGCGACCGAACGCTTGTTGGTGTTGCAGGTCGCCGCCGAGCCGCTCGAAGCGCACGATCTGACCGGCGTGAAAGACGTCGCGTCGGCGGCGTACGAGCGGGCGTGCTACCTGCTGCCAGGCCTCGCCGGCACGGCGGAGGCGGCGGAGGCCGACGTGCTGGGGGCACTCAACGGCCTCAGCCACGCCGCCGCCACCCTCGGCGACGACGCCACCCGACAACGTCTGCGGCACGCCGGGTTGCACGCGCTCGCCGACGACGGCACGCCGACGATGAGCGGGGCGGCCATCGGTTTGCTCTTCGGCGACGGCGTGCGGAGCGAGGCGGAGCTGACCGACGCCTTCGCCGGGCGGTTGCACGAGCCGGCGTCGGCGGCGGGCTTTTTGCGCGGGTTGCTCGCCACCGCCCGCGCCGCGCTCTGGCAGGTGCCGCGGCTCATTGCCGACCTGCACATTCTCCTGGAAACCAGCGGCCAGGACGAGTTCACCCGGCAACTGCCGCTGCTGCGGTTGGCGTTCAGCGGCCTGACGCCGCGCGAGACCGACCGCCTCGCCAAGGCCGTTGCCGAGCATGCCGGCGGGGTGGTGGAACTGCGGGTGCCGATGGATCTGACGCCCGACGATCTCGCCCACGCCGCCGCCCTCGATGCCCGCGTCCGCGGCACGCTGGAAGCCGACGGCTTGCTCGCCATGATCGGAGGCGACGATGCCTGACGACCAAACCCTCCAGCGCTGGCGGCTCGTCCTCGGCCGCTTCGCCGAGCAGGGCGTCGGCGGCCTGCCCGACGGCTCGGCCGCGGCGCGCACCGACCGCGTGCTCGACTACCTCTACGGCCGCGAGTACGCCGGCCGCGGCCTGCGCGGCGAAGCGGACGGCAAGACCGGCGGGCAGGGCGATTCGGTCCTCACCGTCCCCGACTGGCTCGGCGAGGTCCGCGAGCTTTTCCCCGAAGATGTCTGCGAAACCGTTGAGAAGCACGCCCTCGATCGCTACGGCATGACCGAGCTGGTCACCGATCCCGACACCCTCCGCAAGCTCGAGCCGAGCTACGAGCTGCTCAAGAGCGTGATGGCGTTCAAGGGCATGATGAAGGGCGAGGTGCTGGATGTCGCCCGCCGCATCATCCGGCAGGTGGTGGACGATCTGCGCCGCAAGCTGGAGAGCGAGGTGCGGCAGGTGCTGTGGGGCAAGCTCAGCCGCCGCCACCGCAGCCCGCTGAAGGTCGCCGCCAACCTCGACGTCCGCCGCACGATCCGCGACAACCTCAAGCATTTCGACCGCGACCGCAAGCAGCTTGTGGTCGACAAGCTCAGCTTTTTCGGCCGCGTGCAGCAGCACATCCCGTGGCACGTCGTGATGGCCGTCGACTGCTCGGGCAGCATGGCCGACAGCGTGATCTACTCCGCCGTCATGGCCGGCATCTTCCGCGGGTTGCCGTCGATGAAGGTGTCGCTCGTGGCGTTCGACACGAAAATCGTCGACCTCACCGACCGCTGCGACGACCCGGCCGAGGTGCTGATGAGCGTGCAGCTCGGCGGCGGCACCGACATCGGCGGGGCCGTCGGGTACTGCTCGACACTCGTCAGCAACCCCGGCCGCACGATCGTCGTCGTCGTCACCGACTTCTACGAGGGCGGCCCGCAGCAGGACTTGCTCGCCAACATCAAGGCGCTCCGCGAGGGCGGGGCGCGGGTGCTGGGCCTCGCCGCCCTCGACGCCGGAAGCCGGCCGGTGTACGACAAGGAGTGCGCCGCCCGCTGCGTCGCCGCCGGCGCGGAGGTCGCCGCCGTCACGCCGCAACGGCTGGCCGAATGGATCGGGGGCATTCTCCAATGAGCCTTGGCGACTGGCCGCGCAAGCTCGCCGCGTTCGACGACGACGCGCTGGCGGCGCTGGCGAACAAGGGCCTGGTCCGCCGCGCCGGCAAGGATGTGGCGAAGACGCCGCCGACGGTTGTTGGCGATGACGGCGACGCGCTGCGGCTCGACGTAGCCGGCACCGTCGTGGAGCTTCGCCTGCCGCCGGCGGCGTCGACGTGTGCGTGCGATGCGGGCGTCTGCCGGCACATCCTGGCCGCCCTGATCTTCGTCCGCGACTCGGCCGCCGAGGAGGCCGAAGCCGTTGATGTTGCCGAAGAACTGCGGAACATTGACGAAGCCGCCGTCGCCGCGTGGGCCGGCAAGCCGACGCTTAAGAAGGCCGGCGTCGTCCTGTCGCGCGGGGCGGAGTTCGCCGAGGAGCCGGGCGTGATCCGCGTCACGCTGCCCGCCGCCGGCGTCAACGTCCGCTTCCTCGGCGGCGGGCCCGACGCACTCTTGTGCGACTGCCACGCCCCCGGCCCTTGCCCGCACAAGGCGGCCGCGCTGCTCGCCTACCTCGCCCGCCGCGACGACCGTCCGCTCGACACCCAGCCCATCGCGCTGCAGGAACACGCCGGCGCCGCCCGCACCCGCGAGGAGGTCCGCGCCGCCACCATCACGCTGCTGGAGGAGGCCGTCACGCTCGGCCTTGCCCGCCTCTCGCCGGCCACGCACCACCGGTTGCAAACCCTCGCCACCAGCGCCCACGGCGTCGATCTGCCCCGCCTCGAACGCTCGCTCGCCGCCCTGGCCGACTCGGCCAAGTTGATTCTCGCCCGCCACGCCGCCGGCGACTCGGCGGCGTTCTTGCGCGCCGCCGCCCGATGTCGTGCGCTCTGCCTC
The DNA here is from genome assembly GCA_964386435.1 of uncultured Tepidisphaerales bacterium. Taxonomy (GTDB): domain Bacteria; phylum Planctomycetota; class Phycisphaerae; order Tepidisphaerales; family Tepidisphaeraceae; genus CAYLSV01. The sequence goes on from CAYLSV010000129.1 coordinate 8,186, forward strand.
GCCCTCGCCACGCCGACGGCCGCGCTCGTCGGCGAGCACCGCAACGCCTACCTGCCCGTCGCCGGCAGCATTGATCTCGTCGGCCTCGGTGCCACCCGCTGGCAAACCGCCAGCGGCTACCACGGACTGACCGTCTACTTCTGGGAACCGGCCGCCAAGACGTGGGCGAGTTGGACCGACGCCCGCCCGCTCGACGCCGCCGGCTTCGACCCCGCCAGCCGGTTCGAAAGCGACCCGCCGTGGACCGGCGCCCGCCACCCGCGCGACGCGGCCGCCCGACGTTGGCGCGTCAGCCACCTTCGCCGCAGCACGGCCGGCCGCCTCGCCACCGGCGACAACGCCCGCGGTTTGTCCAACGGCGACACCGAACCGCTCGCCCTCGCCGAAGCCGACTTCGCCCAAATCGCCCGGCGTGCCGCCGACCTCGCCGCCCCGGCCCTCACCGCCGGCCGCCGTGAACTCGACGACCTCGTTTTGCTGAAAGTCGCCCAGTGGTCGCTGCCGACGTACGACCCGGTGAAGCAGCTCGCCCGCCGCGCCGTCGCCGACGAGGCGGGCGGTTGGATCACCCTCGAGCTGAACCACGGCCCAGCCGCCGGCGGGTCACTGGACTGGCTGCAGGCCGATGATCTCGCCGCCACCGCCGTCCTCGCCCGCCTGCG
>CAYLSV010000130.1:0-8521 GCA_964386435.1 uncultured Tepidisphaerales bacterium
GGTGGGGTTTTCGGGCGACGCAAGCGAAGAGGCAGGCTCGACCGTAAGCGGAAGCCGAGCGTGAGCAGGTTCACAGACGAACCACGTTACTTAGCGATTCCCAAAAGTTCCGCAGTGGCCGGCCTTGCCGGATCGGCTTGGTGGCGGTGCAATGGTTGTACAATGATTGTACGGGGGCCGCCGGGCCTGTGGTGCTCCGCCCATGCTGATTTCGCTTGATCCCCAAACCGTCCTGGCCGCCTACACGCGGGGGGCGTTCCCGATGACGGACGCCGACGGGGTGACGCGTTGGTACACCGCCGACCCGCGGGGCGTGATCCCGCTGGACCGGTTCCACGTGCCCAAGACGCTTCGCCAGCGGGTGCGGCAAAAGCCGTTCGACGTGCGATTTGACGCCGACTTCGCCGGGACGATGCGGGACTGCATGGATACCCCCCGCGACGGCGCCCGCGGCTCGTGGATCAGCGACGACCTGATCGGCATTTACCAACAACTTCACGAACTCGGCTTCGCCCACAGCGTCGAGTGCTGGCTCAACGGCGTACGCGTCGGCGGCCTCTACGGTGTGTCGCTGGGCGGGGCGTTCTTCGGCGAGAGCATGTTTCACCACGCCCGCGACGCCTCGAAGATCGCGCTGGTCCACCTCGTCGAACAGCTCAACCTCAGCGGCTACACGCTGCTCGACACCCAAGCCTGCACGCCGCACCTCGCCCGGTTTGGTTGCGAGGAGGTCCGCCTTTCCCGCTACCGAGTGATGCTCGAGCGGGCGCTGCGTCAACGCTGCCGCTTCGGCGTCCCGATGAAGCCCGAGGACGGCGAGCGGGCGGCGGGGTGAGCGGTTGATCGGACTGCGACTCGCCGAGTCGCAGCTACCGCCCGATGTTCAAGTCGGTTGGAGCGCGTGGGTAGCTGCGACTCGGCGAGTCGCAGTCCGGCCGGTGCCCCCGCGTTCCTACCGTCGGACCGTGTCCCAAGAGCGGGCCATCTCGTGTCGGCGGTGTGGCGAGCGTTACCTGCTGCCGCGGCCGGTGCCCATGCTGGCCGGGTGCCCGCGGTGCGGGGCGTCGCCGGTGAAGCGGCGGATCGGCGGCAACGGCCTCGCGGCGGTGCTGGCGGTGGCGGCGTTGGTCGTGCTCGTGCTGGGCGTCAACGTGCCGTTCATCAGCATGGCCCAGCTCGGCCGCGAGCGGGTGTTCTCGTTGCTGGGCGGGGTGATTGAATTGTTCCGGCGGGACCATGTGCTGCTGGGCGTGGTGCTGGGCGTGTTCAGCATCGTGTTCCCGTTCGCCAAGCTGCTGGCGATCCTGATGGCCACGAGCCGGCTGGTGCCCATCAGCCAGCGGCTGCGGCGGGGGCTGCACAAGGCAGCGGCGCTGACCGGCAAGTACTCGCTGCTCGACATCCTGGTCGTGGCGGTGATGATCGTGGTCGTGAAGTTCGACGGCCTCGCGGAGGTCGCCGCCCGGCCGGGGACGGCGTGGTTCTGCGGGGCGATCCTGCTGAGCATCGCCGCGGGCATGTGCGTCCGCTTGGAACCCGCCAACCCGGAGCCGACGTGAGCAAGCCGCCCCTGCCCAAAGCCCGCCGCCGGCTGCCGATCGTGACGGCCCTCGTGCTCGTCGTCGGCGTGCTGATTGGTGTCGTCGGCTGGCTCACTTGGCAAGCCCCGATCGGTGAGCCGATTGTCGACCGCGTGGTCGTCGGCACGAAGGCCGGCCTCACCGGCAACGCTGCGGAGAGCCTCGCCCTCATTGACCTCGACACGCCCGACCTCTACGTCGTGCTGCACCTGATCGACGGCGACGAGGTGCGTCTGCCCACCGCCGACGACACCCCCATCGGCGGCGGCCTGCTCTGGCCGCTGCCCGAACCCCTCGACCTCGCCCAACTCGAACGCGTCGCCGTCTGGGACAACGACCTGATCAGCGACGATTTGCTCGACCAATGGCGGCCCGAGAACCAACGCCGCGGCGAGGGCGGCCGCTTCACCTATCGCCTGCGCGGCGACGACCCGCAACCCGTCTGGTACGCCCTGCCCCTGCTCATCGCCGGCGGGGTCTTGTCCGCCGCAGCGGCGGGGAAACTCGTTTACGACCAGACGGTGTAACGTGAACCGGACCTGCAGCACGTGGTGCAGGTCCGGGGCGATCACCGGAGCAACTCCCGCAACATTGGCGAGAGCTCCGCCCACAGCGCCTCGTCCCGCGCGGCGAACGCCAGGTTCGTTTTCAGCCAGTCCGTCGGATTGCCAATGTCGTGTCGCGCGCTCGCCAGCGGGACGCCGAAGACGGGTTCGCGGGCGGCGAGGTCGATGAGGGCGTCGGTGAGCTGGATCTCCCCGCCCTTGCCCGGCTCGGTGTCGTGCAGGCACGCGAAGATCGTCGGCGACAGCAGGTAGCGGGCGGCGATGGCGAGGTCGCTTGGCGCCTCGGCCGGGCTGGGCTTCTCGACGAGGCGGTCGATCCGCAGCGTGCCGCCCACGTCCTCGCCGCCGACGATGCCGTAGCGGCCGACCTTTTCCGCCGGCACCCGCTCGAGGCCGATGACGCTGCAACGGCCGTGTTTTTCGGCAAGTTCGGCGTGTCTCGCCACGAGTTCCATTGCCGGCGGCTGGCCGCCGGAGAAGATCGTGTCGCCCAGCATGCACAAGAACGCCTCGTCCCCCACGAACGCCTGGGCCTGCAGCACGGCGTGCCCGAGCCCGAGCTGCTCCCGCTGCCGCACGCTGAAGACGCGGGCTTTGGCCATCACCGCCGCGGTGCTCGCCAGCCAGTCGGTGCGGTTTTTCTCCGCCAGCCGCCGCTCGAGTTCGGCGTGGGTGTCGAAGTGGTCCTCGACGGCCTTCTTGTCGTTGCTGACGATGAGCAACAGCTCGCCGATGCCGGCGTCGGTCGCCTCCTGGGCGACGTACTCGATGGTCGGCCGGTTGAGCACCGGCAGCATCTCCTTGGGCACCGCCTTGGCCGCCGGCAGCATGCGCGTCCCGAACCCCGCCGCCGGCACCACGGCCTTCGTGATCGTCATGCCCACAACCTAGGCCGCCGACCTTGGCCGCAGTTCAGCCGATGTGCGACTTGGTCTTGCGGCCCTTCAGGTAACTCTCCATCACGCAGTCGGAAAGTTCGCCGCTGCTGGTGTAGAACGCCACGCCCTTGGTCAGCTTCGCGAGCTGATCCACAAAGCCGACCCAGTCCATGCCGTAGTAATCCTCGACCAAGGCGAACGTGCTCAGCCGGCAGCCCTCGCGGGTGCATAGCAAGGCTTCCTTCAGCGTCGCGGCCGTGCTGCGGGGGTCAGGCGGGTAGAGCAGGTAGACGAACTCGGTGTTCTCCGTCGTCTCCACGTGGGCCGTCGGCTGGCCGTCGGTGATGATGAAAATCTGCTTGTTCTCCGCCCCCCGGCGACGCAAAATCTGCCGGGCGAGCTTGAGGCCGAGGTGCAAATTCGTGAAGTGCTGCGGGGCGGCGTCGATCTGATCGGTCGGCACGCGCAGCCGGACCTCGTAGTCGTAGATCGTCACCGGCTTGGGCATGATCAGCGGCAAACCCGCCTCGGGGATGATCTTCGCGCCGCTGTAGAAGCCGACGAAGTCGATGGTGTCCTGCGGGAACCGGCTGCGGATCAGCCCCTGCATCGCCAGGGCAACCTTCTTCGCCGACAAATAGCGGCCGTAGCGCTGCATGCTGCCCGATTGATCGATGAGGACCACGGTGCTGCAACTGGTGGTGCCCTCGTGGAGGTGCAGCTCCATGTCGCGCTCGCCGAAGTTGAGCTTCATCCGGCCGTCCGCGCCGCGCTGGGGCAGGCCGTTGCGCTGCAGCGCGTTGTGCATCGTCTTGTGCAAATCCAGCTCGCTGACCGGATCGCCGAACTGGTAGCTTTTGGTGCCGTCGGCCCGCTCGCCGCCGTGGCCGGCGGTTTCCTTCGCGTGGCCGTCGCGCTGGCCGCGCTGCAAATTGGCGAAGACCTCCTCGAGCGCCTTCTGCTGCATCCGCGTGACGCTGCGGGGCGTGAGGCGGACCTTGCCCTTGCCGTCCTTGTCGAGGGCGCCTTCTTTGATGAGCTGCTCGACAAGATCTTTTGCGTCGCCGCCTTCGGGGTTCTCCATCATGTTCTGCAGCGCGTCGAGGGCGTCCTCGCCGTGCTGCATGATGAAGTCCATCAGGTTGCCGGTGTCGAAGAGCGACTCGCTCGTCGGAAACTCCTGGCCGTCGAACTCGCCGTAGTTGTACTTCACGCGGCCATCGTACGGCCGCCGAATGTCTCCCACCGCGCCAAAACGGGCGACAACCCGCGGGCGATCAACGCCAGCGCCACCGGCTCCACGGCGTACATGATCCGCGCCCCCTCACCCTGCGTCGTCCCGCTGAGGCCGGCGAAGTACAGCCACGTCACGCCCAGCCCCACCGCCGGCCACCACGTCGCCTTGTCCCGCCGCAGCATGATCACGCCCGCCCCGATGCCGGCCAGCCAAAGCCACGCCGTCACCTCGCCGCCGGTCACGCTCGCCCAGCCGATGACCAGCTTCGCCGGCAGCGGGCTGTCCTCGCTCACCCGGCCCAGCTGCCGGCCGAGGTTCAGGTTCTGCTCGGTCAGGTTCTGCCAAGCGTTGCGGCCGTAGGTCGCCAGCGTCAGGCCCGGGTTGTTTCGCAACACGTGCCCGATCTCCGCCCGCCGCCACGCCTCCAAGCCGGCGACGCTGGGGTGCTGCTCGACATCGACGTCCTCAAGCCGCACCGGCATGTTCGGCCGCTCGTGCAGCACGCCGGTGATCATGTACGTCGTGTGGTGCCACTGCAGATCGGTGTAGTGCTGCCGGAACAGCTTGGGCTTGGGCCACTCGCCGGTGAGGTGCCACAGCTCGACGTAGGGCTGCACGCAGTAACGAAGGTTGCGCGTGCTGATGGTGCTGAACGCGGTGACGTTCTCGACGGCGCGGTTGCGGGCAACCCAGCCGAGCATGGTGGCGAGTACGAGCACCGCGATCGTCACCGCCGGCCCGGGCATGAGCCGCAGATTGAACGCCCGCCGCTGCGCCCACCACAGCAGCGGCACCACGATCGGCCAGAACATCAGCGACGGCCGCACCAGCGCCGCCGCCGAATACAGCAGTGCCGCCGCCAACGCCAACGGCCAACTCGATCGCCGCGCCGCGTGGTGCTGCGCCAGCAAGCCGCCGACGAAGAGCACGACAAACGGCACATCCGCCAACGGCAACGCCGACGCGGAGATGCCCGTGGTTGACAGCGCCGCCAGCGCCGCCGCCGCCAGCGCCGCCGGCTCGCTCGGCGTCACCGTCCGCGTCAAATGAAACGTCAGCCAAGGCACCGCCGCCCCGATCACCACCACCAATCCCGCGAACACCGGCAACCCCGCCGCCGCCGGCAGGCCCAGCTCCCGCAAGATCGCCCAAACCGCCGGCCATCCCGGCGTGCGTACCACCGCCCGATTCCGCGAAAACACGCTCGCCTCATCGGCGAATGTCCCGTCGAACACGAGCTGCTCCCCGACCGCCAGATACTCCCGCGCGTCGGCATGCATGGTCGCAAACGCCGGCAACTCATTGATCCACACCTCCGCCACGAGCAGCCCACCGCGCAGCACCAGCCCGACGAGAACGATCAGCGCGAGCCAACGCCGCGCGGTTAAGCTGACAGGAAGCACCCTCATCACCGGCAAGCCGCCACCCTAGCAGCAACCGCCCCGCATATCGATGCCCCCGACCTGCGGCACGTGGTGCCGCGGCTACCGCGCGCAGACTTTGTGATCACGCTGCGATAGCCGCGGCGCCACGTGCCGCAGGTTCGGACGAGAAACCCCGCACGTTGTCACATTCGTCCAGGACGTCTTCACGCCCGGCGGCGGAGCAGCAACGTGCCGGCGGCGGCAAGCAGGCCCAGGGTGGCCGGCTCGGGGACGCTGTAGATCGTCGTCGTGCCGCTGACTTCGTTGGTCACGATGAGCAGCGGGTTGCTCGTCGGGCTGTCCACCGCGTCGATGAACAGCAGACCTTCCGGGCCGAGGTCGCCGGCCAACGGGTTGCTCATGCCGCCGACTTCGGCGTCGACATCGAAGTCACGGTTGTTGAGGTAGTCGACGAAGCTGGCGGCGGTCGGGTCGGTGATGTCGTAAACCATCAAACCGCCCACCCGCTCAAGGCCGATGAAGGCGTAGGTCCGGCCGTCGATCACGCCCAGCGTCACGCCCTCGGGTTCGGGGCCTTTGTCGTCGCTCCGGGCGTCGAACGAGTCGTTGTCGTCGTTGTTGCTGTTGAAGTCCTCGGCGAGGAAGCTGGCCGTCAGCCGCTCGAAGTCGTCGCCGGAGTCGAACACCTGGTTGCCGTTGGCGTCAAAGATGCTAAAGCTCCGGCCGCCGTAGCTGAAAATCTGATCCACGTCGCCGTCGCCGTCCAGATCACCGGTGGCCGTGGTTGTCCGCAGCCGGCCGAGGTTCTCATCGAGCTGCAGCGTCGCGGCGTCAGAATAAAGCACCGGGTCGAGCACCACATCGCCCACCCGGACTTCTTCGCTGAAGCCGCCATAATCGCGGGCGTCGCCTTCATTGGCGGTGACGATAAAGGTCTGCCCGCCGACCTCATAGCTGGCAATCGCGTCGGGCTGGTAAAGGCCCTTGACGTCGGCTGTCACGAAGTTGATCCCGCCGTCGCGGTTGCTCGGATCGAAGGCGTTCTGGAGTTGGGCGTGGTCCTTGGTGCCAAAACTGGTCACGGCCGTCACCGTGCCGCTGGCGATGTCGACGGTGGCGAAGGCGTTGTTCTCCTGCAAGCTCACGAACGCCGTGGTGTTGTCGGGCGAGACGGTGATGTACTCCGGCTCCAGATCCTGCGCGACCGACGCGCCGGGCCCAAAGATCCGCACGCCCGCCGCCTCCAGCGCCGCCTGCTGGGCGTTGAACGTGCCGAACCCGGCGGTCGTCACGTTCTGCGTGGCGACGTCGATGATGCTGATGCTGCCTTCGGGGTCGAAGGTGTAGGCGTCGTTGGGCTGGCCCTCGTTGGCGACGAGGATTTTGGTGCCGTCGCGGTTGAACGTGACCATGTCCGGCAGCGCCCCGACGCCCACGGTGTTGCCGATGCCCAGCGTCCCGGGGTCGAAGAACGTGATCGTGCCCGGCAGCGTTACGTCAGCGGCGTCTTCCAGCGCGACCACGCCCACGCCGTTCATGATCGCCACGCTGTTGGGGCTGCCGGCGAAGTTCAAGCTCGTCACCAGGGTCGGCATTGCCGGGTTGCTGATGTCCAGCACGTCCAGCGTGTCGGCATCGGCATTGGTCACGAACAGCCGCTGCGAGGTCGGGTCGTACGCCGGGATCTCCGCGGCCGAGCCATCGAACACGCCGCTGTCGTAGCGGCCGACGACCTCGAGCGACAACTGGGCCAGCACGGGCGAGGCGGACAGAACAGCCGCCGAAGCGGCCACGAGGGCAGGGTGGAAACGGTGCATGATTTCTCCAAGCTCAACCTAGACGAAACCTCCACCGCCGTTCATCAAGATTCGATAAAGAATGGGGCGTTGCCGGTTGTCCGTGGTCCGTGGTTCGTTGCTCACGCCGGCGAGCGAACGCCGAAAAACGTTGGACTACCATCCCCCATGCCCGACGTCCCGATCCGGTTGGGCACGATGGGTTTCGGGTACGCCGACTGGGATGGCGTGTTTTACCCCCGCGGTCTGAAGGGGCCGGCCCGGTTGGGGCGGTACGCGGCGGAGTTTGATGCGCTGGAGCTCGACAGCACCTTCCACGCCGTGCCGGCCCTCGAGCACGTAAAGCGGTGGGGCGGGGCGGTGCCGGCGCATTTCCGGTTCACCGCGAAGATGCCGCGGGCCGTGACGCACGCCGACCGGCGGCTGGACGAGCCGGCGAGCTTGCGGGAGGCGCTGGCGTTCGTCGAGACGATGCGCACGCTCGGCGAGAAGCTCTCGGCCGTCCTCGTGCAGTTCCCGCCGTCCTTTGCCCCCACCCGGTTCGGCGAGCTGGCGAACTTGCTGGACGAATTGCCCGGCGGCATGCGGTACGCCATCGAGCTGCGGCACGACGGCTGGTGGCACCCGATGACCGCCGCCCTCCTGCGTGGCCACAACGCCGCGTGGGTCTGCGCCGACGAGACGCCCGCCGCCCACCTGGGCCAGCGGCCAAGCGAGCCGACGGCGTACCAACACCGCCGGCCGATCCTGACGGCCGACTGGTTCTACCTCCGCTGGATCGGCGTCCACGAGCAGTTCGGCAGCGACAGCAAAAAGGACCACAACCGCCACGACGCCACCGGCCGCCTGGCGGGTTGGGCCGACCACCTCCGCACCCTGACCGCCACCGGCCGGGTGAACGAAGTCCTCGGCTTCGTCAACAACGACTACAGCGGCCACAGCCCCACCGACGTCCGCACCCTGCGCAAGCTGCTGGGCCAACCCGAAAAGCAAGTCCCCCCGGCAAGCCTCTTCGACCCCGCGGCCGGCTAGGCCACCTCCCGGACCTAGCGTGCACGCGCTACAGCACTTCGCGCGAT
>CAYLSV010000131.1:0-8404 GCA_964386435.1 uncultured Tepidisphaerales bacterium
GGCTACGCCTTGATCGTCAGTCGCCCAGCACAGGCGTAGCCCCGCCGTCACCACGGCGGTGGGGACCTCAGCGACACTGCTTCACAAGCCGGAGCGGAGGTCCGGGCGACGGTTCGGCTCAAGCAAACGCGAGTCGCCCGTGCGGTTCCGGAACCTCACGGCCGAGGTCGCGGGCGGTGGCGATCCACTGCTGGGCCACCACCTCCGCCGCGGCCAAAGCGTCGGCGTTGGTCGGGCCATCGGCCATGCAGCCGGGCAACTCCGGCACCTCGGCGATGAACGCGGCATCGTCGTCGCTCCAGTAGATGACGACTTCGTACTTCAGGCCCAACACTTGATTCATCTTAATCCCGAGTCGGGCAAACCATCGCGGCGGGACATCGATCAAGTTGGCCGCAGCGTGTTCGTCCGGTCCAGGCCGCCGAAGCGGCGGTTTCTTTGCGTGTACTCTTGGATGCACTCGATTAGCTTCGGCGGGCCGAAGTCGGGCCAGAGGGCGTCGCTGACGACGATCTCGGCGTAGCTGATTTGCCAAAGCAGGTAGTTGCTCACGCGCAGCTCGCCGGCGGTGCGGATGAGCAAGTCGACGTCGGGCAGGCCGGCCGTGTCGAGGTGGTCGGCGATCGTCTCCTGGGTCAGGCGGGCCGGGTCGAGGGTGCCGGCCTTGGCCTGTTCGGCGATGCGGCGGACGGCGTCGGTGATCTCGGTGCGGCTGCCGTAGTTGATGGCGAGGCACAGCGTCAGGCCGTCGTTGTCGGCCGTCTCATCGAGGGTGATTTGCAGCTCGTCCTGCAGCAGCGGCGGCAGCTCGTGGCTGCGGCCGATTTGGCGGAAGCGGACGTTCTCCCGCCGCATGCGCGGCCGCTCGCGGCGGAGGTAATCGACGTACATCGCCATCAGCGCCTCGACCTCGCTGGCCGGCCGCTTCCAGTTCTCGACGCTGAAGCTGTAAAGCGTCAGCACGTCCGGCCCGCCGAGCTGACGACGCATCTCGACGCACTCGGTGACGAGCTCGGGCACGACCGCGGCCCCCTTCTCGTGGCCGTGGATCCGCTCCATGCCCTGCCGCACGGCCCACCGGCCGTTGCCGTCCATGATGATCGCCACGTGCCGCGGCAGCTTCTCGGGCGGCACGTCGGCCAGCGGGTGGGCGGGGCTTGCGTTCGACACGCCGCACCATATCCCAAGGCCTCACCCCCCGCCGACCCGGCCGCATTCCGGGCAAACGGTTTGGCCGCCGCTGCGCAGGTCGTAGCCGCAGGCGAGGCAGTGGCCGGCGGCGGTTCGGGCGAGCTGGCGGCGTCGGCGGCGGGTGGTGAGGAGCCACGTGATCGGCAGGACGCCCAGCAGCGGGAGGAGCAGGTGGGCCGGGAGGGTGAGGTGGGCGTGGCGGTCGATGTCCGGCGGAATCACGGGCGACATCCGCACGGTGCCGTCATCGCCTTGGACGCTGTAGGCGGTGGGGTACCGCTCGGTGAGGTACTGCAGGCCGAGGAAGGTGAACAGCGTGCCGTCGTCGACCACGGTGTCGGCCGGGGCGGCGGGATAGACGGCGGCGTAGGTGCTGTGGGTAAAGGTCGTGGTGAAGACGGCGGGGTCGTAGGCGGAGAAGTGGTTGGTGCCCCGCCCGGCAGCGAACCCGCCGCGGCCGGCGGTGAGGAACCAAGAGGTTTGTCCGACCCAAAGGTTGCCCGGCTCGGGCACGTCCCGCTCGACGGTCCGGCTGATCCACCGCCACTCGTCCTGCACGAAGAACCCGCGGACAGTCATTGCCGCAACCACCCCGAACAGCAGCAGCGAGGCGACGGCAGCAAGCGGGAGCAGGCGGCGACGGAACACCGGCGGATGCTACGCGTCTCGGCATCGGCGAGGCCCCCACCGCCGTGGTGACGGCGGGTCTGCGCCCGTCACACCGGCGGTGGGGGTTTCAGCGGCGCTTGAGGTGCCCTCGGTCACGGGCTGAGCGTGAGGGTCAGCTCGTCCCGCAGGGTGACCTGGTGCTCCGGGGCGTCGGCGCCGGTGGCGGCGAGCGTGAGGCGGAGCTTGTCGCCGGGCCCGACGTCGATCGTCTTGTCGAGGGTGAAGGCGAAGGTTTTGGCCGTCCAGCCGGGGGACGGCTTCTTGGTGTCGGCGGTTTTCCAGAGGGTGAGCGCCGCGCCGTCGCGTAGGAGGGTGAGCGTGGCGGTGGCGGTCACCTCGGGGTGGGCCAAACGGGGGGAGGTGCGGTGGCCCCAGCCGAGGGTCAGGGTGCCGGCGACGTGCAGCGTGCCCGGGCGCTCAATCGTCAACTCGGCGGCCGGGGCGAAGCGGACGCGGGACATGGCGCGGGCCGTGAGGCCCTCAGCGTCCGCGGCGGCAGCGACGGCGGTGAACCGTGCGCCGACGAACGCCATGTCCGCGAGGTCGGCGGCGGGGTCGGCAGCCAGCGGCCACAACCCATGCCGCCACGCTCCGGCCTCAAGCGCCGCCCCACGCCGCGGCAACGTCACAGGCGCGGCCACCTGCTCGGCGGCAACACGCGCCTGCTCCGCGGCTGCCTCAAACCGCGCCGCCTCCGCCACACGCTCGGCCGCCAAACGTGCGGCCTCTTGCTGGGCCAAGCGGTTCTGCTCCGCGGCTTCGGCGGCGCGACGTTCTTCTTCAAACCGCGCCGCCTCCGCCACACGCTCGGCCGCCAAACGTTCGGCCTCTTGCTGGGCCAAGCGGTTCTGCTCGGCGGCTTCAGCGACGCGACGCTCTTCTTCGATGCGGGCCTCCTCGACCGCGCGTTCCGCCTCGACGCGGGCGGCTTCCTCCTCGGCCAACCGCTTTTGCTCGGCGGCTTCAGCGGCTTGACGTTCTCTCTCACGCCGCGCCTCTTCGGCGGCGCGTTCGGCCTCAACGCGAGCAGCCTCTTCCTCAGCCAGGCGCTGTTGCTCCGCGACTTCGGCGACGCGACGCTCTTCTTCGAGACGGGCCTCCTCGACCGCGAGTTCCGCTCTGGCCCGGGCGGCTTCCTCTTCCGCCAAACGCTTCTGCTCGGCGGCTTCGGCTGTGCGGCGTTCTTCCTCGAGCCGCGCCTCTTCGGCGACGCGTTCGGCTTCGGCGCGGGCGGCCTCTTCTTCGGCCACGCGTTTCTCCTTCGCGGCTTCGGCTGCTTGTCGCTCTTGCTTCACGCGAGCTTTCTCGGCGACATGCTCGGCCTCCACGCGGGCGGTTTCCTCCTCTTGCTGACGCCGTTGCTCTGCCGCTTCGGCGGCCCGACGCTCCTCCTCGAGCTGGGCTTCTTCGATAGCGCGTTCGGCCTCGACATGGGCGGCGTCCTCCTTAGCCAGGCGCTCTCGCTCAGCGGCCTCGGCGACGCGGCGTTTTTCTTCTAGTGGTGCCTGCTCTGTTGCGAGGGTTGAGGTGGGGCGGAGCCAGGCGGGGAGGTCGCTTTGGACCGGGGGTGGTTCGGCGATTGGGTGTGGCGCGGGCTCGGTGTTGTCGTCGGCGGGGGTGATGGAGTTGGTGTCGGCGTCGAGGGTGAGGTCGGCGGGGGTGGGGACGGCGAGCCAGGTGTCGGCAAAGATTTTCGCGCTGGCGATTGGGAGGTCGCGGACGGCGGGCATGCTCGGCCGGGTCGGGCTTCTGGCGGCGACTTGAAAGAGGTCGGGCACGTTGACGGTTGGCCGCACGACATCGGTGGCGGAGGGGGCGTTGAGCGGAACAACCGGGTCGTCGTCCGCGGCTTCGCCCGTGTCGATGGCGACGGGCTCGCCGACGACGGCCGCGCCATCGGGCTGTTCGTTGAGCGGGCCGGTGCGGTCGAAGTCGATCTGGCGAATGTCGCACACGTCGCCGAGTATTGCCAGGCGGAGCATGCGCATGCCGCCGGCGTGGACCTGGAGGTTGTGGGCGGTGTTGGCGGCGTGGCGGTCGACGCCGCCGGTGTCGGCCAGTGGCACGCGGGCCAGGCGCTGGTCGTCGAGGCTGACGTCGAGGCTGACGCCGGGGCCGGGGGTGGCGGCGACGACGGTAAAGTCATACGAGCCGGCTTCGACGTCGACGGTGGCCTCGAAGGTTTGGCCGCTCACGCCCCAGCCATGACCGCCGGTGGCCGGGGCGTCGGCCTCGGGTGGCAACGGCTGGACGTCGGTGGCGACCGGCTCGGCGGCGGTCTGGGCGGCATCGTGATCGGCGAACGGGCCGGGCGTTGAGGTACGTTCGGCCCGCTGACGGGGCGAGAACTTCGCGGCGACGAGGCGGCCGATAGGGCCGATCGGCTCGACGCTCAGCACGCGCGGCCCGGCCCGGGTGACGTGCAAATCGGGCACAACCACGTTCCGCTCGCCCGCCCACGAGCCGGGACCGTCGAGGTCGAGCTCGCCCAGCGATTGCCCGTCCATGTGCAGCCGCAGCCTGGCCCCCGGCGAGGCGTCGGCGACGGCGAGGATCAAATCATACCGGGCCGCCTGCAGCTCGGGCATGAAGGTATAGGCGTCATCTTCCGATTGCCGCGGCTGGGGGCGGGCCTCCACGACTGTCAGCCTCGCCGGCGGCTCGCGGTAGAGCGGCTCGGGCGTTGGCGGCAGCGACACCGGGCGCGGCTCGGGCGGGATGGTGGACAGGGCGTTGGACATCACATCACCCCGCGGCCTATGGCGGCACGCGGGACTCAACCTTCTCCATCGGGACATCGGCACGAACCCACCGCCGCTTTGCCCCGGCGGCGGGCGACATGGTAATCGAACGCCCGGCCGACACCGCGCCGCGGGGGGTTGGCGCCATGGGCGGCGGCGGGTTGGGGTGCCGCTACACTGGCCGATCATGTCTGATTCGTCCGCGTCGCCGCAGAGTGAACTTGCCCGCAAGATCGAGTCGAGCCAGGCCGTCATCGGCGTGATCGGGCTGGGGTACGTCGGGCTGCCGCTGCTGGCGGCGTTCCACCGGGCGGGCTACCGCGTGATCGGGTTCGACAAGGACCCGAAGAAGATCGACGCCTTGGGCCGGGGCGAAAACTATCTGGGCCACCTCGGCGAGTCGCTCGTGCGCGACATGGTCGGCGAGCGGTTCCGGGCGACAAGTGATTCATCCGCGATGGGCGATTGCGACGTGCTGCTGAGTTGCGTGCCGACGCCGCTGGGGCAGCACCTCGAGCCGGATTTGACATACGTGGCCAACAGCGCCGCCGACATCGCCAAGACGCTGCGGTCGGGGCAGTTGATCGTGCTCGAGAGCAGCACGTACCCGCGGACGACGCGGGAGATCATGCTGCCGCAGTTCGAGGCCAAGGGTCTGACGCTGGGCGAGGACTTCTTCGTCGCCTACAGCCCCGAGCGTGAGGATCCCGGCAGCAAGACGCACGACACGACCACCATCCCCAAGCTCGTCGGCGGCCTCGATCCGATGAGCGGCGAGCTGGCCGCGAAGCTGTACGAGCGGGCGATCAGCGAGGTGATCCTCGTTGAGTCGGCCGAGGTCGCCGAGGCGGCAAAGCTGCTGGAGAACATTTATCGGGCGGTGAACATCGCGTTGGTCAACGAGCTCAAGACGCTGCTGACGGCCATGAACATCGACGTCTGGCAGGTTATCGCCGCGGCCAAGACCAAGCCGTTCGGCTTCCAGGCGTTTTACCCCGGCCCCGGTCTCGGCGGCCACTGCATCCCGATCGACCCGTACTACCTCACCTGGAAGGCCCGCGAGTACGGCCTGTCCACCCGATTCATCGAGCTCGCTGGCGAGGTCAATCGGGCGATGCCCGGCTTCGTCGTCGACCGCCTGATGCACGCCCTGAACGACCGCGGCCAGGCCGTGCGCGGCAGCCGGGTTTTGGTCCTCGGCCTCGCCTACAAGCCCGACGTCGACGACGTCCGCGAGTCGCCCAGCTTCGAGCTCATCGAACGCCTCGAAGCACTCGGCGCGGCCGTCGACTATCACGACCCCCACGTCAAACAAACCCCCAGCATGCGGCACTACGACGTCGACAAGCAAAGCATCACCCTCACCGACCAGGCCCTGGCCGACTACGACGCCGTGCTCGTCGCCACGAACCATACCGCCCACAACTGGCAACACATCGGCCAGACCGCCAAGCTGATCATCGACACCCGCAACGCCCTGGCCGACTACCAAGGCGACCGCGGCCACATCATCAAGGCATAACCCCGCCCCACCGCCGCGGCGTGCCGGTGCGAAGGGCCAAGGTGCACATGGCCGAGAAAGCTCCGTCTGCTGACGACGATCCATCGCACCAGCAAGATCGCCCTCGCACGACTTCAACGCTGAGGGCCTATCTCATGCGGATCATGCAGCAGACGCCCGCCCGATACACTCGGTCCAACTGAGGCTCAACAGCCGATCGGGCGTCAGGCTCGGCCACGCCGCCCGCACCTCCTCGAACAGGTGGTCGTGGCCACGGAAGGCTCGATTCAAGAGGTGCTGCTGCAGGTGAATTCGAAACGTTCTCGTACTCGTTGGGCTCGGAGCTCCAAGGCGGCAAGAACAGCAGCGTGAGGCTCGCCAACACGACCAAGTCTTCTCCGTGGAGCCGATTTTCGTTTGAGGTTTCGCTCGATGTGGCACCAGCACCACGTGCACATCACCGCAGGCCTGCTCGCACGCCTCGGCGGCCTTGACAATCAAGTGGCGAATCATCTGGGTAGGTGCAGCTGTCGGGGCCAGCGACGTGCTGGTGGCCCCGGGCGTCAGGCAGGTCCCGGCGAAGAAATAGCACCCTCAGGTAGACCCCTTCGTGCTCAGCCTGCTTCACGGCCGTTAGCCGCTTGCCTCGCTCGGCCCAAACCCCGATCACGGTCCCTTGTCGCCCGGCCCGTAACCCATCTTGGAGCCACCCTTGGACCTGTGGTGCCTCGGCATCCGGGCGATCGGTATCGACCTGCGCATTTACGTTCCGGATCGTTTGAAAGTGTCTTCGAGCCACTTCGCCTGCTGCTCCTGCTACTCCTGCCGCTCAATGCCGATGACCTGCTCTCCTTTGTGTCGCCAGTCTGTCAGGGAGTAGAGGATGGGGGAGTAGATTCACGAGGGGTTGCCGCCACGTCGGCGACGCAGGGAGCGGAGCGACCGGAGCCGTCGACGCGGCGGATCGCTTTGTCAGGCTCTGCTGCGTCGCGGCGAACGTCGCCGGCGGCAGGAAGCCCAGGCTGCTGTGCGGACGACGGTGGTTGTGCCCCGGCCGCCACGATGTCGCCAGCTCGCGTGCCTGTCGTAGGCCGTCAAACACCTGGGCGTCGAGCAGCTTGCCGTAGGGTTATAGCCATAGCCGCTTGAGCCAGGGGCTGGCCGGCCCAATGTACAGCGGTTCGACACCGCCGGTCACCGACCACGTTCGCCATGCCTCTGAAACTCACTCAGGGTCGTTGTCGCAGCGGACGTGCCTCGGCACGCCGCGGATCGTCATCTGTTCCCGCAGCTCCTTCGGGGGATCAGCTTGTCGAGCATCAGGTGCGTAAGGTGAACCCGACGCGGCGGCGATGGCCTTCTTGAGCCGCAGGTTGTGGTGTTCGAACTCCTTAAGCCGCTTAGCCTCAATCGCCCACGTAACGCCGTGTTGCTGACGCCAGCGGTGGCAGGTCTGCTCGCTGACCGCCAGGTGCTGGATGATGGCCGCAGCGATGCTGCCGAATTTGAGAAGCGTTTCAGCCTCACACAGCTTGGCCAGGATCTGCCTGAACGTGTCGCTTGCGTCCCAGGTCCGGTTCTCCTTGAGCCTCATCGGCCCGGAAAAGATCCCATAACCTCTGGCGAGAGGAACCAAAAGCGTTTCAACGAGTCCCGCAAAAGAAAAAGCCCCGCAGGCAATAGCCTGCGGGGCTTTCATCAAAAGCTGGCGATAACCTACTTTCCCGCGGAGGCAGTATCATCGGCTCGCTGGGCTTAACGACCGTGTTCGGGATGGGAACGGGTGTGACCCCAGCGGTGTGGTCACCAACAAGCCTCGGCCTGACCTGTTGAGTCAGGCCGAGGTGCTTTGGTTTGTGAAGAATAGTTCTGCGTGACGACGTTGTGCGGACATCGAGGGTTGCCGCCTGCCTTTCCGGGTGGAAAGGACGCGGTTGTTGAGTCACCACGAGTGGTGGTGACGGTGACCGATCAATGCGATCAAGCGATCAGCCATTAGTACGGGTGACCTGAGGCCATTTCTGACCTTACAGCTCCCGCCTATCAACCCGGTGGTCTACCGGGGGCTTCTCGTTCGTAGAACATGGAACCCTCATCTCGACGTAGGCTTCACACTTAGATGCTTTCAGCGTTTATCCTGTCCCCACATAGCTATCCAGCCGTGCCGCTAGCGCGACAACTGGTACACCAGGGGTGGGTCCTTCCCAATCCTCTCGTACTAGGGAAGAATCGTCGTCAAGGTTCCTGTGCCCGCAGCAGATAGGGACCGACCTGGCTCACGCCGGTCTGAACCCAGCTCGCG
>CAYLSV010000132.1:0-595 GCA_964386435.1 uncultured Tepidisphaerales bacterium
ATGCTGCGGTAGCTGCGGCACCACGTGCCGCAGGTCCGGGCGAGCAGCAATCGTGCAAGGTGCTGTAGTCCTCGTGCGCCCCCACTGCGGGCTGTCAGCCCGCAGCTACACCGAACGCCCCCCCCCATGTTCGGAGAAAATTCACCTTCGACTGCAGCCCGAACGCCGCCCTTACCGATGAGTCTTGTGTTGCCCGAATGTTCGGGCACCCGAACACCAAACATCCGAAGGAGATTCACCATGACCAACGCCATCCGCAAAGCCACCACCACCAAGTACGACGACCTCGGCGACATCCTCGACGAACTCGCCCAGGACCAAGACTGGGTCGAGCAACAATGGCTCGAAGAGCCCGAGCGCTGGGATGGCTTGGCGTGAGCGAACACAACCCGCAGTGGCGGTGCCCGCTCGTTCCAAGGTCGAACTTCACCTACACCTCAACGACCTTCGCGTTCAACGAAAGCCATGTTCCAAGAGCACGCGAAGTCGCCCGATGCCCGAACTGCGTCATGACAGGCCGTGCGACCCGCAGCTACAGCTTGGAAGAACCGAGCTTGATGGGGTGACAGTCCCTGACCTCGGACCTCGGACCTCC
>CAYLSV010000132.1:654-2661 GCA_964386435.1 uncultured Tepidisphaerales bacterium
GCGCCTGAAACCGAGACGTCCCCCGAGGGCTGGCGGGGTTCCGCATCGGGCGCAGCCCCGTCGCTACGCGGTGGAGGTCCGGCAAGAGAAGTTCACCTACTCGACGTGCTGGCGCAGGATCACGCCTTCGCGGGGGCCGAGGGTTAGGTTGACCCACGCGTTGCCGTCGCCGTCGCCTTGGACCTCGATGCAGCAGTCGTCGCAGGTCAGGTCGATCAGCTGGGTGCCGGGCGGGTTGAGGTTGTCGTCGACCGGGACGCTGATCTGCTTCTCGTCCAGCGACGGGTTCACTGCGACGACGATCTCGGTCACGTCCAGCACGCGGACGTAGGCGAACGGGTCGCCGGGATCATCGCCGAGCAGGCGGAAGTACTGGCGGCCGTAGCGGAGCGTCGGCTCGGCGGCGCGAGCCTTGGCGAGCTTGCCGGTGGTTTGATAGATGGGGTGGCTGTCGTCGAAATAGTGCGGCGAGTCCGGGGCGTCGCCGGTGCCGAAGGGGCCGAATCGGCCGCCGAACATGGCTTCGCGGACGAAC
This sequence comes from uncultured Tepidisphaerales bacterium, assembly GCA_964386435.1. GTDB lineage: Bacteria > Planctomycetota > Phycisphaerae > Tepidisphaerales > Tepidisphaeraceae > CAYLSV01. The sequence goes on from CAYLSV010000132.1 coordinate 1,190, forward strand.
GTGTCGCTGTCGCCGCCGCCGTCGAAGCCTTGCTCGGTGCCGTAGTACATGCACGGCACGCCCATGCTCGTCAGGAGCACGAGGTTGCCGAGGATGGCCAAGCGTTCGTCGCCGCCGGGGCGGGTTTGGTCGGGGTTGTCGTCCTGCGTGCCGTCGAGGAACCGGCGGAACGGCGTGACATCGCCTTGGTCGTGGTTCTCGAGGAACGTCAGGTAGTGCTTGCCGGCGTCGCCATAGCTGCGGTAGCGGTCGCGCAGGTAGTCGTACCGCCCGGCCGCGTCGGTGGCCGGCCGCTCGTTGCGCAGGATGCCGTCCCACTGGCGGTGATAGAAGAAGTCGATGACGGCGTTGAGTTGCGGGTAGTCGGCCGTCGAGTCCGGGTCGGTGTCATCGCCCGCCTCGCCCGGCCGCAGCTCGACGTTGCTGCCAATGTACCGGCTCATCTCCTCATCGCTGTCGGCCACCTCGCCAACGAGGAAGAAGTCGCTTTTGCCAATGCTCAAGGCGTACTCGCGGATGGCGTGACAAAAATCACTGGCGTGCGGGTGGCGGATGTGCCGCAACGCGTCGATGCGGAACCCGTCCACGTCGGCCACGGCGATCCAGTACTTGTAGCAGTTGATCATCGCCGCCAGCGTCGGCTTGTGACCCAAATCCAGCACCTTCAGCGACATGAAGTCGCCATCCTTCGCCTCGGCCCCGCTGACGCTGCCGGGGTCGCTCATCGGCCCCATCCGCACGAACGCCTCGGGCCGCTGGAACTCGATCGGCCAGACGCCCTGGTTCCGCCCGAAGTCGCCCGGCGAGCCGCCGTCGTGCCACCCGGCGATCTCGTGCTGCTGGCCGTCGAACGTCACGCCCTCGTGGTAGCCCCAGGCGTCGGCGGTGTGGTCGATGACCACGTCCATAATGACCCGGATGCCCCGGTCGTGGGCCTGCTGCACGAACTCGGCGAAGTCCTCGGTGGTGCCGAAGCGGGGATCAATTTGCAGAAAGTCCTGAATGGCGTAGCCGTGATAACCGTTGTCGTCGTCCGGCCGCTGCTTGAGCGGCGGGCTGACCCAAACGGCCCCGACGCCGAGGTTCTTCAGATAGTCGAGCCGCCGGGTCGCCCCTCGGATCGTGCCGCCCTGCCAGGTGCTGCCGATGCCGGGATCGACCTCGCCGCGGGCGAGCTCCCCGCCGTCATACATCGGCCTGTCGCCGCCGTCGTCGAACCGGTCGAGCAGCAGCTGGTAAACAACAATATCTCGCCAATCCGCCGGCGACGGATGCACCGCCGCCCGCGGCCGGAAGTCGAGGTCGAAGGCGGAGGCCGGCGCGTCGTCGACGGCCACCGGTACGGACGAATCCTGTTGCAGCACGGCCGCCGAAAAGCGAACCGCGCGCCAGAACAACGTGCGAACAACAAATGAACAATTGGGGGGGGAAGTGTTGGGTGGAAGTGTGACGTGGTGAAGTGTGACGTGGTG
>CAYLSV010000132.1:2671-8396 GCA_964386435.1 uncultured Tepidisphaerales bacterium
TGCCCGATACGCTGCCGCCGTCCTCCGGCAATTCACCACGTCACACTTCACCAAGTCACACTTCGCCCCGCGTCACACTTCGCCCCGCGTCAGCAACACCACCGCGTGGGCCGCCACCGCGTCTCCCGCGCCCAGCGCGTCCAGTTTCTCGTTCGTCCCCGCCTTCACGTTTGCTGGGGCGTTCAGCAATTCTTCCAGCAACTGCTTCATCGCCGGCTTGTACGCCTTCAGCTTCGGCCGCTCGGCAATGATCAGGCAGTCGGCGTTGCAGACGGACCAACCTTCGTCACGAACCAGCCGCAGCGCGTGCTCGACGAACTGGCGCGAGTCCGCCGATTTCCATTGCGGGTCGTCGTTGGCGAAGTGCTCGCCGATGTCGCCCGCCCCGATCGCCCCGAGCAGGGCATCGGTCAGCGCGTGCAGCACCACATCGCCGTCGGAGTGGGCCACGGGCGACAATTCGTCGGACACCACCACGCCGCCGAGCGTCAACACGCCGCCGGGCTGCAGGCGGTGGACGTCGTAACCCTGGCCGATGCGCATCTGAGGCATGGAGCAGGGTATGAAGTTCGACTTGGTGAAGGGTGACGTGGTGATTTGCCGGACACGCCGTCCCACTTCTCCGGCAAATCAACACGTCACACTTCACCACGTCACACTTTATCCCTCACCACAGCCACCCGATCACCAGCCAGTACAGTGGAATCCCGACCGCGATGTTGAACGGAAACGTCACCCCCAGCGGCAGCGTCACGAACAGCCCCGGCCGGGCTTCGGGCATTGCCAGCCGCACTGCCGCCGGCACGGCGATGTAGCTCGCACTGCCCACCAGCACCGCCATGAGCAGCGCCTCCCCCGCCGGCAGCCGCAGGACATAGGCGAGGCCAATGCCCAGCATCGCCTGCACCGGCGGCAGCACCAGCCCGGCCACCAGCAGCGTCCCCGCCCGGCGGCCCAGCTCCCGCCGCACGTCGGTGAGTTGCCGCCCGGCGACCAGGCCCATATCGAGCAAGAACACCAGCAGCACCACGTCGAACGCGTCCTTCATCGACGGCAGCACCCGCCCCGCCGCCGCCGGGTTCGCCACGAACCCGGCCAACAACGCCCCGCCCAGCAACACGATCGGCCCGTCCGACTCCATGAGGGCCATCGCCGCCACCATGTGCCCGCCGTACGGCACCTCGATGGTGTCCAGAAACGACACCGCGGTCACGAAGGTCACCGCCGAGACGCTGCCGTATGCCGCCGCGAGCGCCGCCGCGTCAACCCGCGGCACAATCTTCCGCAGAATCGCATACACGCCGATCGGCAACAGCAGACTCGTCGCCGCCGCCGCCGCCAGCGTCAGCACCACAGTGCCGACCGCCTCGCCCGGCGTCTCCCGCAGCGCCACCCCACCCTTGAACCCGATCGCCAGCAACAAAAACAACCCGAGCGCCTTCGGCAACGGCGCCGGCAGATCCAGATCCGACCGCATCAACGCCGCGAGCAACCCGACGAGGAACAGCAGCACCGCCGGCGAGAGAAGGTTGGCCGAGAGTGCACCCCAATCCATCGGCCGCCACCGTAGGCGAAGCGGCAGCATCACGGGCTACCGACGACGAACCGACAATTCGCACGCCGCAGCTGCGCGACTTTCTCGACGCCTCACTTCATCATCAACCGGCACACCCACAGCATCAACACCGCCCTTGCCGTCCAGCCGATCGTGCGCAGCCAGTTCGTCTGCACGAGGAGTTGATGAGTCGCCGCGTCCCATGCCGCCCCCAGCTTGTTATGGGCCGGCACCTGCAACGCGGCCGTACTCAGCCACATCAAGCCGGCCAGTGCCAGACCCAGCCACAGCGCCCACCCCGGCACCCCCGCCGGCCGCCACCACAACAACGCGGCGGCCGTGGCGAGTTCCGCCAGCATCACCGGCGCCACGATCGGCGTGATCCAGAACGTGTGTTTCGCGTGGTATGTCGGCCAATGCTCGGGCCCGACGTTGGCGAACAGCGGGTAGTGCACCAGCTGCACCAGCCAGATCAGGCCGGCCATGAAACAGGCCGCCGCCGCGGTAATCAGCAGCAGCGTCTGTGGCACCACCCGAAACAAGCAAAATTCTTGCCAATCCTGCACTAAAAATCCACCAGTGATCGGCGGATCGGTCGTAAGTCAAGTAAGATAAACGCGTTATGCCGCTTGTCGTCAAACCGGGATGCCGGTTGCCAGTGCGGCAGAATGGTGGTACTGTCCGTGCAGCAAAGTCGGTGCCGTCCGTTTGGCTCCGGCAGCTTGTCGGGGTTGATGCCCGAAGGCCTTTAGTCGGGAGTACACGATGGCCATGTCGATGACCCAGGGGACGTTTCAGCGGATGGAGCAGCGGCAGCTGCTCACGCCGCGGATGATCCAGTCGATGGAAATCCTCCAAATGCCCCTGGCGGCACTCGAGGAACGCATCGAGCAGGAGCTGCAGAGCAACCCGGTGCTGGAGGTCAAGGATCAAAGCGATCGCGACGACCTTGCCGAGCCGACGGAGAACAGCGACGACGTGTTCGGCGACAACAAGGAGCTGAACCTCGACAGCGAGCACCAGCAGGTCGCCGATGACTTCGAGCGGCTTGCCAAGATCAGCGATTACCTCGAGAACGAGGAGTACAGCAGCAACTACAACGGCAGCAACCTCGACCATGGCCCCGCCGCCAGCAGCTACGCCGGCGAGCGCGACGCCAAGCTCGACGCCATGGCCAACACCGCCGACCGCGGTGGGACCATCGGCGAGCACCTTCTCGACCAATGGCGGTTCATCGAGGCCAGCGACCCGGTCTGCCGGGCGGGCAAGATCATCATCGGCTCCATCGACGCCGACGGCTACTTGCGTACCTCGCTGCCCAGCGTGCGGGAAGATGCCCAGAAGCGGGGCAAAATCGAGCCGCCGCCGCTGGAGGAATTCGAGGCGGCGCTGGGCATCATTCAGCGGCAACTCGAGCCGGCGGGCGTCGGGGCGCGTGATTTGCGCGAATGTTTGCTGATCCAGCTCGCCCACATCGCCCGCGATCCGGAGATGGCCGAGGGGCACGATTTGCCGTTGGAGCGGCGGCTGGTCGAGGACCACCTCAAGGACCTCGAGATGAACCGTTACCCGCAGATCGCCAAGAAGACCGGCCGGTCGATCGACGATCTGCAGCGGGCCGTCGCCCGCATCGGCCGGCTCCAGCCCCACCCCGGCAAGGAGATCGGCCCCGACGAGGCGCCCGGCATCACGCCCGACGCCTTCATCACCTACGACGAGGAAACGAAAACCTACGACGTGGAGATGACCCACGACCCGGCCCCAAACCTTTACATCCGCGGCCTTTACCGCAAAATGCTCAAGGACCGGGCCGTCGCAAAGGACACCCGCGACTTCCTCTCGGGGAATGTCCGCAACGCACGCTGGCTCATCGAGTCGATCAGACAGCGCCGCGGCACCATCGAGCGGGTCATCCGCAAGGTCGTCGAGCACCAACGCGACTTCTTCGACAAGGGCCCGGAGCTCCTCCGGCCGCTGCCGATGATCCAGGTGGCCGACGAGCTGGGCATTCACGTGGCGACGGTAAGTCGTGCCGTGGCCGACAAATACATCCAGACGCCGCGCGGCATTTTCCCGCTCCGCCGGTTCTTCAGCGGCGGCACGACGACCGACGACGGCGAGGACATGAGCTGGGACGCGGTCAAGGAAAAGCTGAAGGTCGTGGTCGCCAACGAAGACAAGGAGAAGCCGCTGAACGATGATGAGATCGCCGATCGGCTCAAGGAGCAAGGCATTGAACTGGCGAGGCGGACGGTGGCGAAATATCGCAAGATATTGAACATCCCTACCGCGAGGCAGCGCAAGGAGTTCTAATCGGGCGGTTGTTGCTGAACCGCTGGGCGGTTGCTGTGGTTGAACCTGTTCAGCAGTGCCTATTCGTCAGGCATGAGTTTGCTCGCCGGCAGCCGCTGCCGCGAGAGTGGGCAGAAAAAGCGGCTTTTAGCTTGCGTGCTTGTTAACGCGGCGGTAATCTCACGCCAGCGGCAACTTCGGTTGCCCGACCCGCTGCGGACGGATCCGGGAGCGCGTCACGTTGGCAGATTCCGCGGCCGCCAAGTCGACCTTGAGGAGGGCCGGCCACCAAGGCATCCGCGGGAACCCAACCTGACCCGATCTCCCTTCCCTTCTCGCCCCCGTCGCCTGCTAGGTGACGGGGGCGTGTTTTTGAGTGATGAGTGATGAGTTGGGGAGTGATGAGTTGCCCAAATCACACGCCTTCGGCAACTCATCAATCCTCAACTCATCACTCATCACTTCCGCCTCACGCCCTCGGGTGAAACCGCGTGTGCGTGTGTTTGAGGCGGTCGCTGTCGACGCTGGTGTAGACCTGGGTGGTGCCGACGTCGGCGTGACCGAGCAGTTCCTGGACGACGCGGAGGTCGGCGCCGCCGCTGACGAGGTGGGTGGCGAAGCAGTGCCGCAGGACGTGGGGGCTGACCTTGTTGAAAAGGCCGATTTTGGCGGCGTGGTTCTTGACGATCTGCCACAGCCGGCCCCGGTCCAGCGGGCGGCCGCGGTTGGAGAGGAACACCTGCTGCGGCGGCACCTCGCCGTCGCGGCGGCTTCTCCAGTGCTTGAACAGCTCCGGGCGGATCTGCGAGAGGTAGAGGTCGATCGCGTCGCGGGCGGCGTCGCCGATGGGCACGATCCGCTCCTTGCGCCCCTTGCCGACGACGCGGAGGCCGCCGGTGAGCAGGTCGACGTCGGGCAGCGTGAGGTCGCAGAGTTCGCTTGCCCGAAGGCCGCAGGCGTAAAGGAGCTCGAGCATCGCCCGGTCGCGAACGCTAAGCGGCCCGTCGGGCTTGGCGCTGGTAACGAGCTTTTTCGTCTGGAACCGCGAAAGCGTTTTCGGCAGCGACTTCTCCGGCTTGGGCCGGTCGAGCATGTCGAGGACCCTCTGCGTGTCGTGGCCGAGGGTTTGGCACCAGCGGAGGAACGTGCGGATCGCCGCCAGCCGCCGGCTGACGGTGCGGGTGGCGGCATTCTCCTTGGTCATGCACCGCAGGTACGCCTGCACCAGCTCCGAATCGGCCTCCCAGATCGGGATGCCCAGCCACTCTCGCGCGTCCGCCAGATCCCGGCGGTAGGCGAGGCGGGTGTTGAGCGACAGCCCGCGCTCCACGTCGAGGTGGGCGAGGTACTGCAGCACGATCGCCGCCTCGTCGGCCGGGAACGTGCTTAGGCCGCGCAGGGGGTCGGCGTCCTCGGCAGGCCCAGCGTCACGAGGGAGCGGGCGCGTTGCCGGTCGGCGAGTTTGGTTTGGTAGATCGGGCACGTGGCGTAGTCGCAAAAGCACTGCCCCATCGCCAGCGACAGGTTTCCCAGCGACAACCGCCGGCCGCAGCGGGCGTCGTCCTGGTTCACAAACGGGCAATGCCGCCCGGCGGGGGTGGCGGGGGTGGGTTGATCGGACATGACGTGGCCTCCTTGCCAGCTGCAAACATCGGCCGGCGGCGGACCGGAGCATCAGGCAAAATCTGCGCGGGGCGCAGAATCTGCCGGCGGCGGACCTGCGACGTAAGGCTTCTCGGCCGGCGTTGACGCTGTAAGAGACGCGGACGCCAGCCGCAACGCCGCGCGTTGCAGGTTAGATCGGCTGCAAGTGAAACCTTCCTTTTAGAGCATGTTCGGAACAGGTATAGCGCGATGGGCGGGTTTGTGCGATGCTTG
>CAYLSV010000133.1:0-8206 GCA_964386435.1 uncultured Tepidisphaerales bacterium
GCTACGGCAAGATCATCATCATGACCGACGCCGACGTCGACGGCAGCCACATCCGGACGCTGCTGCTGACGTTCTTCTTCCGCCACATGCGGCCGCTGATCGCCGACGGCCGGGTTTACGTCGCCCAGCCGCCGCTCTACGGCATCAAGAAGCGGGGCGGCAAAATGCAGTACGTGCTGAACGAAAAGAGCATGAACCGCATCACCCTCGACCGCGGCACCGCCGACACCGAGCTGATCCTGCGGGACGAGGAGGGCCAAGAGCAAAGCCGCGTCACCGGCGAAGACCTCGTGAACATCGCCAAGGCGCTGGGCCGGCTGGAAGAGCTGATCGTCGTCCTCGAACGCCGCGGTGTGCCGTTTGCCGACCTGCTCGCCCAGCGGAGCCACTTCGACGGCGCGTTGCCACACGCCCGGATTCTGGTCGACGGCAAGGAGACCTTCTTCCGCGACGCCGCCGCCCGCGACGCGTACCTCGAAGCCCACGACCTGCTCATCCGCGACGAGGAGATGGAAGAGGCCGCCCCGACCCCGGCCGTTGATCGGGCGACGCTCGAACTGAATCAGGACCTGCACGAGGTCAAGGAGATCGAGAAGGTCATCACGCGGCTCGACGCGGCCAACCTGCCGATCGACGACTTCTTCCTCACCCGCGAGGAAGGCGTCACCGGCGAGTATCTGCCGACCAAATACATCCTTGAACAGGGCGAAAAACGGATCGAAGTCGCCGGACTCGCCGAACTCCTCCCCTCGATCCACGGCCTCGGCAAAACCGGCATCGAGGTCCAGCGGTTCAAGGGCCTGGGCGAGATGAACGCCGAGCAACTTTGGGAAACGACCCTTGACCCCGACAAGCGCCTCCTGCTCCGCGTCACCCTCGAACAAGCCGAAGAAGCGGAAAGGCTCTTCAGCGTGCTCATGGGCGAAGACGTCGAGCAACGCCGCCGCTACATCGAAGACCACGCGCTGGAAGTGAAAAATCTGGACGTCTGACCCTGCATCGCGTGCCGCGGCAAACGCCGACGACACGATGAGGCTGCTGCGCTTGATAGAAGCCGGTCCGCCAGCCTCAGGCCACGTTGTGAGTGGATCCAAGCTGTCACCGTCCGGCCAGCCGGGATAAGGTCGCGGCGATGGCGTCGGAGGTGGCCGGCTTGAGCAGGTAGGCGGCGTAACCGGCCTGCTCGGCGTCGCGGCGGATGCTCCCGGTGTCGCGGCCGCTCAGCGCGATCATGCCCCGCTCGGGCAAAGAATCGGTCTCGGCGAGCAGCGTCGGCAGGGTCAGGCCGTCGCCGTCGGGCAAGTTCAGGTCGGTGAGGATGATGCCGGGTCGCCACCGCCTCGCCGCCTCGACGCCGGCTTGAAGAGTGTTGGCCAGCTCGACCTGGGCCCCCATCTTGCGCAACAGCAACGCGGTGACGCGGCCGGTGCCGAAATGGTCCTCGACGAGCAGCACCCGCAGCCCATCAAGCCGGGCTAGCGGCTTGTGGTTGCCGGTCGCATTGACGCTCATGCGCGGCAGCGCCGGCAGCGTGAGTGTCGCCACCGCCCCGCGGCCGCGTCCGGGGCTTTCGAGCGTGAGCTCGCCGCCGTGCAACCGGGCGAGGTTGCGCGACAAAGCCAACCCCAAGCCCAGCCCACCCGAGGCGGGCTCGGCCTGCTCGAACGGCGAGAAGAGCCGCAGCATGTCCGCCTCATCGACACCGCGGCCGTCGTCGATGGTGCGGATGATCAGCTTATCGGATCCACCTTCATCATGCCGCTCGATGACCACGTTCACTTGGCCGTCGGGCTCGGTAAACTTCACCGCGTTGGTTAAGAGGTTCCACAGGATCTGCTTGAGCCGGTCGCCGTCGCCGTGGACGATGAGCGGTCCGTCGGGCTGGCTGATCGACAGGTTGACCCGCCGCTCCCGTCGCCGCACGTCCACGGCATCCACAGCCTCGCGGATCATATTTCGAAGATCTACTGGTTGTCGGTTGATCGACAGCTTGCCGCGGACGGCCCGGTTGGTGTCGAGCAAATCGTCGACGAGCCGCACCTGCTGGCTAACGCCCGACAAGCCCACCCGCAGGGCGTCCCGCAGCTCAGGCGAGATGGTTGGCTCGGCAAGCGCCGTCTCGAGGGCCGACTGCACCGGGGCGAGCGGGCCGCGCATCTCGTGGCTCAGCTCGGCGAGCATGCGGGTTTTGTGATCGTTGTCGCGTTCGGCCCGCTGGGCGGCGTGGCGGAGCTGCTGCTCGGCCCGCTTGGCACTGGTGATGTCCCGGCAGTACGCCGCGACCAGCCGCCGCTGTTCAGCGATCATGGGCACGTACGTGACGCGGAACCAGCGGGGCGGCTCGCCGTCCCGCTTGGGCGCTTCGAACTCCACGTCACGGATCGTGCGGCCGTCCTCGAACACCGAGGCCAGCAGCGGGTCGACCGTGTCCCGAACGCCCGGCACCACCTCTGGCCCGCGGCGGCCGAGGTGGTCCTCAATGGCCGCGCCGTTGATGTCGGCCATCATCTGGTTGACGTACACGAACCGCAACTGTTCATCGAGGACGGCCACGCCCACCGGTGCCTCATCGAGGGCTTCGGCCATCATCGGCGCTAGTGCGGCCCCGCACGCCGATCGGGGCATCTTTGACGTTTTGGCCGCATCGAAGGTCTCGGGCATCGCTTGACCAGGGTTTGGGACTTCGAGCCGCCACGACCGCCGTCGTCGACGGCGAAAGCGTGTTGGCTGGACGACCGGCTTGGTGAAAGAAAGTTTGGTTATCAGTTTCTTGCACTATATCGACCCGGCCCACTTGGTTCGCTGTGTTTGGAATGGTAGCAGCGCTGCGTGAGGCAACTTAGAATTCGCGATCATCCATTTCGGCGATCCGACGGACCTCGCTGATGCGGGCCGAGGCCGCCTCTTCGGTGGGGGCTTCGGCGATGATGCGGAGGATCGGCTCCGTGTTGCTCGCCCGGACGCTGACCCAGCCGTCGGGCCAGTCGATGCGGAGGCCGTCCTCGGCGTTCTGGTTCTCGTTGGCGAAGTGCTCGCTGACGGTGTCGATGACCGCGGCGGCATCTTCTTTCTTCGCCAGCGGCAGCTTGTCCTTCACGATGGCGTAGCTGGGGATCTGGGCGACGAGTTCGGAGAGCTTCTTGCCGGTGTCGGCCATCAGTTGCAGGACGTAGGCCATGGCGACGAGCGAGTCGCGGCCGGGGACGATGCGGGGGTCGATGACGCCGCCGTTGCCTTCGCCGCCGATGATGCTGCCCGAATCGAGCATTTTCTGGATGACATTGGCCTCGCCCACCGGGGTGCGGACGACTTGGCCGCCGTGCTGGGCGGCGACGTCGTCGATCATGCGGCTCGTGGAGAGGTTCGAGACGATCGTCGTGCCGGGCTTTTTGCGGCAGATGTGCAGGGCGCACAACGCCAGCGTGTACTCCTCGCCGATGTACGTGCCGTTCTCGTCGACGATGGCCAGACGGTCGGCGTCGGGATCCTGGGCGAAGCCGACGTCGGCACGTTGGCGGCGGACCTCGGCGCAGAGGCCGGTCAGGTTGGCGGCGGTCGGCTCGGGCTCGTGGGCGAACTGGCCGGTCGGCTCGCTGTGGATGTGGGCCAGCCGCGTGCCGAGCTTGCTGAGCAGGGTGCCGCTGGTGACGCCGCCGGCGCCGTTCACGCTGTCGCAGACGACCTTGAAGCGTTTGCTGCTGATGCCCAACACGTCGACCCGCTCGGCCACCCGCTTGACGTGCACGGCGTGCGTCGTCGGGTCGCTCTTGCTCGGCCGAACCTCGTCCACCGGCACCAGCGGCATTTCGCCGGCGTCGTAGAGCTGCCGCAACCTCGCCGCGGCGTCGGCGGGCAGCGTGACGCCGCTTGATTGCAAAAACTTCAGCCCGTTCCAGACGATCGGGTTGTGGCTGGCCGTCACGACGATGCCGGCGTCGGCGTTGAGGTGCTCCGTCATCATCGCCACGCCCGGCGTGGTGACGACGCCGAGGTCGACGACGTCGAGGCCGCAGGCGGTCAGGGTGCCGACGACCAGGTCGCGCATGAACGTGCCGCTGGGCCGGGAGTCTCGGCCGAGGGCGATGGTGTGCCGCTCGCCGATCGGTGGTTGCTGCTTGACGAAGGCGGCAAATGCTCCGGCCATGCGGGTGACGGTCGCGGGGCTGAGGCTGCCGCCGACGACGCCGCGCATGCCGCTGACGCCGATCATGAGGGTGGAGGGGTCGACGTTGCCGCTGCTCATGCGAGCAGGGTAGCGGGGCGAAAGGGATGTTCGACCCCCGCGAGGAGGTAGCTGCGGTGCAACGCACCGCCGTCCGGACTGCGGGGCGTTGCACCGCAGCTACCTGACGGTTCGGAACGCGCTCCCACTGACCTACCCTCGCCGCATGCTCAGGCCGGGACTCGATGCGCTGTTGCCCGATGTCGCCGAGCGGCTCACGCGATCGATCCGGCAGCATCCGCAAACCGCCCGCCTCGACACCGGCTACCTACCCAGCCGCGACGTGGTCTGCCACTGTGCCGACCAGATGCTCGAACTCTGCTTCCCCGGCTACTTCGGCCGGCAGGGACTCAGCGACGAGGCGCTGCCGTTCGTCATCGGCAACCAGGCGGCGACGCTCATGGCCAACCTGTTCGAGCCGGTGCGGTACTGCCTGCGGTACCGCGAAGGGCGGGAGGATTGCGAGGAGACGGCGAAGAAGTGCGACGCCGAGGCCGAGCGTTTGGTCGGGGCGTTCATGGACGCGATGCCGGGCGTGCGGGACCAATTGGCCACCGACGTGCAGGCCGCCTTCGACGGCGACCCGGCGGCCACCGGCACCGACGAGGCGATCTTCAGCTACCCCGGCTTGTTCGCCATCGCCGTCCAGCGGCTCGCCCACGTGTTCCACAAGCTCGACGTGCCGCTGTTGCCGCGGGTGATGACCGAGTACGCCCACGGCCGCACCGGCATCGACATCCACCCCGGCGCGGAGCTGGGCGAGCGGATGTTCATCGACCACGGCACCGGCGTCGTCATCGGCGAGACCTGCCAAATCGGGGCCGACGTCAAGATCTATCAGGGCGTCACCCTCGGCGCCCTCGCCCCCGCGTTCGGCCAAAAACTGCGCGGCACCAAACGCCACCCCACGCTTGGCACCGGCGTCACCGTCTACGCCGGGGCCACCATCCTCGGCGGCGACACCCACATCGGCGACAATTGCACCATTGGCGGCAACGTCTTCCTCACCGAAAGCGTCCCGCCCCGCACCACCGTCACCGCCGAGGCCCCAAGACTCCGCTACCGCGAACGCCGCAAAAAGTCACGCGAGGTGTCGCTCGACTTCCAGATCTGACACGCGTCGTGGCGTTTCGGCATCATCCGGTGCGACCGACGGGTTTTCGGACCTAATCAAACGCTCAAGTCCCGTGGCACGGCGGTTGACGGTGGCTTGACATGGAGAAACTGATTTTCACGCTCGCCGTCCTCGCGTTGCTCCTGGGCGGTTGTGCCCGGGAGGTGGAGCCCGAGGTGCGGCATCAGCCGACGCCGGCCGTGGCGGCGTTGGTGTTCACGCCCGAGGCCGTGCGGGGCGTGCCGGTGGCGAACCTTGACCGATCCGGCCGCGAGCCGGCGGCGTTCGGCGGGGTGGTGCGGTCGCGGACGACGTTCAACGTCACGCTGCTCGATGATTTGCAACGCTCGGGCCGGTTCGGCAGCTACGACCTGGTCCGCCGGCGGACGCTCTCGACGCGGGTTGAGGTCATCCAGCGGTGATTTTGCCCCGGCCGACTGGCATCGGCTGCTGCGGCATGGTAACTCTGGCCCCTTGCCGGGCCGGGTGGCCCGCTCGCCGCCGCGACCCTCTGCCGGATTGCCATGCCAACCGAGCCGACTTCCGCCCCCACGCCCTCCGAAGGCCGCACCATCACTAAGAAGGATCTCGTCGAACGCATCGCCGACGACACCGGCATGCGGCGGACGCAGGTGAAGGACGCGTTGCAATTGTTCCTCACCGCCATCACCGACGAGCTCGCCGCCGGCAACCGCCTGGAGTTCCGCGACTTTGGCGTCTTCGAACCCGTCGCCCGCCGCGCCCGCCGGGCCCAGAACCCCAAAACCCTCGCCCCCGTCACCGTCCCGCCCAAACGCGCCGTCCGCTTCAAGCCGGGCCGACTGCTCAAGGCGAAGATGGAAGGGTAAGGCCGTTCTTGGCCCTTTGTCATTTGTTCTTTGTCATTTGCAAAAGACAGCACCAAGGACAAAGAACCAAGGACAAACAACACCTTCAAACCCCCAACATCTCCCGCTTCGCTTCCCACTCGGTCGCTTCCCGCTTGTTCTCCGTTGCCAGCGGCTGGCCGGTGCGCAGGGCCTCGATTTCCAGGCCGGTGAGCTGGATCGCGTTGAGCTGGTAGTCCTCGAACGCCTCGCACGCCACGGGGCAAATCGGCTTGAGCAGGGCGTACATGGCCGCGGCGTAGGCGCGAATTTCCTGCTGCGCGTGCGGATCAAGCCGCAGGCGGAGGAAGCGGAAGACGTTGTGCAAATCGCACTTCCAATACCACTCGGTGTACACGTTCACCGGCAGCACCATCCGGGCCGTCTCCCGGGCCACGCCGGCTTCGATGTGCTTTTCGTACTCGGCATAACTTTCCCGCTCGATCCGATCAAGGTAGCCGAGGAATCCGTCGGCCGCCGCGTCGTCCAGCGTGTCGCCGCCGCCCTGGCGGTTGGTCGTGCTCTGGCTCTTGAGCGCCGCCCGGTCGGGCTTGTAGAACCGGTCCCGCACCACGCTGTACCGGGCCGAGTACTCATTGATGTTCGCCGTCCGGTGCCGCACCCACTGCCGGGCGATGAAGATCGGCATCACGCAGTGAAACTTCAACTCCACCATCTCCAGCGGCGTCGAATGCCAGTGACGCATCAGGTAGCGGATCAGGCCGCGGTCTTCGTTGATTTTTTTCGTCCCCTCGCCGTAGCTGACGCGGGCCGCCTGCACGATCGCCGCGTCGGCCGTCTTGCCCTCGGGCACCAGGCGGGGCATGGCGTCTACCAAGGCGACCATGCCGTGATCGTGCACCGGCACCTCCAGCCGGGCCGCGCCGTGCATCACGTCCACCAGCTTCGCCTCCGGCTCGACCCGACGGGGCTCGGCAGTCGCTTGGGCAATCGCGCTCATGCCGGCATTATCGGCAGGCAACCGTCAATCCAGCAACCGCCGCTGCAGCGGGCCATACGCGTCAATCCGCCGGTCCCGCAGAAACGGCCAGTGGGTCCGGCTGAACTCCACCTGCGCCAAATCACACTCGACCACCAACGCTTGCTCCTCACTCACCCCCGCCCGCTCGATCACGCCGCCGTCCGGCCCAACGACAAAGCTCTGCCCCCAGAATTCGATTCCATCCGCATTCACCGGCTCGCCGGCCACACCGCGGATGATCTCGTGCCCCACACGATTCGGGGCACACACGAAGCACCCGTTGGCAATCGCGTGACTCCGCATCATCGTCAACCACGCGTCGTGCTGCTGCACCCCATAAGCCTCCTTCTCCCCCGGATGCCAGCCGATGGCCGTGGGGTAGAACAGCAGCTGCGCCCCCGACATCGCCGTCAGCCGCGCCGCCTCGGGAAACCATTGGTCCCAGCAGATCAACACGCCCAGATCGACGAACTTCGTCCGAAACGTCTTGAACCCCAAGTCGCCCGGCGTGAAGTAGAACTTCTCGTAAAACAGCGGGTCGTCCGGAATGTGCATCTTCCGGTAGATGCCAAGCAGCTCCCCGTCGGCATCGATGACCGCCGCCGTGTTGTGGTAAAGACCGGCCGTCCGCCGCTCGAACAAACTGGCGATGATGACCACCCTGTGCTCCTTCGCCAACCCCTGCATTGCCGCCGTCGTCGGTCCCGGGATCGGCTCGGCATACTCGAAGAACCGGTGATCCTCGCTCTGACAAAAGTACGGCGACGTGAACAACTCCTGCGTGCAAAGCACGTTCGCCCCCTGGCCCACGCACTCGACGAATAGCGCCCGCTGCCTCTCCAGGTTCGCCGCCGAATCGTCGGTGCACGCCATCTGCGTCAACCCGACGCGAACGATCTTCTGAGCCATGCCACCAGCGTAGAACGCGGGTGCGACCAGCATGCAGTTCGTGCGTCGCAGAAACCCCCACCGCCGTCGCCAACCTCCACCGCCAACGGCATTGGCACGATCGGCACCTCGCC
>CAYLSV010000134.1:0-7935 GCA_964386435.1 uncultured Tepidisphaerales bacterium
CCGTCCGCTACGACCTGTTTAGCAAAGACCACGACGAGGGGCTGGCCGAGGACGCCGCGCTCGTGCGGAAGCTCGCCGCCGCCAAGTTCGATGCCGAGGCGGAGCGGGTCAGGGAGGCGGAGGGCTGGGCTTTCGTCGTCCACGATTTGCAGGAGGACGCCGACGCCTACGGCTATCGCCGCGAGCAGCCGAGCCGGCGTGAGCCGTTGAAGGACGAAACCGAGCGGCAGTCGGAGATCGAGACGGAACTGACGGCGATGGAGGACGAGGGGTGGGACGATGCCACCGCCGAGGGCCGGGCCGTCGCCGAGCGGTGGGACCGCTTGGAGGCGGAGCTTGAGGACTTGGAAGCCCGGCGGGAGGAGTGGACGCCGGAGCAGAAGCAGCGGTGCGGCGTGTACCTCGGGATCGGCGAGACGGGGCAGGTTGTGCAACGTCGCGGGCTGGTGGACCCGGCGTGGGACCGGAAGCAGCGGGAGGAGGCCGAGGCCAAGCAACGCGAGCAGGAGAAGCCCACCGACACACTCGGCACGAAGGCAGGGCCGGAAGAGGCCGGTAGCACCGTTACCGCCGACGACGAGAAGGTGGAGAGCGTGGTGGGGGTCGAGATGCCCCGCACGCTCGTCTGGAAGCTGACAAAGGCGCGGACCGAGGCGCTGCGGGCGAGCATGATCGAGAACCCGGCCGCCGCCGCCGATTTGCTCATCGCCCACCTGTGCGAGCGGTTCTTCTTCTCGGTGCAGTTCGCTAGCCGCGACCCGCTGCCGTTCGAGGTGCAGATCACTGCCGGCCGCGACGACTTCTGCGCTGGCACCGGCAAGAGCGAGCCAGCCCGTGGCAGCCACGGCACCGACCAGCCGAGCGAGGCGCAGACCGTGTTCTACGACGCCTTGCAGGCGTGGCGGTCGCGGCTGCCGCAGACGCCGGACGGGCTGCCGGGCTTCGTCGCCGGCCTCACGCCGAACGACAAGACGAACCTGCTGGCGCTGCTGTCGGCGGCGAGCCTCGACACCGTGAACGAGTCGATCGGCGACTTCCACGGCAGCAAGGGCGACGCGACGATCCGCCGGGTCGCCAGCCACGTCGGCTGCGACGTTCGCAAGTGGTGGAAGCCGACCGCCGCCAGCTTCTTCGGCGGGCTGACGAAGGCCGGCATCGCGGCGGCGCTGGACGAGGCGTACACGCAGACGCACGGCAAAACGTTGAGTAAGGCGGCGGGCGTGGACGGCCTCAAGAAGGACGCGGCCGCCGGTCGGGCCGAGGCGCTGGTGAGCAACCTCAACTGGCTACCGATGCCGATACGGTCGGCCCACCAGCCGCAGCAGCCGGAGCAGGGCAATGGCCCGTCCGGCGATCCGATTCCGCTGTCCGCCACCGCCAACTCGGCGAGCAAGCCGGCCAAACTCGCCGCCTGACCGACCCCTCCACCCGCCGGCGGCCTAACCGCTGCCGACGGGCATCGCCACGACGTGGCACCCCTTGTTCCCTGATGAACACGCACGCAACGTCCACCACGCCATGAAACCTTTCCGCTACAAGGCTGCCAACGGCTTCGGCGCGACGTGCGGCGTCGAACTGCTCGACCTCGCCCCCGGCGTCATCGGACTGGTGCTGTGCGAGCCGCCGCAGTACCACGGGCCGAGCATCACGAACAACGTCGAGATCGCCGCCACCCTCGCCGTCCGCCGGCTGCGCCTCGACCCCGACCGCACCGTCTGCTTCGAGCACTACCCGATGGGCAATTGCGGCCGCGAGAAGGCGACGTGGGACTACGTCCGCTTCGCCGTGAAGCGCGATCGCGAGGGCCGCGTCGTGCTGGACAACCCCGACTGGCGACCCCTGCGCCTGCCGGAGCAGTGGCGGGCGCTGGCCGAGGCGGTGGGGCGGCCCGACGCGGCATGGGCCGGCAAAGGCTTCGTCGACTTGCAGTACCCCAACGAACTGCTCGGCCGCATCGACGGCGTGTGGCCGGCCGACGTACCGCGCGAGTGGGGCGAGCATGACCTGCTCGACCTGCTGCTGCGGTGAATCGCCAAAACCTTCAACAGAATCCGAAAGCCCCCCATGAACCCAACGGACGCACCCAATCCTGTTCCCCCGGATGCCGGCAAGCACGTCGAGGCTCCGCCGCTGCCCGATCCGCGTCACGACCTGCCCGTTCCGGCGCTTGCCGCGCGAGCGATGGACGTGCCGTTCGACCGCGTTCACCCCCGCGACCTCGGGCTGATCGAGCAACTGCGCCACGACGTGCGGCGGCTCGACTTCACGCCGCTCACCGACGAGCAAGTGACGCAACAAGTCGCGCGCTGGCCATCCGCCGCGGCCAGCACGGCCATTGAGGGCAATCCGCTTCAACCGGCGGAGATCGCGTTGACGCACATGTTCTTCGAGGAGCGGGTGCCGACCGACGTGCGGCCGCCGATCGTCGCGCAGTTCGTGACCCAAAGTGTCGGCCGCTAGGCGGCAATGGAGATCAGCCGTGACAGAAACACCCATCAAAACGAGCGACAATCCGCGACCGCGGACGGACGCGAGCCGTGCGTGGCAGGCGTATCAGTACCCCAAGTCGCAGACGCTGCGCAACAAGCTCGACATCCACGACCGCGAGAAGTTGGAGTCACTGGAACGCACGCTCACGAGCGGACGGCTGACGGACCTGTCCCGCACGCCGCACACACCAGAGGGGTACAAGAGCATCCACAAGCACCTGTTCCAGGACGTCTACGAGTGGGCCGGCCAGTCGCGCACCGTCGAGATGCACCGCAGCGAACAGCAGCCCGACGGCACCGTCCGCCGCGACGCCTTCATCCCGACGCGGTTCATCGAGCAGGGCCTCGCCACGACGTTCAACGACCTCAAGCCGGCCCTCGATCGCCTGCGCCAAGAGGCGCGGAAGCCGCCCGAGGAGCGGAACGTCGAACTGGTCGCCAAGGTTGCGGCGAGCCACGTCGGCGCATTGAACTTCGTCCACGCCTTCCGCGACGGCAACGGCCGCACGATGCGGGCGCAGGTCGACAACCTCGCCCAGGAGGCCGGCCTGCGGCTGAACGAGGCGGCGCTGGACAAGGCGGCCTGGAACCGCGGCAGCCACGAGATCAATGCGGACCCGAAGAACACCGCCACGCTTGCCCGCACCATCAATGCTGCCCTCGAACCTCGCGAGCGGCACCTAGAGCGCCAGCAGTCCGTCGCCCGCGGCGAGCGCCCACCCCACGTCGGCCGCCACGCCCGCGACCTGCCGGGGCCGCGGGACGAGCGGGATTACGGGCTGGGCGAGTAGTGGTTCACCTTTCCTCTCGCCACGCCGACTGGCGGCTGCCCCAGTCGCACATCGCCTCCAGCGCCGGTCCGAGCGAGCGGCCCCGCTCGGTCAGGGCGTACTCCACCCGCGGCGGGACCTCGCGATAGATCGTCCGCTCGACCACGCCGGCCGCCTCCAGTTGGCGGAGTTGCTGGATCAGCATCTTCTCGCTGATGTTTGGGATTCTCCGGCGCAGCGCCCCGGTGCGGTGCTCGCCGTCGCGTAGGTGCCAGAGGATCAGCGCCTTCCACCGCCCGCCGATCACGTCGAGCGTGACTTCGATGGGGCAGTTGAACTTTTTCTCCGCGGTCGCCGGAGCGGGGTGACCGTTTGTGGCTTTAGAACCCATAACTTACCCAAGGGTAGGTATCTGACGTCACAGTAGGTACTTTCCGGTGACAGTGGTACGGTCAACCATCGGCCATGCCCAGCAAAGCCATCGTGATCCGCGAGTACGGCGGCCCGGCCGCCATGCGTCTCGAAGAAGTCGAACCCGCCGACCCCGGCCCCGGCGAAGCGCTGGTCCGGCAGGAGGCGGTTGGCGTCAACTTCAAGGACACCTTTGAGTCGGTCGGCGGTCCGGCAGGGCGGCTGCCGTTCACGCCCGGCGTCGAGGCCGCCGGCGTCGTCGAGGCGGTGGGGCCGGGTGTCACGCAGGTATCGCCGGGCGACCGCGTCGCGTACGTCGTGGACCAAGGTGGCGCTTACGCCCAGGCCAACGTCGTCTCGGCCGAGCGGCTGGTCCCGGTGCCGGCCGACGTGACGCTGCCGACCGCTGCCGCCGTGGCGGTCAACGGGATGACCGCCCACTACCTGCTGCACGAGTACGTCGAGGTGCGGGCCGGCAAGTCGGTCCTGATCCACGGAGCGGCCGGTGGCATGGGGTTGATCCTCGTCCAGTGGGCGCGGCACCTCGGGGCGCGGGTGCTCGGCACCGTCTCCACCGCGGAGAAAGAGCAACTCGCCCGCGACGCCGGGGCCGACGAGGTCATCCGCTACACAGAGGTCGACTTCGTGGAAGAGGCCCGGCGGCTGACGGAGGGCTGGGGCGTGGACCTCGTGATCGACGGCGTCGGCCGGACGACGTTGCACGGCAGCCTCGACTGCCTCGCCCGCCGCGGGACGGCCGTCACCTACGGCCACGCGAGCGGCGTGCCCGAGCCGCTGCCGCCGCTGCCGCTCATCGGCGGCTCGCGCACGCTCGCCGGCGGCAACCTGTTCGACTTCATAGCTGACCGCGACGAGATGCTGAAGCGGGCCGACGCCGTCTTTGCCGGGCTGCGGGAGGGTTGGCTGGACCTGAAGGCCGAAACCGTCCTGCCGCTCGGCGAAGCGGCGAAGGCGCACGAGCTTCTGACCAGCCGCAGCTCGGCCGGCAAGATCGTCCTCGACCCGTTAGCTTGAGCAACATCACCGGAGCAAGACCCATGAAGATTCTGACTACCTTCCTGATCATCCTGATGTCGACAGTCACGCCGACTGCCGTCGCCCAAACGACGCGGCCGGCGGGGTGCACCGCCGAGCCGTTCGAGGTTCGCGTGCCGCAGGAGCGGCTGGACGAGGTGATGCGTCGCGTTCGGGCGTACACGCCGCCGGTGGACAAGGGCTTGGAGCCGTGGAAGTGGGGCGCCGACGCCAAGTGGATAAACGAGATGCACGCGGCGTGGGCCGAGGGCTACGACTGGCGAGAGGCCGAGGCTCGGCTGAACCGGTTCGACAACTTCATCGCCACCGTCGACGGACAAAAGCTCCACTTCATCCATGAGAAGGGCTCGGGCGAGAACCCAACGCCGCTGCTACTTCTGCACGGCTGGCCGTACAGCATCTACACGTTCGTCGACGTCATCGAGCCGCTGGCGCATCCAGAGCGGTTCGGCGGTGACGCGGAGGACGCGTTCGACGTGATCGTCGTGAGCATTCCGGGCGTGGGCTTCTCCGAGGCACCCGATCGGCCGACGAGTTTGCGGACGTTCGGCAAGACGTACCACACGCTGATGACCGACGTACTCGGTTACGACCGCTACATGACCCACGGTGGTGACCAGGGGGCGATCTCCGCCTCGTGGATGGCGGTAGACTTCCCCAACGCTGTGATGGGCCATCACGTCCACATGCTGTTCCCGCGTCACGCCGGCAGCCCGTGGCTCAGCGGCATCGCCGGCGAGAACCCGAGGGAGGCGGAGACGGCGTGGGTCGAGGCCGAGGCGGCCAGTCCGCAGAGCCAGGCCGCCTACATCCTCACCCACGTCGCCCGCGGCGAGACGCTCGCCGCCGCGCTGCAGGACAACCCCGCCGGCCAAGCGGCATGGATCTGGGACAAGTGGCACTACTGGACCGACGTCCGCGAGGGCGAGTCGCTGACCGACGTGATCCCGGCCGAGCGGCTGATCGACGAGGCGATGTTCTACGTCGTGACCGATAGCTTCCGCACGTCGCTCTGGCCGTACATGTCCTTCGTCGAAGAGAACATCGCCACGCTGCCGGAGGGCGAGACCATCGACAACCCGGCGGGCGTGACGGCGTGGCCCGACCCGGTCTTCCCGCTGCCGCCGCGCGAGTACGTCGAGCGCAGCCGGAGCAACCTGATCCACTACACGACGCCCGAGCGCGGCGGCCACTTCCCGATGGTCGAACAACCCGAGCTGTACGTCGAAGACCTGCGGGACTTCGGCCGGACGCTGCGGAAGCAGGAAGACCAACAGAGCAAGGAGCAACCATGAAGATCGCCTTCCTTGGCTACGGCGGCATGACGACCGCCCTCGCCTCGAACTGGACCGACAGCCACGACCTGTTCGTCGGCGGCCACAACCCGGACAAGGCGCGGAAAGTCGCCGATGAGCTGGGTGCGGCCGGCGGCGATTCGGCGGAGGCGGTTGCGTTCGGCGAGTTGATCGTGCTCGCCACGCCGCACCATGCCGTCTTCGACGCGATCGAACAGGCCGGCGGGCCGAGCACGTTCGACGGCAAGGTCGTCATCGACATCAACAACCCGCTGCCCGGCTTCGCCGACGGCGACTTCGTACCGGAGGTCTACGACGACGGTCCGTCGCTCGCCGAGGCGATCCAGGCGCGGCTGCCGGGGGCGCGGGTCGTCAAGTCGTTCAACATGGCCAACACCGAGGTCTGGCGGATGGACCCGCCGAGGTTCGACGGCCGCCGGCTCGTCACGCCGATCGCCGGCGACGACGCCGAGGCGAAGCGCCAGATTATGGAGCTCGTGACGGCCACCGGCAGCGAGCCGCTGGATTTGGGCGACCTCCGCTACGCCCGCCACCTCGAAGCCGCCGCGGCAATTGTCATCAAGCAGATCGTCGAGCGGCAGGACCCGCTGGCGGTGCTCAACCTCGTCCTCTCGGAGAACCCATCATGAACATCGGCATCATCGGCACCGGCAACATCGGCTCGCCGCTCGGCCGCCTCTGGGCGGCGGCGGGACACCAGGTCATGTTCGGCAGCCGCGATCCGGCCAAGCTCAGCGACCTGATGGCGAAGGCCGGCCCCAATGCGCGGGCCGATACGCCGGCGGAGGCGGCGGCGTTCGGCGAGGTCGTGCTGGAGGCGATTCCCTTCGCCAAGACGCCCGACCTGCCGGCCGACGAGTTGGCCGGCAAGGTGCTGCTCTCGGCCAGCAACTACTACCCGTCCCGCGACGGCACGCTCGACCTCGGCGGCCTGACGCACACCGGCTGGGTCGCCTCGCACCTGCCGGGGACGCGGGTCGTCAAGGCATTCAACATGATGCGGGCCGACGTGATGGAGCGGTACGCCGACGGCGGGGAATCGGACGGCTACGCGATCCTTCTGGCCGGTGACGACGCTGAAGCGAAGGGAGTTGCGGCCCGGCTCGTGCGGGATGCGAAGTTCGAGCCGGTCGACGTCGGCACGCTCGATGACTCCCGCGTCTTCGAGTCGCCCGACACGCCGCTGTACGACAGCCGGTTGTCGCCGGACGAGGCGCGGCGGCGTCTGGCCGACCTGAAGGGCGGTGCGGCATGAGCGGGACCATGAACGGTCAGACGGTCGTCGTCTTTGGTGCAAGCGGCGGCATCGGGCTGGCCGTGGCGAGGGCCGCGGCGGCGGCGGGGGCCAGGGTCGTCCTCAGCAGCCGCGACGAGGCGAAGCTCCGCGAAGCGGTCGACGGCATCGAGGGCGACGTCGTGGTGAAGGCCGCCGACGTGACGGACGCCGATCAGGTCGCCGCCGTCTTCGCGGCCGCCGGGCCGACGCACCACCTGCTCGTCACCGCCAAGGGCGGGCCGACCGGACGCTTCGGCGAGCAGGCGACGGCCGACGCGCGCAAGCGGATGGAGGTCGACTTCTGGGGCACCTATGCCTGCGCCCGCGCCTTCGCCGAGCAACTGCCGGAAGACCCGGAGCAGCGGCGGAAGTGCAGCGGCACGTTCACCAGCGGTGGCATGACGCTCCGGCCCGAGCCGGGCTACCACATGGTCGGCGTGACCCACGCCGCCTGCGAGGCCCTCGCCCGCGCATTGTCGGTCGAACTCGCCCCGGCCCGCTTCAACGTCGTCCGCCCCGGACTGCTCGACACGCCGCTCTACGCCACGACGCCGCCGGAGCAGAAGAAGGCGATGTTCGATGCTTACGCGGAGGCCGCCCCCGCCGGCCGCACGAGG
>CAYLSV010000135.1:0-7913 GCA_964386435.1 uncultured Tepidisphaerales bacterium
GTGCTCGGACTGCGTGCGTAGCCCCGCCTCTACGAGGCGGTGGGGGCTTCAGCGATTCCCGCATCTCGAGAATGTCGAGCCCGAAGAGACGCAAGGCCGTCGAGTCACCGCCTAGTCCCATTGAGTAATCTCGAACCGTCCGGCCGGGTCGATCGTCGCCTCGCCACCGAGCGGCACCGGGCGGCAGTGGCCGGCGTGGCCGGTCTGCAGGCCGCTGGCGAGGGGGACGCCCCACCGCCGGGCCCAGTCCACCGCCACCTCGCGGAGAGTCAGGCCCCTCGTCTCGCCGATGTCGTTGAAGTCGCCCAGCACCACGGCCGCCGGGCGGCCGTCGGCGGCCTGCTGGACCTGCTCCAGCAAGCGGTCGATCCGGTACAACGGCTCGCCGACGTCCTCGAGCATCAGGATTCGCCCGGCCAGCGGCAGTTGGTTCGGCGTGCCGCAGAGCGAGGCGATTAGGGCGAGGTTGCCGCCGACGACCTCGCCCGTGACGTCCGTTGCCGCGTGCCACCACTGCAAATCGTGCGCATCGGGCAGCTTCTCCCGCCGCACGACGGCCGCCGTCTCGGGCCAAGCCGGCTGCTCGTTTTGAGCGATCACCAGCCCGTGCAGCGTTGCCCAGCCCCATCGCTGCCGGGCGAAGGCGTGCAGGGCCGTCACGTCGCTGAACCCGATCAGCAGCTTTCGCGGCGGTTGGCCCCGCTCGACGGTCGCCGCCTCCAGCATCGGCAGCAGCCTCGCCGCCCCATACCCGCCCCGGGCACACCACACCACCTCGGCCCGCGGGTCGTACGCCGCATCGAGCACCGCCGCCAGCCGCTGCTCGTCCGTCCCCGCCGTCAGCGGCGTCCGGCAGAGCGTGTGCGGATGCACCACCGCTTCGAACCCGTACGACCGCAGCGTCGCGAGCCCGGCCTCCAACGCGGCCTCTCGGATCGGCCCGCTCGGTGCAATGACGACAACGCGCATGGCGATGATCCTAACGCCATTGCGTTGAGAAACCCGCTTGCGGCGCGTACCTTGCCGCGGCATGAAGATTCACGAGTACCAAGCCCGGCAACTGCTCCGCGACCACGGCGTCGAGGTCCCGCCCGGCGAGGTCTGCCGCAGCACCGACGACGTCGCCGCCGCCTACGACAAATTCGGCGGCACCGTTGTGGTGAAAGCCCAGGTCTACGCCGGCGGCCGGGGCAAGGCGGGGTTCGTCAAGCTCGTGAAAAGCAAGGACGAGGCCAAGCAGGCTGCCGAGTTCATGCTCGGCAACCGCATGGTCAGCAACCAGACCGGCCCCGACGGCGTTCCCGTGTCGGTCCTCCTGGTCGCGCCCGGCGTCGACATTGCCAAGGAGTATTACGTCAGCATCACCAGCGACCGCGCCAGCGGCAAGCCGATGCTCATCGCCAGCGCCGAGGGCGGTGTGGAGATCGAGGAGGTCGCCGAGAGCAACCCCGACGCGATCATCAAGGAGCCGCTGCACCCGCTGATGGGGCTGCAGGGCTTCCAGGCCCGCGAGGTCGCGTTCCGCCTGGGCTTCGAGGGTGAACTCTTCAAGAAGGCCGTCAAATTGCTGACGAACCTGAGTAAGGCGTTCACCGCCACCGACGCCGAGATGGCCGAGATCAACCCGCTCATCGTCACGCCCGACAACCAGCTGCTGGCGATCGACGCGAAGTTCACGTTCGACGACAACGCCCTCTTCCGCCAGAAGGAGATCGCCGGCATGGCCGACGATTCGCAGGAGAACCCGCTGGACGTGCGTGCCCGCGACGCGCACCTGAACTACATCGCCCTCGACGGCAACATCGGCTGCCTGGTGAACGGGGCGGGCTTGGCGATGGCGACAATGGACGCCGTGAAGCACCACGGCGGTGAGCCGGCCAACTTCCTCGACGTCGGCGGCGGCGTGACGGCCGAGGGGGCCACCGAGGCGTTCCGCATCATCCTCAGCGACGACAAGGTCAAGGGCATCCTGGTCAACATCTTCGGCGGCATCGCCAAGTGCGACCTCGTCGCCGAGGCCCTGATCGCCGCCGGCGAGCAGGTCGGCTTCGACGTCCCGGTCGTGGTTCGTCTAGAAGGCACCAACGTCGACAAGGCCCGCCAAATCCTCGACGGCGCCAAGGACAAGCTGCCCACCCTCACCACCGCCACCGACCTCGACGACGGCGCCGGCAAGATCGTGAGCGCGACGAGGGCGGCGTGAACATTTTTCTCACCCACAAGGTTTCCATGCGACAACCCTGGATCATCGGCCTGACGCTGCTCGTCTTCGCGCTGCTCGCCGCTACGGCTTGGGCCTTCGCCCCCGCACCGCGGCCTCAGCAATCCGGTCCCGTCCGGCCGGGTGAGCAACTAAACGGGGACCGCGTCTTGAGCAACATCCCGAGCGGCAACGTGCGCGTCAGCCTGACAAGTGCCCAGGGTGCGGCCTGGGTTTAGGGCCGGATCAAGCATGTCGGCGATGACTGGATCATGATCATGAAGGCCAACAACCACCCGGCTTGGATCAACCCGGACAACGTCAGCATGATCCAAGCGGTGGACTGACCAGCGAGGTCTGTTGACGCGATTTGATCATCAACATCGCTGAGCCCGCCTCTGCGAGGCGGAGGCGGCCTCAGCGATGACCGCAATTTTTAAGGACGTTGCACGTCAATATTCCGCGGCTTCGCCCTGGAGGCGCGAGTTGGACGGAATCGGGCGGACGATGGTGCAAGTTGTTTCAGTCTTGCGTCGTGGTGGCAGCAACTGGGCTGGGCGGGACGTTCAGGTAATGCAGCGACCGCGTCAGGATGCGGCCGGCTGCCGGGGCGGCGACGATGCCGCCGAAGTGGCTGATGGTTTTGTCGGGCTCGTGGATGACCAGGGCGATGACCAGGCGCGGAGCCTCCAGCGGGCCGCCGCCGATGAAGGTGGCGGCGTAGTGCTCCTCGTCGTATTGCCCGTTCTTGGCTTGGTGGGCGGTGCCGGTTTTGCCGAACAATTTGTACCGCTCGTCGGCGGCGTGGCGGGCGGTGCCGCGCTCCACCACCTCGCCGAGCATGCTTAGCACCTCGGCGGCGATTTGGGGCGTGATGACCTGGGCCATCGCCGTCGGCTCGCCCGGCTGCACCTGACCATCGGCGGCGAGGCGGCCGCGGACGATGCGGGGCGTGACCAGCCGGCCGCCGTTGGCCAGGGCGGCGACGGCGCGGGCGAGCTGCATTGGCGTGACCAGCAATTCGTACCCCTGGGCGACGCTCTCGGGCGTGTACGTCGACCAACCCGCCACCGGCCGCAGCAAGCCGCGGCCCTCGCCGGGCAGGTCGGCCCCCGTCGCCCTGCCGAAGCCGAAGCGGGCGAGGCCGCTACGCAGCTCGTGCGGCCCCAGCCGGGCGGCGAGCCGGGCCATGCCGATGTTGCTGCTCTTGACGATCACATCGCGGGTCGAGAGCGTTTCGTACGGGTGGACGTCGGTGATGCGCCGGCCATAGCTCGTCCGCCAGACGGGGCCATGGATGGGCCAGACTTCGTCCGGCGTCGTCGCGCCCGAATCGAGGGCGGCGGCAACGGTGAACGGCTTGAGCACGCTGCCCGGCTCGTACGGATCGACGACGGCCCGGTTCCGCCGACGGTCGGGCGTGGCGTCGCCGGGGGTGGCCGGGTCGAAGCCGGGCCAGACGGCCAAGGCGAGGATGTCGCCGGTGTGCGGATCGAGCACGACGCACTCGCCCCGCGGGGCGGCGAACTCCTTGCACGCCGCGGCCAGCTCGGCCTCGGCGATGCGTTGGATGTTGGCGTCGAGGGTCAACACGATGCCGGCCCCGTGTTTGGGCGGCTGGACGTCGGCGGCGGCGAGCATCAGCGGGTTGCGTCGGCCGTCGCGCCGCCAGCGGCGAATGCCGTCGCCGGCAGCGAGTTGCCCATCGAGTTGAAGCTCCAGCCCCTCGAGCCCGACGCTTGCCGAGTTGACGCCGCCGAGCAGGTGGGCGGCCATTTGGCCCATCGGGTAGAACCGCTGCTGGGCGGCGGTGGTGCCGACGCCGGGCAGATCGAGGGCCGTCGCCTCGTTCGCCATCGACTCGTCGACGTGGCGCCGGAGGATGACGTAGCGGTCGGCCCGACGCCCGCCGACTGTTCGGGCGAGCGTCAGCGCATCGAGACCGAGCACTTCGGCGAGTCGTTCCAGCCCGGCGTCGGCGGCGGCCGGGTCGGCGTCGGCGTGTTGGTGGAAAAACGCCGGGTCGATGAAGACGTGGCGGCTGGGAACGGTGGCGGCCAGCACGTTGCCGCCGGTGTCGAAGATGGTGCCGCGGCGGGCGGGCAGCGGCCGCTGCCCGTGCTGCTGCCGCTCGGCAAGCGCCTCCGCCGGCGTGGGCAGCCCCGCTTGCAGCCGCACCGCCCGCACGGCCACGGCGACGAGGATGATGGCGAGCAACGCCAGCATCGTGGCGGCGCGGATGGGCTTCAGATCGTTCATTGCAAAAGCTGCTCCCAACCGTCGAGTTGCGCCTGCTGCCGAACCTCCGGGCGGGTGGGCACGACATTCGCCGGCGTCGATGCGACGTGCTGCTCGATGCTGCCGGGCGCGACGTTGGCGGCGACCATCACCTGCCGCTGCCACAGCGTCTGCCGGGCCCGCTCGACCTCACCGGCGAGCCGTAGGTTTTGGCTGCGCAGGGCCGCGTGGCGGGTACGTTGCTGCAGCAGCACGGCGAGCGTGAGCGTCACGCAGAGCAAAACCAGGACGAGGCGGAGCATGAAAAACTCAACGCGGCATCTTGAGTTTCTGCCCGATTCTCACCTGATCGGTATCGCTCAAATCTTTCGGGTTCAGCGCCCGGATTGCCTCGATCATCGCCGGCACGTCGCCGGTGCGCTCCGTGCGGGCGGCGGCGATGGTCCACAAACTGTCGCCCGATCGGACGATGTGCAGCGTGGCGTCGGCGACCGGTCGCGGCTCGGGTTCGGGCAAGGCGTCGGCGGTGCCGGGCAGGTAGTAGACGCTGCCGGCGAGCACGCGATTGGGGTCATCTGCCAGGCGGCTGTTGAGGGCGATGATGGCGGCGCGGTTGACCTCGGTGTCGCCGCCGAGTTGGGTGCGGGCGATTTTCGCCAGCGAGTCGCCGGGGCGGGCGACGTACTCGCGGACGGGCCAGGCGTCACGCTCCTCGATCGGCTCCGGCTCGACGGCGACCGGCTGGGGCTCAGAAATCGGCTCGACGGCCAGCAGCGTCGGCGGGGCGACGCCCGGTTCGACCGTCCCCGGCGGTAGCGACGCGTCCGTCAGCCCCGCCCACTGCCCCCGCGGCTCCACCGGCTCGGGCTCTGGGGTCGGCGTCTGCTCAAACACCGGCTCCGGCGGCGGCACGTAAACCACCGGCGGCTCGGGCTCCGGTGTCGGCATGACCACCGAGCGGTCCGATTCCACATCCTCCACCAAGGACCGCGGCTCGGGCTTGGCCGCGGCCGTGACGTAATCGCCCAGCAGCACCCCCGCCAGGATGATGACTGCCAAGCCGATGAGCAGCCCGATCTTGTTGTCTCGCGTCATGCCGTGCCTCGGGGAGAAGGGTCCAACGCCTTGCATCGGCACGCCGAGCCCGGAAGGATCAACGGCCCTGCCGAACACTCCCAAGCGACGCCCGAAGCCGGTGGCGGTCAAATTTGTCGCCGCACACCCCGCAGCTTCGCGCTGCGGCTGCGGGGGTTGCTTGTCAACTCTTCGTCGCCCGGCGTGATCGGCTTGCGGGTCAGCCGCTCGAAGCCGCCGGCCTGCTGGAGTGCCAAGAACCCTTGCTTCACCGGGCGGTCTTCCAGACTGTGGAAGCTGATGATGCCCGCCCGGCCGCCGGGGTTGAGGACGGTGGGCAGGCTCGCCAAGAGCGCGTCGAGGTTTTCCCGCTCGCGGTTGACGGCCATGCGCAGGGCTTGGAACGTGCGGGTGGCCGGGTGGATTTTCTGCCGCCGCCCGCCGCTGGCCCGCAGGACGGCGTTGGCCAAGTCGGCCGTCGTCTTCAGCGGTCGGCGGCCGACGATGTACCGGGCGATCCGCCGCGAGTGCCGCTCGTCGGCGTTCTGGTAGATGAGGTCGGCCAGCCGCTTCTCGGAGAGCGTGTTGCAGAGGTCGGCGGCCGTCGTGTCCAGCCGCGGATCGAGCCGCATGTCCAGCGGCATGTCGTTGGAGATCGACAAACCGTAGGCCGGATCAAAGAGCTGGTTCGTGCTGACGCCAAGGTCGGCCAGCAACGCGTCGACGCCGCCAAGCTCAAGATCGGTCAAAACCTCCGGAAATTCGGCAAAGTTCGCATGCACCGCATGCACCCGGCACGGCAACCCCGCCAGCCGCCCTGCCGCGAACGCCAGGTTCCGCGAGTCGGCGTCCAAGCCGATGAGCGTGCCGCCCGCCCCCACCGCCTCGCCGAGTTTCAGCGCGTGTCCGCCCCGCCCCAGCGTGCAATCAACGACCACCTCCCCCGGCCGCAAATCGAGCAACGCGAGGCACTCGTTTATCAACACCGGATCGTGCCCCACATCGTCTGCCACGGATCGAGCGTAGGTCGACGTGGTGCTGAGCCCGGAGGACGTTCAGGAAGTGACCCTCCGTTGGGTGAGATTCAACTTCGAAGGCAATCGGACGCCCCACCGCTGCTTAGCAGCGGGGCTACGCACGCAGCTTGAGCATGTTGGAGAGCGTGTGTGGCCCCGCAGCCCATGCAGCGGTGGGGGCAACGAGCGGCGTTAGCTCGCTATGACGGTGGCGATTCAGAACCGCATGCTTTTCACGCACGCACTCAGAGTTCGCCGTCCAGCACCGCCTGCGGCACCTCGGGCGTGGCCCCCGGTTGGGTGCAGACGAACGCCGAAACGGCGGCGGCTTTTTTGGCGATGGCCGGTAGCTCCTCCCCCGCCAGCAGACCGGCGATGACGGCGGCGGTGTAGCTGTCGCCGGCGCCCACGGTGTCGACGACCTCCACCTTTCGGCCGGGCTCGTCGTGGCGGTCGGTGCGGGTGAACAGCGTGCTGCCGGCCTCGCCGCGGGTGAGGACGAGGAGTTTCAGGCTGTGCCGCTCGATCACGGCATTGGCGAACTCGTCGGGCGTTGTGGCAAGGCCCAGCCCCGCGCCCACGGCGGCGACCTCGCCGTCGTTGAGCTTCATCACGTCGCACAGCCCCGCCGACGCCCGCAGCACCTCGGCCGAGTAGTGCGGCGGCCGGAGGTTCACGTCGAACACCTTCACGCACGCCGGCCCCAGCACCCCCACCATCTGCCGCACGGCCGCCCCGCCGACCGGGTGCCGCTGGGCCAGCGACCCGAACGTAACCGCCTTGGCCTTTTGCAGCAGCCTTACCGCCGGCTCGGTCGGCACGAGATAATCCCACGCCGCCGGCTCGATCGTGTACTTCTCCTCATCCGCCGCCTCCGGTCGCACGGTGACGACGCCGGTCGGGTGCTGCGGATCAATTGCCACCGCCGAGGTCCCCACGCCCCGCTTGCCGACGAGATCGGTGATCTCCCGCCCCAGCTCATCGTCCCCCACCCGGCTGACGACGTGGGCGTCGAGGCCGCGGGTGTGGCAGTGGTAGGCCACGTTCGCCGGCGCCCCGCCCACCTGCCGGCCGCTTGGCAGCAAATCCCAGAGAAGCTCGCCGATGCCGAGGACGGTGGGGCCGTTCATGCCGGAGAATAGGTGGCGTATCTCACCGGCCGCCGCGGCGCTACCATCTCGTCGCGTGCGGTGGACGAAGCTCAAGCAGCTCACCGAGGCCCGCTTCGCCGAGGGCGTGCGGGGGCGGGTGGAGCTGTGGACCACGCGCTACCGCTTCCGCATCTCCCGCCTGCACGACGAGGGCCGCAGCTGGATCACGATCGACGGCCGCGAGGTCTGGAACATGGTCGGCGGCGTGAGCGAGATCGACTGTGACGAGACCCG
>CAYLSV010000136.1:0-7644 GCA_964386435.1 uncultured Tepidisphaerales bacterium
ACGATGAACTCCACGGCCGACGGGTTGCTGTTCCGCGGCCTGGACGGCAGCACAGAAATTTCACGCGACCCTGCCGACGCCACGGTCGAGCCGTTGCCCAACGGCGTCGACGACAACGCCGACCTCGCGCGGGCCATTGTGCTTTGGCGTGACGTCGACGACGGCACCGGCACCCCCGGCGGGCCGTTCCGCACGCTCGCCGACCTCTACCGCGTCCCGGCGGTCCGCCAGGCGCAGGCCGAGCTGCTCAACCGCCGCTACAACTTCGACGGCGACCAGGATGCCACCACCGTCGGCAGCGCGGCCGAGCAACGAACCTTTGACGCAAACGGCGAACTCCTCACGGGCAACGACGTCGATCAGGACACGGTCACCGACCGCATCGACCCGAGCGATTTCACCGGCGACGTCACCCCGTTCAACAACTTCGCCGACGCCAACCTCCGCGGCCTCAACGGCCAGCCGACCACCGACGGCGTGGCCTACGACTTCGAGGAGCAGTTCCTGATCCTCAACCGCGTCAGCAACCTGGCCACGGTCCGGTCCGACACCTTCACGGTGTACACGCTGCTCGAAGGTTGGGTTAACGCCGGCACGCCGGACGCCCGCCGGGTGGTGCAGACCCGCGAGGCCTTCATTCTCGACCGCTCGGGCATTTACCTCTCCGACGATCCCGCCCGCGCCGACCGCAACCTGACGCCGCTGCGCATCGAGGTGCCCGTCGAGTAGGTCCAGCCTCGTCGGCGGGTTGCATCTGGCCTAAGTCAGCTCCGCCCGCCACCACAGCCCAGCCCGCCGCGCGGTCAAGCGAAACCATCGCGGCGGGCTGCGTCATGCTGAACGCGATGAGCTGTCTTCAACCGCGTGCCCACTGTCGGCGGCTCGCTGGCCAACCGCAACCGCAGCGTCGACCTTGCCAACTTCGGCACCATGTTGTTGTGAACCTCGATGCTTTGATCAATCAGTCAAGTGACAACCACAGCCGGAAAAACCGTAGTTGCCGTTTTCATCACCTCGGCACCCGACATTGATGCGGCCCAGGCCGCAGGCACAAGGGGTTGAGGCTGGCCATGCTGCAGCCACCGCAGCACCGGCGGGCGGGGGTGTGGACAAATATTATTCTTGTTGCGTCCAAACAACAACCTAACTAGAACGGCGGGTGGTGCACGCCGTTCCCCGCCCATCTGACGCCCTTGGCGATGTCCGCCGAACCGGCTCTGCCCCGCAAGGGCCACCGGTGGAGGCGGGTCGGTTGCATGAGTTGCTCAGCGATGGCGGCACGAGCGGCCTTGGCGTGACGCTCGGTTGGCTCACGGGCGTGACGGCGGCCGCGCTCGGGTGCCACGTCTGGATCGGCCGGTCGGCGTGGCCGGCATCAACCGTGCTGGAGCGGTCGGGGCTGCTGGAGGATGCGCTGCTGATCGACGCCCGCACGCCGGCCGAGCGAGCTTGGGCGGCGGAGTTGTGCGTGAAGTGCCAAGCGGTGGCCGCGGTGGTGGCTGATGGCCGCGGGCTGGACCTGACGATGACCCGCCGGCTTCAGCTTGCGGTGCGGGATCGGGACTGCCGGCTGATCGTCCTGCGGCCGGTCGGTGAGGCCGGCTCGTCGGCGGCCGGGTCACGCTGGAAGATGACGCCCACGCCCGCCGCGGGCGATCCGGTCACGGGCAACTCGGTCGCGGGCAACCCAGTCACGGGCAACCCAGTCACGGGCAACCCGGTCGCGGGTGATCCGCCGCGCCGGCCACGCTGGAGCGTGGAACTCATCAGACACAAGGGAAGCCACCGACTCGCGCCACGCGACGCGTTCGCGGGTCAAGGAAACGCGCCGTTCGCCGGCTTGCGGACGGCCAGGGAGATGTTCTGCCATGACACTGACACACCCACTGCCGTCGATGCCCGGCACGGGCGAGCGACCCATTGGATTTACGAGTGGGACCCGCACGCCGGCCGGGGCGTTCCTGTCGATGTACCTGCCGACGTGGCCGACGGATCGCCGGCGGCGGCGTTGGCGTGGACCGGGTGAGTTGCCGCGGTTTTTGCTGTTGGCCGAGGCGACGCACGGCCGGCGGCTGGTGGCCGGGGCGTGTGGGGCGGCGCGGCGGCAGGGCGTGTCGGTGGGCATGACGGTGGCCCACGCCACGGCGATTCTGCCGGCGTTGCCGACAATGCTCGACCACGAGCCGGCGGCGGACGCGGCGGGGCTGGGAGCGCTGGCCCGGTGGGCGATGCGGTTCACGCCGCGGGTGACGGTTGATCCGCCGGACGGGTTGCTGCTGGACGTGGCCGGGTGTGAGCGGCTTTACGGCGGGCAGTTGGCGCTGGCGCGGCAGGTGCGGCAGGCGACGGCGAAGCTGCGGGTGCGGGTGCGGGTGGCCGTCGCCCCGACCATTGGCTTGGCGTGGGGGCTGGCGCGTTTTGGCGAGGAGGGCGTGTGCCAGGACGCGGCCGATTTGCTGGAGTTACCGGTGGCGGCGTTGCGGGTGGAGCGGGACGTGGTGGCGGCGCTGGCGGAGGTGGGCGTGGACCGGGTGGGGCAGCTCGCCGAGGTGCCGCGGCGGGAGGTTGCCCGGCGGTTCGGTGATGAGGTGCTCTTGCGGCTGGACCAGGCAACGGGCGAGGCGACTGAGCTTCGGGAGTGGCTGCGGCCGATCGAGGTGCCGCGGGTGAGATTCCGATTTGCCGGGCCGGCCACGCAGTACGAGGCCATTGAGCAGACGGCCGAGCGTCTGGTTGCCGAGCTGTGCGCGACGCTGGCGGGGGCGGAGTCGGCGGCGCGGCTTTTGACACTGGACATCGAGCGGCTGGACGACGATCTGCGGCCGGCGTTCGGGTCGGTGCAGGTGCGGCTGTCGGTGGCGACGCGGGACGAGCGGCACCTCTGGCACGTGCTGCGGCCGCGGGTCGAGGCGCTGGACTTGGGGCGGGGCGTGGAGGCGCTCGTGCTCTCGGCCCCGCAGGTGAGTCGGCTGCCGCACGGGCAGGCGCGGTGCGACGGCGGGCGGGACTCATCGCGCGACGAGCGGGATTTGGGGCGGTTGGTGGATTTGCTGCAGGGCCGGCTGGGGCGGCAGAACGTGTTGCGAATCGAGCCGACGCCGAGCCATGTGCCGGAGGCGGCGTACCGGTTTCGGCCGGCGGACGAGCCGCGGGGGAAGCGGGTGGCGGTGGCCGTGGCGGGCGACCGGCCGACGCGGTTGTTCGATCCGCCCGAGCCGGCGGAGGTGGTGTTCTTGCAGCCCGAGGGGCCGCTGGCGTCGCTGCGGTGGCGGGGGCGGCCGTGGGGGATTGTGACCACCGTCGGCCCCGAGCGGATCGGCCGGCGGTGGTGGCAATCGGCACTGTCGCAACGGAGCCTGGACGTGCGGGATTACTACAAGCTGCAGTGCGACGGCGGGCTGTGGCTGTGGGCGTTCCGCACGCGGCCGGCGAACGACTGGTTCGTGCACGGGGTGTGGAGCTAAAGGATTCCGATGCCGGACGATTCACCACCCAAGACAAAGGTCCATCCGGCCAAGCAGCCGGGCGAGGCGTTCCGCACCAAGCGTCACCATTGGACGCGGGCCAAGGAAGTTGCCGCGGCGGAAAAGAAGCCGAAGTGGCACCAAGGTTGGGGCGGGTTCAAGGACCAGAAGGGCCGAGCGCGGCAACTGCTGGAGGAGTCGCCGCCGCCGAAGATCGTCAAGGCCGGCAGCGAAGTGGCATTCGCCGAGCTGTGCTGCACGAGCAACTTCACCTTCCTCACCGGCGCCAGCCACCCCGACGAGATTGCCAAGCGGGCGGCGGAGTTGGGCTATCAGGCGTTCGGCGTGTGCGACACCAACACGCTCGCCGGCGTGGTGCGGGCCCACGTCGAGGCCGAGCGGCAGGGCGTGCGGCAAGTCGTCGGCAGCCGCGTCGAGCTCGCCGATGGGCAAGGCATCTACGTCTGGCCGACGGATTTGGCCGCGTACAACCGCT
Organism: uncultured Tepidisphaerales bacterium; assembly: GCA_964386435.1. GTDB lineage: Bacteria > Planctomycetota > Phycisphaerae > Tepidisphaerales > Tepidisphaeraceae > CAYLSV01. The sequence continues at coordinate 3,961 of CAYLSV010000136.1, forward strand.
TGGCGACGCTGCTGACCATCGGCAAGCTGCGGGCGAGAAAAGGGCAATGTTCCTTGGGATTGTGGGACCTGTTGGAGTACGCCGGCGGCCAGATGCTGGGCGTGGAGGTGCCGGCGCACATCAATGACGACTTCGTTACCATGCTCCGCACGCTGCAGGATTGGTGCGGCGGTACAGACGCGCTGTCGCTGGTCGCAGCCCGCGCCTACGGCCACGACGACGAGTGGCGCTTACGTGACATCGCCCGGCTCTCGGCCGAGGAGCGGGTGCCAATGCTGGCGACCAACCGGCCGCTGTACCACGTCCCCGGGCGGCGGCTGTTGCAGGACGTGGTGGCTTGCATCCGGCAGGGGTGCACGCTCGACGAGGCGGGCCTGGCGCTGCAGCCCGCGGCCGAGCGATTCATGAAAGTGCCCGAAGAGATGGCCCGGCTCTTCAGCCGCCACCCGCGGGCCATCGACCGCACGGTAGAGGTTGCCGCCCGCTGCACGTTCGGGCTCGACGAGCTGAAGTACCAGTACCCCGGCGAGGTCGTGCCCGAGGGCGAGACGGCGATGGGCCACCTCACCAAGCTCGCCCGCGCCGGCTACGCCCGCCGCTTCCCTGAGCCGCCGCCGGAGAAAGTGCGCAAGCAATTCGAGCACGAGCTGGTGCTGATCGGCGAGCTCGACTTGCCGCACTATTTTCTGACGGTCGAAGACTTGGTGCGGTGGAGCCGCGAGCAGGGCATTTTGTGCCAGGGCCGCGGGGCGGCGGCGAACTCCATTGTCTGCTACTCGCTGGGCATCACCGACGCCGACCCGCGGCGGATCAACACGCTTTTCGAGCGGTTCATTTCTCGTGTCCGCAATGAGCCGCCGGACATCGATGTCGACTTCGAGCATGTGCGGCGTGAGGAGGCAATCCAGTACCTGTACCGCAAATACGGCCGCACCCGCGCGGCGATGACCGCCAACGTCATCACCTACCGCGGCCGCAGCGCCGTGCGCGAAGTCGGCAAGGTTCTCGGCTTCGGCACCGACACGATCGACCGCCTTGCCAAAGGCATCAACTGGTGGAAGGGCGGCCCGATCGAGGACGAAGAACTCGCCGCCCAAAAGCTCGACCGCGATGACCCGACGATGCAGCACTTCGTCCACCTTTCCACCGCAATCCAAGGCTTCCCCCGCCACCTCTCCCAACACCCCGGCGGCTTCGTGCTGACCCAAACCCCGCTGCACCAACTCGTCCCAATCGAAAACTGCGCGATGGCGGGTCGCACCGCCATCGAGTGGGACAAAGACGACATCGACGCCCTGGGGTTCATCAAAGTGGACGTGCTGGGGCTGGGGATGTTGACGGTGTTGGCGAAGGCGGTTGCGTTGGGGAAGGGACTGAGGGACAAAGGCAGTGAGGGACAAAGGTTTTCAAAGGATCATCATGGACAAGATCAAGACGTTTCGAGATCTCATCGTTTGGCAGCGGGCCATGTCGCTGTGTCAGCAGATTTACAGCGACACCCGGGCGATGCCCCAAACGGAGCAGTTCGGGCTGACGAATCAGATGCGACGCTGCGCCGTATCCGTGCCATCAAATATCGCCGAAGGCTACGGGCGACAGGGGCGGGCAGATTACATCCGGTTCCTGACCATTTCCCGCGGCTCGCTGTGCGAGTTGATGACGCAGTACGAATTGGCCACGTCCATGAAACTCATCCCGAGCAGCTCTCAGACCCTAGAGCTTTTAGCCGAAACGGAACGGCTTCTGCAAGGCCTGCTCAACAGCCTGAACCGCCCCCGGTAGCCCCGCCGACCCCTTTGTCCCTTCGTCCCTCAGTCCCTTCGTCCCTCTCCCAAATCCTCCAACCCCCCGACGACCCCGCCGTTTACGACATGATTTGTGCCGCCGACACGATGGGCACGTTTCAGATCGAGAGCCGGGCGCAGATGACGATGCTGCCGCGGCTGCGGCCGCGGTGTTTTTACGACCTTGTCGTCGAGGTGGCGATCGTCCGGCCCGGCCCGATCCAGGGCGGCATGGTCCACCCGTACCTGCGCCGCCGCAACGGGGAGGAACCCGTCCCCAAGATGCCCGGCAAGGCCATCGAGTGGATCACCAAAAACACTTTCGGCGTGCCCATCTTCCAGGAACAGGCAATGCTCATGGCCGTTCACTGCGCCGGCTTCACCCCCGACGAGGCCGACGGCATGCGCCGCGCCGTTACCGGCTTTCGACGCTTTGGCGACATCGACTCCTTCGAGGACAAGATCATCCGCGGCATGATCGCCAACGGCTACGACCGATCCTTCGCCGAGCAATGTTTCAAGCAAATTCAGGGCTTTTCCACCTACGGCTTCCCCGAATCCCACGCCGCCAGCTTTGCGCTCATCGCCTATGCCAGCTGCTACCTCAAGCACCACTGGCCCGACGTCTTCCTCGCCGCCATCCTCAACAGCCAGCCGATGGGCTTCTACCAACCCGCCCAACTCGTGCAGGACGCCCAACGTCACGGCGTGACGGTGCTGCCGGTGGACGTGTTGGAGAGTGGGTGGGAGTGTTCCTTGGGGGAAGGGACAAAGGGACTGAGGGACAAAGGGACAAAGGGTGCCGAACGGGCATGCACTGATTCGGCCCCTGAGTCACTTTGTCCCTCAGTCCCTTCGTCCCTTTCCCCCCGCCCCGTCCGCCTCGGCATGAACCGCGTGAAGGGGCTGCGCGAAGACGACGCTCAGAAGATCATCGCCGCCCGCGATGGCGTCACGAGCATGGAGCAGCTTTGGAAACAAAGCCGCTGCACCGCCCGTGCCCTCACCTGCCTCGCCAAAGCCGACGCCTTCGGCTCGATGGGCCTCGACCGCCAATCAGCCCTTTGGCACGCCGGCAAGCTCAAGGACGACGACGCGCCTTTGTTCGACGCAACCTTCGAGCCGCAGGAACAGGTCACGCTCCCAAGCCTGCCCCCGCTGCGCCACGTGTTGGCCGACTACAGCCAAACGGGCCTGTCGCTTAAGGATCACCCGATGCGGTTTCTACAGGCCCACCTCGACAAGTTCGGGGTCACCCCGGCCGACCAACTCGCCGACGCCAAAACCTTCCCGCCCGGCCGGGCCGTCGCTGTTGCCGGCATTTGCCTGGTCCGCCAGCGCCCGGGCAGTGCCAAGAGCATCACCTTCCTCACGCTCGAAGACGCGACGGGGATGAGCAACCTCGTCGTTTATCCAACGGTCTTCGAACGCTTCAAACGAACCGCCCGCGACAGCAAAGCCATGCTCGTCCACGGCCGCATCGATCGGCAAGGCGAGGTCGTCCACGTCATCGCCGAGAGCTTCAAAAGCCTTGATGAGCGACTCGCTGAATTACGAGAACTAAGCCGAAACTTCCACTGACAACAAGATCGTCCGCGGCCACCACGCCAAGCAAACCGCTTGAAACCAGAGCGTTGTCTCGATCCGCAGCACCCCCGACGATACCGCCGGGCCAGCTCACCTCAACCTGTTCCGCGAACCCGGCGCCCTCAAATTATTCAAGCGCCACCCGGCCATTGAAGTCAACCCGCAGCCAGCCACGCCCAGGCCAGACTACAGCCGGTCAACATAAGGTTCATTATCGGACGACAACCAAAGGTGTACGTTGAGCGGTTCATCTTCAGGAGCCGCCGCGCCTCCTCGTCGGCGATCGCATTGTCGAAGCTCGCGGGGTTGTGCG
>CAYLSV010000137.1:0-7486 GCA_964386435.1 uncultured Tepidisphaerales bacterium
CTGCTCGGCGGCCTCGGCCTGCAGCTGCTGTTCGAGCCGCGCGGCCTCCTCCTCGGCCAGCCGCTTCTCCTCGGCGGCCTGACGCTCTTCCTCGAGCCGCGTCTGCGCCGCCAGCCGGGCCGCCTGCTCGGCGGCTTGACGCTCTTTTTCCAGTCGCGCCTCCTCAGCCACACGCTCGGCCTCGACGCGGGCGGCTTCCTCGGCAGCGAGCCGGGCCTGCGCCGCCAGCCGCTCCTCTTCGCGCCGGGCGTCCTCCGCGACCCGCTCGGCCTCAAGTCGTGCCGCTTCTTCGGCAGCAAGTCGTTCCTGCTCCGCTTTCTCGGCGGCTTTCCGCTCTTCTTCAAGTCGGGCTTGCTCCGCGACACGCTCAGCTTCAAGTCGTGCCGCTTCTTCGGCGACGCGTTCCTGCTCTGCTTTCTCGGCGGCTTTCCGCTCTTCTTCCAGCCGGGCCTCTTCGGCGACACGCTCGGTCTCAAGCCGGGCGGCTTCTTCGGCGGCAAGTCGCTCTTGCTCCGCCTTTTCGGCGGCTTTCCGTTCTTCTTCCAGCCGAGCCTCTTCGGCGACACGCTCGGCCTCAAGTCGGGCCGCTTCTTCGGCGGCAAGTCGTTCCTGCTCTGCTTTCTCGGCGGCTTTCCGTTCTTCTTCGAGTCGGGCTTGCTCCGCGACACGCTCGGCTTCAAGTCGTGCGGCTTCTTCGGCGGCAAGTCGCTCTTGCTCCGCCTGTTCGGCGGCTTTTCGCTGTTCTTCGAGTCGGGCTTGCTCCGCGACGCGCTCAGCCTCCGCGCGGGCCGCTTCTTCGGCGGCGAGGCGTTCCTGTTCTGCCTTCTCGGCGGCGTGCCGCTCTTCTTCGAGCCGGGCCTCCTCGGCGGCACGCTCGGCTTCGAGCCGTGCGGCTTCCTTAACGGCCAGGCGTTCCTGCTCCGCCGTTTCGGCCGCCAAGCGTTCTTCCTTGAGCCGGGCTGCCTCCGCGACCCGCTCGGCCTCCGCGCGGGCGGCTTGCTCATCGATCTCCACCGGCGGGGCGTCGGCGGTGACGGCAAGGGCTTCGGCGTCGGCGGCTTGCGCGGCGTCTTCGTCCTCGAACTCCCCGGTCAGCTCGCCGGCTTCTTTCCAGTGGCGGGCGGTGGGGGCCTCGGCGGTTGGGACAATGAGGCGGGGCGGGACGTCGAGAACGGTGTCGGCCGTGGCGACCGCTTCGTCGGCGATCAACGTGGTAATCGTCGTGTCGCCGATGGCGAGGGTGAAGCCGTCTTCGAGGTGGCCCTTGCGGATTTGGGAGCCGTTGCGGAAAACGCCGCTGCGGCTGACGAGGTCGCGGACGTGCCAGGTGCCGCGGGTGCAGTAGAGGGCGGCGTGGGCGCGGGAGACGTTGGCGTCGCTGAGCGAGACGTCGGCGTCGGTGCGGGTGCCGATCAAGGCGGTGCGGCCCTCGATCTCGATTTCCTGGCCGTCATCGAGGCGGAGCGTCAGCGGCGGGACGGGCGCGGGAGTTTTGAGGTCACGGGGGTCGGCGAAGCGGAGGGTGTACTTGCCGAGGGTGAGCACGTCGCCGTCGGCAAGTTGGTGCTCGTGAACCCGGTGGCCGTTGACAAGGGTGCCGTGGCGGCTGGCAAGATCGCGGACCCACGCGCCGCCGGGGTCGAGGACGATCAGGCAGTGGGCCTTGCTGACCGAGTCGTGGCGGAGGGTGATGTGGCTGCCGCGGCGTGAGCCGAGGTGGCTGGCGGCGCGGGTGAGCCGCAGGGGGGCGACGTCGGCGCGGTGCAGCGGCAGCAGCGTCGGGGTGGGGCTGGTTGGGCTGGGAACCGTGGGCATCGGCGGGAAGGGTCCGGGGCGAAGGCGGGGCGATGGGGTCTGAGCGGGTGCGGCGAGTCTATCGGGGCGCGGCCGGGCCCACCAACCTGCCATCGGTTGGCGGCGGGGCTGGGAGATTATAATGTGTGGTAACGCTCGCGGTTCGGTAACGTTCGGGCCGATAATGTGCGAGCGGCCCTTGCAACGGCACGGCGGTTGCAACTTGCGGCCCGTCCGAGATCGTCTTTGACAACCGATCGCCTTGAGGCATGTTGGAGCGCGGCGGCCACGTCGCGTGATGACATGGCCACCGTCTTGAGATTTCACCGGCCCGCGTTTGGCCGGCGTGATCGTGGAAAGGGAGCTTATTTGCGGACCCTTGAGACACCCTCAGGGAGGAGCCCGCCCCTCGGCGTGCATGCCGGCAGTGTTGAGCCCTTAGGCCTTCGAGACCGGAAGCTAACCACTGGGGACGCGCGGCAGCTTGGGCCATTGTGCTTTGGCTCTCCGGTTCCACCCACCTGCTTTTCTGAGGGTTCGTCAACGGCTCCCCACGACACGCCGGGCGGACGCGGGCGGTTTTCTGCGCCGACCTCTCGTGGCACGGCGGGGCGGCGGTTGCTATTTTCGTCGTCGTGACCGCTGCCCGCCTGCCTGCCAAGTTGTACCGATCGGCCGTTGTGGCGGGCCTCGCCCTTGTGCTGGGCGGGTGCACGAATGTGTTGGAGACGGGCTACAAGCCTCGCAAGCTCGGCTCCACGGCCATCGAGCGGCGGGCCTACTTCGCCGGCCCGTTCACGCCCGCGGCTCGCGAAGCCCAGTCGCAGGAAGCCCGCGAACGCCAGTTCGAGCGTCGTCGCCCCGGCGACCGGTTCTGATCCCGCGGGTGGTAGAACATCAAGAAAACTCGGTGAGGGCGGGCGATTACCTCGGCTTCTTTTGCCGCGATCGCGTGGCACGCACGACGCCCCGCCTATCGTCACGTCCGTGAGCGCGGCGGCCCCTGTTCCTTCTGAACCAAATGGTCCGGCGGTCGAGCCGGGCGAGTTCTTGAAGTTGATCAAGCCGCTGTTGGAGCAGCAGGACACCGCCGCCGTCGCCCACGCCGTGCGAGGCCTTGGCTCGCCGATGCGGATCGTGCCGCTGCTTGATTGTGCCGACAGCGACGTGCAGAAAGTCGCGGCCTTGGCACTGAGCCTGGTCGGCAGCCCCGAGTGCGTCTCGCCACTGGCCCGGCAGCTGCGGCACGCCGACGCGGTGGTCAACCAGATGGCCGAGCACGCACTGTGGAGCATTTGGTTCCGCGGCGGCACGCCTGAGGCCAACGCGATGATCGCCCAAGGTGCCGAGGCGATGGCCCAGAAGCGGCTGGCCGAGGCCGAGGGGCATTTCACGGACGCCGTGCTGTGTTGCCCCGACTTCGCCGAGGCGTACAACCAGCGGGCAATCGTGCGGTACTTGCGGGAGCATTTCGAGGCAAGCCTGAACGACTGCCGCGAGGCAGCCCGGCTGGAGCCGACGCACTTCGGCGCCTGGGCCGGCATGGGGCACTGCCTGGCCCAAAGCGGCAACCTCGACGAGGCCGTGCAATGCTACCGGCAGGCGTTGCGGATCAACCCGCACCTCGACTGCGTGGCCGAGCTGGTCAGCGAGCTGGAGAACATCGAGCGGGTGGAGGCGGACGACGACGCCGACGACGTGACGTGAGGGCCGAGAGATTGATCCGGCGGGTGCGGCAGCGCCTGTGTCTGCGGCGGGCGGTGGTGTGGGCGGCAAGCGGCGGGGCGATCGGCGCGGCCGGCGGCGTCTGGGGCGTCTGGGCCGGGGCGACGCTCGGCTTGATCTTCACCACACTGCGCCGACCGACGCCGCTCGACGCCGCCCGGCGAATCGATGAGGCACTGGGTACGCAGGACATCTTCCCCACCCTCGGCCACGGCGATCCGGCGATCCGCCACCTGATCCAGCAACGGGCCGATGACTCAGCAAGGCACACCGATGCCGCCCGCCTCGTGGTCATCCCGTGGCGGGCGCTCGGCGTGCTGCCGGCGACGGATTCGCGATGACGCAGGTCGTAACCCCACTGTCGCCACCCGCCGAGCCGACTGAAACCGGCCGCCCGACCGAGGGCATCGCCGAACCGGCCGACGCCACCCTCACCCAAACCAACCGCTCCGGCGACGCCAGCGCCCCCGGCACCCCCGGCCAAGGCAACGCCCCGGCCGTTGCCGAAAACACGTTCACGGCCACACCCCCACCGGCCAACACCACCCCCGGCCCTGCCGACAACGCCACCGCCACCGGCTCAACCGCCGCCACCCCCGGCCCCGCCCAACCCGCCCGACCCGCCGGCACCGCCGCCGCCGCCGGCGCCGTCGGTTCATCCGCCAACGCCGCTGGCTCGACCAACGTCTCATCCGGACCCGGCGGCACCACTACCCAACACCGCCGCCTCGTCGAGTTGTACTTCCGCTGAGTCGGATCCACTCGCACGGCAGCGGGACCGTGCCATGCGATGAGCGATGCTGAAACCACCTCCGCCTTGTGGAGGCGGGGCTGCAAGTATTTTCTCATTGATGGGCCCACCTGAAGCGTGAGGTAGCTGCGTCCAACGGACCGCAGTCCGGTATCGGGTTCGCATCCCTGACTGCGACTTGCCGAGTCGCGGCTACCTACCGCTCGTTAGAGCGGGTTGTGAAATCAACGCCCGCCGGACCTGCGGCACGTGGTGCCGCGGCCACCGCAGCATGACCACGAGGTTTGACTGCGGCTGTCACGTTGAAGACATGGTGCCACTGCGGGTGGACCGCAATCAGTGTGGTTGCAGCTACCTGATGAACTCGCTGCCCCAACGGTACTACTCGCCGACCTTGCGGATCGCATCCAGCACCGTGTTCGTTCGCATCGCTGAGTGGCCGGTGCTGGGGCAGGTTTCTTCGCCGGTGCGGAGGTCGTGGATGATCGTGTGCACGAGGAACCGCTGCACGTCCGGCGGACTGGGTAGGTCGAAAATCTCGTCGCCGCCGTCGGCGCGGTACAGGGTGAACGGCTCGTTGCCGAAGCAGGTGATCGTCAGGTGGCCGGCGGTGCCGGTGAGGGTGAGTTCGTCCTCCATCGTGCTGCCGGCGAAGTTCCAGGTGGCGGTGCCGAGGGCGTCGCCGGCGGCGAACGTCATGGCGGTCACGTCTTCCACCTCGTTGCCGCCGTGGCGTCGACTGTGGCCGGCAACGTGCTCCAGCGGGCCGAGCAGGTGGTCGAGCAAATCGAGCAGATGGCTGCCAAGGTCCATCACGAGGCCGCCGCCGGATTGGGCGGGGTCGTGCCGCCAATCAGTTTGTCGTTGGGGGCGGAACAGGCGGGTCATGCGGTAGCTGACGTCGGTGAGCGTGCCGAGTTCGCCGGCGTCGAGCAGCTGCTTGACCTTCGCCCACCGCGGCAACAGCCGGCGGTAGTAGGCGACGAACAGCGGCAACTTCTTCGCGTCGAACGCGTCGACCATCCTTTGACACTCGGCGGCCGTGCGGGCCATGGGCTTCTCGACGTAGCACGCCTTCCCCGCCTCGGCGGCGGCGAGGGCGTACCGCTCGTGCTGCCCCGGCGGGGTGGCGACGTACACCGCGTTCACCTCCGGATCGCCCAGCACGTCGGCCGCGTCGCCCGAGTGCTTCGGCACGTTGTGACGCTCGGCGAAGTCCGCCGCCTTGGCCGCGTCCCGCCGCATCACGCGGACCACCCGGCTGCCGTCGGTGTTCATCACGCCCGGACCGCTCTTGACCTCGCAGACGTCGCCGCAGCCGATAATGCCCCAGCGAACTTCTTCAAGCTTGCGAAAAGGCTCAGCCTTCACGGGCCGCCCCCTTGCCCGCGGCCCGACGCCAAGTGGAAAGCTGGCCCAAATGCAGCGCCTCGTGGCGGACCATCAGGTAGCCCAGGATCGAGCCGAACTGCGGGAAGCCCCGCTCGGCCCACCGCTTGATCGGCATCGGCCCTTGCAGCTTTTGCTCGTCGGCGTCGTCCAGCGCCGCCAGCACATCGGCGTGCCCCTGCCGGTAGCTGGCCAGCAGCTCGTCCCACGCCGGGTAATCGGCCGGGTCGTCCGAGACGACGCTGCCCTTACCGTACTTCGCGGTCGCCGGGTCGGCCGGCTCCTTGGCCCGCAGCAGGTCGGCGATCACCGGATGGTACGTGTGGAGGTGGGCCAGCAGCCACGCCGGGTGGTTCATGTCAACCGTCGGCCGAACCACGGCGTCGGCGGCGGTGAGATCGGCCGTGAGTTGCGCGGCATACTCGCCGTTGAGCACCCAGCCGTTGCGCAGCGTGTCGAGGAACAAGCTCATGCGCCAAGGGTACGCGGGTCGGCGAACCCGCACCGCTGCAAGCCGCGCTCGAAGGTCGGCACCCGCCGGGCCAGTTCCCACGGCAGGCCGCACGTCGCGTTGCTCATCATCAGCAGCAGCGGCCCCATGTCGACGGCGAGGTGTTCGCGGCTCATCCAGCCGCGGCTCAGGTTGTGCGTCGCGGCGAACCCGCAGCCGCCGGCCGCGCCCCAATCCCGCCGCAGCGCCTCTCGCACCAGCGGCAACACCGCCTCCGGCACCAGCGGCAACGACGTCGCCGCCGACCACGGGCACAGCGTCCCATCGTCCGGCCCGTGGGGCACGCCCCGCGCCAGGTATGACGGCCGCACCCCCGGCGGCGAATCGCACGCCGACAAGCCCCACGACCTCGCCCCGTACCCGGCGAATTTCCCGGGATTCTCCACCGCATACGCCCGCTGCGCCAGCGTCGCGGAGCGGGCGTGGTCGAGGTAATCGGCAAACCCGAACCGCTCGCACGCCGCGTCCCGCCGACCCCGCAGATCGAGGAAGCACAGCGGGAACTGGTGCGTGAACAACGGCCCGCAGTGGAAGAACCGGTGCCCGCCGAACTCGGTCACGCCGTAGCTGTCGAGCCACGCGGCGTAGCTGTGCGGCGGCAACGGGTGCGTGTTCGAGCCGGCCGCCAGGACGTACAGCAGCAACGCCTCGTTGTACCCCGACCACGCGTGCCGCAGGAACCGCCCGCCGCCTTCCGGTTTCCAGCCGTGCCGCACCAGACCGTCCCGCCGCGTCATCCACGGCCAGTCGATCGCCTCGGCAATCGCCTCCGCTCGGTCGCCGCCGAAGTACGCCCCGGCCAGCAGCAGGCCGGCGACGAGCAGGGCGGTGTCGATGCTCGACAGCTCGCACCGCCACGCCCGCCGCAATGTGTGGGCGTGGAGAAAGTGGTAGAAAAACCCACGCCGCCCCTCCGCCCGTTCGAGCGCCCCAAGCACGCCCTCAAACCGCCGCCGGGCGGCCGGTGAATCGATGAAACCGAGCTCCACCGCCACCGGCAGGCAGGCCACGCCGAACCCGGTCGCCGCCACGCTGGCCACGCTGCCGGGCACCGATCGATCGGCCAGCAGCCCCCCGGCCCAACGCTCGTCAGGTGCGAAGAACCGCCACGCCTGCGCGGCGACGGTGCGGGCGGTTTGGGCAAGTTCGTCGCTCATCCCTCGTCCCCCTGCGGCACGTGGTGCCGCAGCTACCGCAGCCACGCACGCGGTTCCTCTGCCCAGCCGCGGCACGACGCGCAGGTCCGGCCGGACGCCTCACGCCCCTCACACCCCCAGCCGCTCTTTCCACTCCGCCAGCTGCTTCCTCAGCGGCTC
>CAYLSV010000138.1:0-4582 GCA_964386435.1 uncultured Tepidisphaerales bacterium
GAGAGCGTCTCGGCCGGCACGTTCTCGAACTCGAACGTGACGGCCGCCACCCGGTTGGCGAAGTTGCGGGCGGCGTCGATGTCGTCGTAAGGCCGGTTGATCTCCACGTCGGCCACCTGCCCGGCCGGGCAGTCGAGTGAGGGGTCGAGCGCGTGAACGCGGTACCCCATCCGCCGGGCGGCGATGCCGAACATGCGGCCGAGTTGCCCCCCGCCGAGGATGCCGATGGCTTGGCCGGGCAGAATTGGATGGCCGCGCGTCATACCCGCAGCATACCGCACCGGCCCGAAGCCCGGTGGCGACTCCCGATGCCCAACGGCGGGCGCTCCTTCCAGCGCGGTCGCCTGATCATCGAAAGATCCTCACCTTTAACCCGAACGGCCGGGATGCTTCGAACAAAAGGAGTAGCCGCGGGGCCTGTCCCGCGCTTCCGATGCCGAGGGTCTTCGACGCGCGAAGCAGGCCCCGCGGCTACTTAACCCAGTTCGGTGTCAGCCCCCGGGTTCTATTTCAGGAACGTGGCGGCGCGGCGGGCCCAATAGGTGTCAGGGTACTTCTCGATCACTTCCTGGTATTTCTTCTCAGCGAGGCCGTCGCGGCCGGCTTTGCGATAGCTTTCGGCGAGTTTGAAGATGCGCTCGGCTTTCACCTCGTCGCTGGGGCCGTTGGGGGTAGGGGTGTCGGTGGCTTGGTTGGCGTAGGCGTCGAGGGCTTCTTGGGCGGCGGCGGCGGCGGGGGTGTTGGCGTAGCGGCGAAGAATGAGGTTGTAGCGGGCGCGGGCGGCGACGTGATTGCCGGCCTCGGCCATAGTTCGGGCGGCGGCGAGAGCCTCCTGGGCCTCGGCGGCGCGGCTGCCTTCGCGGATCACCGCGGCAGCGTCGGGGTTTTCCCGCAGCTTGGCAACGGCCTCCCGCACCATCTGGACGGCGCCGGTGCCGGCGAGTTCGGTTTCAATCTCCTGGTAGGCGGCGAACGCCTCGGCGTACTCGCCGAGGGCGGCGTGCTGTTCGGCGGCGAACATGCGGGCGTCGACGGCCTCTTCGGTGCGGGCGACCAGCGTCTGATACGTGGTGCCAATGTCCGGGGCGGCGGCGACGGCGGGCGGGATCTGCGTGAGCATGCGGGCCGCCTCGCCCAGTTCGTCGGCGTCAAGGTGTTGCTCGATGGTCGGCAACACCTCGGCGATCCGGGCGAGCGTCGCGGCGTCGGGCATGCCCGGCGGAAAGGCTTCGAACACCTGCTCGATCGCTTCCTCCAGCTGCTGCGGGCCGATGACCGAGCGGATGACGCCGGTCGCGTCGACGATGTAGCAGATCGGCGTGCCGGTGACGCCCCATTCGGTCGGGATCGGGCCGCGACTGCCCAGCGGGTTGTAGTGGATCGGCCAGGTGACGTTCACCTGCTGGATCAGGCCGACCATTTCCGATTGGTTGATGTCGCACGAGACGCCCAGCACGACCAGGCCCTGATCGGCGAAGCGGCGTTGCACGGCCTGCACCTCACGCATCGTCGGCCGGGAGAGGTTGCCGAAGCTGAGGAAAAAGTGCACCACCACGATCCGCCCGCGCAAATTCGCCAAATCGATTGGCGTGTTCTGACGGAAGCTGCGGAATTGCATCGGCGGGGCGTCGCGGTCGACCAGCGGGTGGGTGACCGTCACCACCTGCGCCGCGGCGGGCGTGACCGCGGGTGTGAGCACGGCGGCCCCGGCCAAGGCGGCAGCGAGGAGGTAGGCGGCGAGCTTCTTCGGCTTCTTTGAGGTCATCATCAATTCCCCTGCTGAACATCGGCCGACGAGCAGTCCGAACGTCACGACGGACCTCGCGCAGCCAACGTACCGTCGGGCCGATGCCGGATGCAACTGCTGAAGGATTATTGCCGCAAGAACTTGCCCGCGGCCGCGGGCCGTGCGTCTTTATGTCGTGCGCCGAACCCAGCGGCGACCAGCATCTGGCCGACGTCGCGGGCGAACTGAAGCGGCGCGGCGCTCGCCTCGTGGGCGTCGGCGGGCCGATGATGGCGGCGGCGGGCGTGGAGCTGCTGGCCGACGCGGTGAGCGAGTCGAAGATGGGCCTGGCCGCCCTGGGCCGGGCGCGGGAGGCCCGGCGGTGGCTGCGGGCGTTGGGCGAGCGGTATCCGGTGGACAAGCCCATCACCCACATCTGCTGCGACAGTTGGGCGGTGAACCGTTACTTCGCGGCCGGGGCCAAAAAGCGGGGCGTGCGGGTGGTCTGGTACGCCGCTCCCCAGGCGTGGGCCAGCCGGCCGGGGCGGGCGAAGGTGCTAGCGGAGCTGGCGGACGAGGTGGCGTGCGTGCTGCCGTTCGCGGCCGAGTGGTTCCGCCACCGCGGCGTGAACGCGCGGTTCGTCGGCCACCCGCTGCTCTCGCCGCGGCGTGGGTTGCCCGACCATCTGCCGCCGGCGAACCACGATGAGCCGCCGACGCTGGCGCTGCTCACCGGCTCCCGCCGCGGCGTCGCCCAAAGCAACGGCCAACGCATGAAGGCCGCCCTCGACGTCATTCGCGCCAAGGTGCCGGGCGTGAAATTCGTCTGCCCGACCACCGGCGCGACGCACGAGCTGGTGCAACAAATGTTCGCCGGGCAGAACGACGTGACGGCGCAAATCGACGCGTTTGACAAGCTGGTGCCACAGTGCCGGGCGGCGTGGTGCGTCAGCGGGACGGCGACGCTGCACACGGCGTTGCACGGCGTGCCGATGATCATCGTCTACGCCGGCTCGCCGATGTTGTGGCACGGGCTGGGCCGGTGGCTGATCCAGACGCGGACGTTCGGCCTGGTCAACCTGCTGACAAGCGGCTTCGACCCGGCGGATCACACCTGCCGCGAGTTCGTCCCGTGGCACGGCGACCCCCGCCCGGCCGCCGACGCGGTGGCCGACTTGCTGCTGAACGAAACCGCCCGGCAACGCCAACGGCAGGCATTCGCCCGGCTCTACGGCGATCTGGGCGACCACGACGCCGCCGCCACGGTGGCCGAGATGGCGCTGCGAACGTCGAGCTTGGCAAGCGGCGGGGCATCGGCATGATGACGGGGGTGCGAGCAGTTGCCGGAACGTGGTTGGATCGGTTGGCGGCTTGGGCGTGGCTGCCGGTGATCGTGCAGGGGCTGTTGCTGATGCCGGCGTGGCCGTGGGATACGTGGTGGGCGTTCGACCACGACGAGGGCTTGAACATGATGAAGGCCCGCCTGGTGGCCGACGGGGTGCCGCTGTACACGGCGATCTGGAGCGATCAGCCGCCGATTTACACGTGGTATCTGGCGCAGTGGGTGAAGCTAGGCGATCGGCTGTGGCCGGGGCAGCCGGTGTGGACGCTGTGGGCAGCGCGGGCGACGTCGCTGATGCTGGTGGCGGCGATGGCGACGCTGATTTATAAGCTCGCCCGGCGGCACGTCGGCATCGCGGCGGCGGCCATCGGGGCGGCGTTCTTCTGGTGCGGCTACATGGTTGCCCACACCAGCGGCAGCGTGCTCGTCGGCACCCCGGCCGTGGCGCTCGCGCTGGCGGCCGTCGCGGCGGCGGCTTGGGCGGTGGATCGGCGATCGCTCGGGCTGGCCGTGATCGGGGGCGGGTTGATGGGGTTGTCGTTGCTGTGCAAAGTGCTGATGCTGCCGCTGGTGGCGGTGGTGCCGGGATGGCTCATCTGGCAGAAGCGATACGTCGCCGCGGCGGGGTTCGTCGGCGGCGGGCTGCTCGTGTTCGGCGGGCTGGGCTGGTGGAGCGGCTTCTTCGACGGCGTGGCGCAGATGGCCGACGCCGGGCTGGGGGCGGCGACCCGCACGGAGTTCTCGAAAAAGTCGGCCCTCGACGAGATCGGCAAATACTTCGCCCGCACCCTGCCGGCAACGGTGCTGGCCATCGCCGGCGGCGTCTGGGCGATGCGGCGGGGCATTAACACCGCGTGGCTGGTGGCGGCGTGGTTCTGGGCGATGTTCCTGCTCATCCTGCTGCACCGGCCGGTGTGGTACCACCATTTCCTCACGCTCACCGTTCCGCTTTCGTGGCAGGCGAGCTACGGGGCCGAGCGGCTGCTGACGTGGGTGCGGGCGGAGCACAGGCGGTGGCGGGTGCCGGCGGTCCTGGGATTGCTGACGGTGGCGGTTGTCAACCCGCTCAGGCTGAGCCCGCACCTGATCCGGGAACGCGAAGGCCGGCCCGTCCCGCCCGCCCGGATCGCGGCGTTGCGCGAAGCCGGCGGTTCGGCCGTCTTCTCGGACGAGTTGATCCACGCCTACCTCGCCGACCGCCGCGTGCCGGCCGCACTGGCCGTCGTGTCGCAAAAACGCCTGACGGCCGGCCTGATCACCGGCGACGACGTGCGGCAGGCGTTCACCGAAGCCGACGTCGCGGCGGCGAGCTTCACGCGTTTCGAGCCGGCCGAGTTCGGGGAGGACTTCGAGCGGTGGTTGGCGGAGAAGTACGAGGTGCGCCTGCTCAATGACGGCACCGTGTTGCACGTCAGGCGAAGCGAGTAAGTCGAGCGAGGCGTCGCTGAAGCCCCCACCGCCGCGTAGCGGCGGGGCTACATACGAACTCGAGCGTGGATGGTCGGCTGGTGCAG
>CAYLSV010000138.1:4592-7485 GCA_964386435.1 uncultured Tepidisphaerales bacterium
CCCCGCCGCTACGCGGCGGCGGGGGCTTCAGCGATGCCGCATGCGGGAGAAGTTGCATTTGCCCTCGCTGCATTTGGCCTCACGGGCCCGATCGGCATGATGTCCGGCGTGCGACGGCGTGTGTGGGACAAGGTGTGGTGGCTGCTGGACGACGCGGCCGGGTGGGCGTGGCTGCCGGTGCTGTGGCTCGGGCTGACCATGTTGCCGGCGTGGCCGGGGGCGCGGCGGGTGTGGCAGTTCAGCGCCGATGAAGGGCTGAACATGATGAAGGCCCGGCTGCTCGCCGACGGCGTGCCGCTGTACGGTGCGGTGTGGAACGACCAGCCGCCGCTGTACACGCACTACCTCGCCGGGCTGGTGAAGCTGAGCGATGTGCTCGTGCCGGGGCAGCCGGTGGTGGCGCTGTGGCTGGCACGACTGACGTCGCTGGCGCTGATCGCGCTGTCGGCCGGGCTGATCTACAAGCTCGCCCGGCGGCACGTCGGCATCCCGGCGGCGGCCGTCGGGGCGGCGGGGCTGTGGGCGGGGTACTTCGTCACGATGATGAGCGGCACCGTCCTGATCGGCACGCCGGCCGTCGCGTTGGCGCTGCTGGCGGCGTGGGCGACGGTCCGGGCAACCGAGCGGCAACCGCTGGCATGGGCGGCCGGGGCGGGCTTGCTGCTGGCGACGTCGCTGCTGTGCAAGATGCTGATGGTGCCGCTGGTCGTGGCGTTGCCGCTGTGGCTGGTGTTGCGGAAACAATTCGCCGCGGCGGGCGTGCTGTCGGGCGTGGGACTGTTGGCGTTCGGGCTCATCGGCTGGCTCAGCGGCTTCTTCGGCGGCATCACCCAGATGGCCGGGGCCGGGCTGTCGCAGCAAACCCGCGACGGCTTCGCCGACCGCGACGTGCTCGCCTTCTTCCTCCGCTTCGGCATCAGGCAGTGGGCGACGATCATCCTCGCCGGGTTGGGCATCGGGTGGGCGTGGCAACGGCGGGTGCCCGCGGCCGGGCTGGCGGTGATGTGGCTCGCGGTGATGGGCGGGCTGTTGGCCCTGCACCGGCCGCTGTGGTACCACCATCTGCTGGTGCTCATCGTGCCGCTGGCGTGGCTGGGGGCGTACGGGGCCGAGGCGGTGATGCAGCGCGTCGGCCGCTACGCCAAGCCGCTCATCACGCGGCCGGCGGTTCACCGCCGCACCGTCTGGCACGTCGACGGCGACAGCCGCCGCATGCGCCGGACCAAGCGCGTCAGCACCGTCGAGATCCTGAACCTCACCACCGCCCGGACCACCCTCTCCACGGCCGTCGCCCTCGCCCTGGTCGTCCTGCTGACCGTGGGGCCGATGCGGCGGTCACGGTACGTGTTCGGCGAAGTACGCGGCGAGCAGTTGTTCACGCAGATCATCGACCCGCTGCGGGAGGCACCCGGCAAGGCGGTGTTCGCCGATCAGTTGCTGTACGCCTATCTCGCCGACCGCCGGGTGCCGCCGACGTTGGCGGTGATGTCGAGCAAGCGGCTGCGATCGGGCATGATCGACTCGGCCGAGGTCATCGCCGCGCTCGAGGAGGCCGACGTGCGGGTGATGCACCTCGCCCGCTTCGACTTCGAGAAGCGGCTCCCGGCGTTCAAGGCGTGGATTGAGGCGGAGTTCGAGCCGGTGCCGGTCGAGGGGGCCGACGGGGTGCATCCGCTGGGCCTGCCCAACCCGCTGAGGGACGAGGTGCTGCACGTGCGGCGGGGGGTGCCATGAGCCGGCTGGCGTTGTGCCTGATCGTCGGCGCGTGCTGCGGGCTGCCGCTGCTGTGGGCGGTTGGGCTGGTGGCGACGCATCCGGGGAGCTTGATCGAGCTGCTGCCAGGTGAGGGGCGGGCGATGGTGTGGGGGCGGACGCTGCTGCTGAGCACGGCGGCGGCGACGCTGGCGACGATGCTTGGCGTACTCATCAGCGGGCCGATCGCGCGGCAACGGGGGCTGTGGGTGTGGGCGGTGCTGCCGCTGGCGTTGCCGGGGGTGGCGGTGACGTACGCGGCGGCGGAGTTTCTGCGGGCAACGGTCGGGCCGGTGCGGCCGCAGGGTTGGCTGGACGTGGTGCGGGGCGTCGTAACGCTCGGGCTGTGGCTGTGGCCGGTGTCGGCGGTGGTCGTCAGCCTAGCCCGGCGGCGGCTGGATGCGGACGTGCTCGACGCCGCCACCCTCGACGGCGGCCGGCGGCGAATACGGTGGCAACTGCTCATGCCCGCCGTTGCCGGTGGGTGGGCCGCCACGCTGCTGCTGGCGGCGCAGGAGTTTTCCGTCTGGGACCCAACGGGCATCAAGGTCATCAGCGTGCTCGTCCGAGAAGTCTGGGACGGCGGCGGCCGGACGCTCACCGACTCCCGCGACGCCTCGGCCGCCGCGGCGGTGGTGGCGGGCGTGCCGCAGATCGTGCTGACCGTGGCCTTGGGCGCGGCGGCGATCTGGGCGACTTGGCGCACGCCCGGCGACGGCCTCGACATCGCGGGGGAGCGGCGGCGGGTGCCGTGGGCGGTGCTCGCGGTGATCGTGCTCGCGGCGACGTGGCCGATCGTGGTGCTGGCGTTGCGGATGCAGAATTGGTCGACGCCGATCGGCTGGTGGACCGCCCACGCCTTGCCCGGCGGCCGATCCCTCGCGGCGGCGGCAACGGTGGCAGCACTCGGCTTCGCCGTCGCCGTCGCCGGGTGCGTGCGGCGGCCGACGGTGTGGCTGGGGCTGGCGATTCTCTCCTTCCTCGTCGGCGGGCAACTGCTGGCGATCGGCGTGCTGCGGCTGCTGAACCGGGCGTGGCCGGGGCCGGTGCAACCGGTGGTCGACGCGCTGTTCGATTGGCAGGGCGAGCTGATCGTCGCCCACATCGGCCGGTTCGCGTGGCTGCCGCTGGCGGCGGCGTG